>NZ_SMMF01000017.1:0-207 GCF_009711355.1 Roseibium sp. RKSG952 | reverse complement strand
AACGGGGTGACGCCCGCTTTGCCGGATCTGGCCGGGGTCAGGTGCCACGGGACGCAAAAAACAGCCCGGGCGGAGCGCAATGTGCTTTTGCCGAAGAACTCAGTTTTGAACCAAGTAGCGCAAGGCGGAAGCCTTTCGCGCTCCGCCACACCCGTGGCTTCACGGGAAGACGTTCTGCCCAAACGCCGGAGGGAAACCTTGCGGCGG
>NZ_SMMF01000824.1:0-13078 GCF_009711355.1 Roseibium sp. RKSG952 | reverse complement strand
CAACGGGACGCTTGCTGCCGGTCAGTCGGCGAGCTTCGGGTTCCAGGCCAATGGCACGGATACCGGAATAACCTTTCTGTCGGCTGATGCGGATGCTGACGGCGATGGCGAGGTCGATGATGGAACCGGCGGGCAGGCCGATGAACCGGTTGATGTTGTTGATGATGACACCAACGAAGGCACGGATGACGCGACCGGTGGTGATACCGATGGTGGCACGGGCGAAGACACCGCCAGCGACTTGACCGATGACGGCAACGGGCCGTTTGGCAGCGCCGACTACGCGGAAGCGCTCGATCTCTCCATGCAGTTTTACTATGCCCAGTACTCGGGTGAGCTGCCGGAGGATTACCCGATTTCCTGGCGGGGGGACTCCGCCCTTGAAGATGGATCCGATGTCGGTGTCGATCTCACCGGAGGCTGGTATGACGCTGGCGACCACGTCAAGTTCGGTCTGCCGATGGCATACACTGCCACGACGCTGGCCTGGGGCGGCATCAGTTTTGCCGACGGCTATCAGGCCGCCGGAACCTATGATGATCTGCTTAACCATCTGGAATGGGTGAACGACTACTTCATGCGGGCCTATGACGACAACGGCACGCCCGACGATTTGTCGGACGACGTGTTCTATGCGCAGGTCGGTGACGGCAACATCGATCATTCCTATTGGGGTGCGCCCGAGGACATGACGATGGACCGGCCAACTTATGCTGTGACCGCGGACAATCCGGGTACGGAAGTGGTCGCGGAAACCGCCGCCGCGCTTGCTGCTTCGTCGATCCTTTTCCGAAACGACGGACAAACGGAATATGCTGACGAATTGCTCGCTCAGGCGGAACAACTGTTCGCCTTTGGCGAGGCCTATCAGGGCAAGTATTCGGATGCGATCGAGGACGTCGGCCAGTTCTACAATTCCTGGAGCGGGTACGAAGACGAGCTGTCCTGGGCTTCTAACTGGCTCTATCAGGCCACCGGGGATTCGGACTATCTGGCAAAGTCGGAATCCTATTACACCGGAGGTGGTACGAACTGGGCCTATAGCTGGGACGAGAAGAGCCAGGCCACGGCTCTTCTTCTGGCCGGGCAAACCGGCAATCAGACCTATGTCAACGATATCGAAAACCATCTCGACTACTGGATGAATTCGATCGCGACGACGCCCGGAACTGAAACCAACGATGGGCTCGCCTGGCTCGATCAGTGGGGATCGAACCGGTATTCGGCCAATACAGCCTTGCTGGCTGTGCAATACGCACAGGATCTGGCGGAAGAAGACGCGGATGCCAATGCAGAGTTGATCGGGTCGCTCTACGAGTTTGCCAGCAACCAGCTCGACTACATGCTCGGCGACAATCCGGACGGTTTCAGCTATGTCGTTGGTTTTGGGGATGATTATTCGCAGAACCCGCATCACCGTGCAGCATCCGGGACAACCGACATCAACGATCCGGATCCCAACGAGTACACATTGAACGGTGCTCTGGTCGGCGGCCCGGATGTAAACGGAAACTACACCGATGACCGGTCGGACTTCATCTCCAACGAAGTCGCCATTGACTACAACGCAGGTTTTTCCGGCGCGCTTGCCGGATTGATCGACGGTGATGTCAATGACTGGTGGGCCTGACCTGACCCCGGGTGGTTGCATTTGAAAATAGAAAGGCGGGCCTTCATGAGGCCCGCCTTTTTCGTGAAACGGAATGTGCTGCCAGCCGGCTTGAGGTCAGGAGCCGCTCAAATAAAATGTGAGTGCGGTTTCAAGGCCATCGTTCCAGATCATCTTCAGCCAGTGATCGAAGGCTTCGGCGAAACCGGCATCATTGGCGATTGCTCCGTAGGTATGGGATTGTTCCAGCCATGCGTGGGGCCGGGTTCGGGCTTCTCGTGCCGTTGCGACAAGGTCGGCCCAGAACGGATCGTTCGGCTCGATCTCGCTGCCGTCTTCCCGGGTTCCGGCACACATGCGCGCCCAGGCGGCTTCGCCAAGGGCCAGCCCCTGGATGGGTGCGCCAGCAGCAAGCGCATCGCGGATTGTCGGCAGCACGAAGCCGGTGTGGCGCGAAGAGCCGTCGAAAGCCACACGGCGGGTGGTGTCGACGATGGCCGGGTTTGAAAACCGCTTGGAAATCAGGTCGATATAGGCTTCCGGCGGCATGTCGGGAACTGCGGCAACGTGAGGCGCAATCTCCCGGCTTGCCGTTTTTCGGAAGAAAGCGCCGATCAGCGGATGGTCCATGGCAGCTGAAATCGTCGGGACGGAGAGGACTTCGGCGGAATTGGCAAGCAGCTGGTGGCCTGCGTTCAAGAGCCGGATCTTCATCCGCTCATAATCGTGGACATGATCGGTAAAGGTCGCCCCGGCCTTGTCCCATTCCGGCCGTCCGGCGCAGAAATCGTCCTCGATCACCCATTGCCGGAAATTTTCGTGGGTCACCGGCACCTGGTCCGCAATTCCGATCTGTTCGGCAAGAGCGATCTCCTTCGGACCGGTTGCCGGCACGATGCAGTCCACCATGGAATTCGGAAAACTGCAGCGCTCGCCGATCCAGTCTGCAAGCTCCGGGTCCGACAACCGTGCAAGCGACACCACGGTCTGGCGCAGAATGGCGCCATTTCCCTGAAGATTGTCACAGCTCATCAGGGTCAGGGGACCGATACCTCTGTCCCGGCGCTGTTTCAGGGCAGCAATGATCGCACCGAATGCGGTGCGCGGACGGTCCGGGGTGGCGGCGTCCTGCCGGATGTCCGGATTGTCTGCGTCAAAGGCCTTTGTGGCCGGGTGGATGTAATATCCGCCCTCGGTCACAGTCAGAGAGACGATCCGGATCCGGGGCTCCGCGATCTTTGCGATCAGTGCCGCATTGCCTTCTTCGATTGGAAGGTAGCCGATCATCGAGCCGACGACTTCGGCGGATGTCCCCGACGGATCCAGTTCGATCAGCGTGGTCAGGCAGTCCTGCGCCAGAAGCTTGTCCCGCTGGGCGGCGTCAAAGGCACGCACACCCGCGCCGATGATGGCCCAGTCCTGATCGAGACCCGCATCGAACAGGCGGTGCAGATACCAGGACTGGTGGGCGCGGTGAAAATTGCCGACGCCGATATGCACGATGCCCGGGGTCAGACCGGAACGGTCATAGCGGGGAACCCGCACAGTGTCCGGCAAGTTGCCGATCGTCTTGTTGTTCAGGGGCTGCATCAGCTCATCCAGTTGCCGCCGTCGACATTATAGGTTTGTGCGACGATATAGTCGGCTTCACGCGAAGCCAGAAAGACCGCCATGCCGGTGAGATCGTCGGCGGTTCCCATCCGCCCGAAGGGAACGGCGGCACCGACAGCTGCCTTTTTCTCGCCCGGCTGCAGGCCTTCAAACTTTGCAAAAAGGGCGTCAACCCCGTCCCAGTGCTCGCCATCGACAACACCCGGTGCGATGGCGTTCACATTGATGCCGTGCTGGATGAGGTCGAGCCCGGCCGACTGGGTCAGGCTGATAATCGCGGCCTTGGTCGCACAATAGACGGCCACCAGCGGTTCGCCCCGGCGGCCGGCCTGACTGGCCATATTGATGATCTTGCCGCCTTTCCCGCGTGCAATCATCGATTTGGCGGCCGCCTGCAAGGTGAACAGGGTTCCGGCGACATTGATGCTGAACAAACGGTTGTAGCTCTCCCGGCTGATCTCGACGATGGGGGCGAGATCGAACAGGGCCGCGTTGTTGACCAGAATGTCGAGGCCGCCGGTTTTGGCCTCGACGCTGGCAATCGCCGCGTCGATGGAGGCCTGGTCGGTGACGTCCAGATGGACCGCATAAGCGTTCGGGCCGATCTCGGCCGCCGTTGCTTGCGCGCCTTCCATATTGATGTCGGCAATGGCCACCCTTGCGCCCTCGGCCACATAGGCTTTGGCAAAGGCCTTGCCGATGCCGCGTGCAGAACCCGTGATCAGGGCCGATTTTCCATCCAGGCGTTTCATGTGATCCTCAGGCCTTTGTCGTTGAAGCGGTGCAGTTTTGTCAGATCCGGGGACAGGTAGACCTTGTCGCCGTGGTGCAGTCCGATTTCCCCGCTGGCGCGTACCGTGATCGGGTCGGCAAGACCATTGACGGTGACGTGGAAGAAGCTGTCGGAGCCCAGATGTTCGGACACGCCGACAACACCCTGCCAGGCTCCTTCGGTCGATGAAATGCCGATATGCTCCGGACGGATGCCGATCGTGTGGGCATTTTGCTTTTGGGCTTGTGGCCCCGAAATCAGGTTCATCTTCGGCGATCCGATAAATCCGGCGACGAAGGTGTTGGCGGGTTCTTTGTACAGATCGAGTGGCGAGCCCACTTGTTCAATGACGCCCTTTTGCAAAACCACGATCTTGTCCGCCATGGTCATGGCCTCGACCTGATCATGGGTCACATAGACCATGGTCGTCTCGAGGTTCTGATGCAGCTCGGAGATCTCAAGGCGCATGTTGACGCGAAGCGCGGCGTCAAGGTTGGACAACGGTTCGTCAAACAGGAAGGCGGCGGGTTCGCGCACGATTGCGCGGCCGATTGCAACACGCTGGCGCTGACCGCCGGAGAGCTGCCCCGGGCGCCGGTCCAGATAGTCGGTGAGGTTCAGCACCTTGGCGGCGGCTTCGACCTTCCGGTTCTGGGTTTCCCTGTCGATGCCTGCCATTTTCATCGGGAAGGCGATGTTCTTGCGGACCGACATATGCGGGTAAAGCGCATAGGACTGGAACACCATGGCAAGACGGCGTTTGGCCGGCGCCAATTCGGTCGCATCCTGACCGTCGATCTTGATCTGGCCGGAAGAGACATCCTCCAACCCGGCGATGAGACGCAGAAGGGTGGACTTGCCGCAACCCGACGGGCCGACGAACACCACGAATTCACCGTCCTCGATGGTCAGATCCAGCGGGGGGATGACCTGGACGTCACCAAACTGCTTGGTGACCTTGTTGAGCGTTATCTGTCCCACGATAGCCTCTTATTTTACCGCGCCGAAAGTCAGGCCGCGGACAAGTTGTTTTTGGCTGAACCAGCCGAGGATCAGGATTGGTGCAATGGCCATGGTCGATGCCGCGCTCAGCTTGGCGTAAAACAGGCCTTCGGGGCTTGAGAAACCGGCAATGAACGTCGTCAGCGGTGCCGCATCGGCCGCCGTCAGGTTCAGGGTCCAGAACGCTTCGTTCCACGCCAGAATGACGTTGAGCAGCAGCGTTGACGCAATGCCGGGCAGGGCCATCGGGGTCAGCACATAGATGATCTCGGCCCAAAGCTCGGCCCCGTCCATGCGCGCGGCTTCCAGAATCTCGCCCGGGATCTCGCGAAAGTAGGTGAACAGCATCCAGACGATGATCGGCAAATTGGCGAGTGTCAGCACGATGATCAGACCGATGCGGGTGTCCAGAAGACCGAAATCCCGGAAGATCAGATAGATCGGAACAAGCACGCCGACTGCAGGCAGCATCTTGGTGGAGAGCATCCACATCAACACGTCCTTGGTTCGCTTGCCCGGCACAAACGCCATGGACCAGGCGGCGGGAATGGCGATTGCCAGTCCGATCAGGGTGGAGCCGAAGGAAATCACCACCGAATTCATGAAGTGCAGGAAATAGTTCGAGCGTTCCTGAACGGTGACATAGTTCTCCAGCGTCCAGTCGAACATCACGAAGGACGGCGGCGAGGCGATCGCCTCGGCCTCGGTCTTGAAGCTGGTCAGGATCGTCCAGAGGATCGGAAAGAAGATCGTGAATCCGACCGCCCAGGCAACCACCGTGATCAGCAGCTTCTTGCGGGGAGAGACAGCACGGGCCATGGCTTAAACATCCAGGTTCTTGCCGATCATCCGCATCAGGAAGATCGCGACAATATTGGCGAGTATGATGGCGATGACGCCGCCTGCGCTGCCGCCGCCAACATCGAATTGGAGCAGGGACTGCAGGTAGATGAGGTAGGTCAGGTTGGTGGACGCGGTTCCGGGCCCGCCATTGGTGGTGACCAGGATCTCGGCGAAGACCGACAGCAGGAAAATCGTCTGGATCAGAATGACGACGGTGATGGCACGGGCCAGATGCGGCAACACGATGTGCCAGAAGCGGCTGACAGCCCCGGCGCCGTCCATCTCTGCTGCTTCCAGCTGTTCGCTGTCGAGCGACTGAAGTGCCGTCAGCAGGATCAGAGTGGCAAAGGGCAACCATTGCCAGGCCACAATCAGGATGATTGAAAACAACGGGGCCTGCGCCAGGAAGTCGAAGGGCTCAACCCCGATCAGGTTCGCGAAATAGGCGAACAGGCCGTTGACCGGATTCATGAACATGTTCTTCCACACCAGTGCCGACACCGTCGGCATGATGAAGAACGGGGCGATCACTAGAAGCCGGACAATTCCCTGACCGAAGAATGGCTGGTTGAGCAACAGACCGAGCAGGGTCCCGCCGATGATGGTGATCACCAGAACACCGCCGACCAGAACAAGGGTGTTCTGGAGAGCTGCGTAAAAGGCGGGGTCGGTCAGAAAATACTCGTAGTTCGTCCAGCCGACAAAACCGGTCATGTCCGGCATGAGCAGGTTGTAGCGCTGGAAGGAGAAGTAAACCGTCATCGACAGCGGGATGATCATCCAGCAGAGCAATAGAAGCACTGCCGGTGAAATCATCAAACGCGCCGCTGCCCTGGAATGCTGCGTTGCCATTATCGGTCTCGAGATGTCAGCGAAGGGGAGGGGGCCGGCAGGATGATCCGTACTGCCGGCCCTGTCGAAGACGCCCTGTTACTTGATGTAACCGGCTTTCTTCATTTCCCGTTCTGTGAAGGATTGTGCACTTTGCAGGGCATTTTCAGCCGTAACACTGCCGGCCAGCGCTGCCGCGAAGGTTTGCCCGACCACGGTTGCCATGCCCTGGAACTCGGGGATCGCGACAAACTGGACCCCGACATAGGGAACGGGCTCGACTGTCGGCTCTTTCGGGTTGGCCGAATTGATGCTTTCCAGTGTTATGCCCGCAAACGGAACCTTCTGGTATTCCGGATTTTCGTAGAGCGAGGTGCGGGTTCCCGGAGGCACATTCGGCCAGCCTTCCTTGTCGGCGACCAGTTTGATGTAGTCCTTGGACGTTGCCCACTCGACGAACTTCTTTGCAGCAGCTTCCTGCTTTGTGCCGGCCGGAATGGCAAGTGACCAGGCCCACAGCCAGTTGGAACGCTTGCCAAGGCCATTGTCTGGCGCCATTGCAAAACCGACATTGTCGGCAACGGTCGACTGGTTCGGATCGGTCACGAAGGATGCGGCGACGGTGGCATCGATCCACATGCCGCATTTGCCCGACTGGAACAGGGCGAGGTTTTCATTGAAGCCGTTCGAGGTTGCCCCTGGAGGACCGTAGTTGTTCATCAGGTCCAGATAGAAGTCGAGCGTGTCCGCCCAGGCCTGGGTGTTGAACTGGGGCTCCCATTCCATGTTGAACCAGCGGGCCCCGAAGGAGTTCGACATGGCGGTGAGAAACGCCATGTTCTCGCCCCAGCCGGGCTTGCCACGCAGGCAGATGCCATAGACATCGTTGTCCTTGTCGGTCATCGCGGCTGCGGCCTGCTTGATGAAGGACCAGGTCGGGGACTCCGGCATCTCCAGATTGGCCTTTTCCATCAGGTCCGTGCGGTACATCACAAAGGAGCTCTCACCGTAAAACGGTGCCGCATACAGATTGTCATCGACGGTCAGGCCTTCCCGGATCGAAGGGATCAGGTCGTTGACGTCATAGCTTGCCGGAAGGTCGTTCAGGGAGACCAGCCAACCGGCCTTGCCCCAGATGGGCACCTCGTAAGTGCCGATGGTCATGATGTCGAACTGGCCACCTTTCGTGGCGATGTCCTGAGTAACGCGCTGGCGCAGGATATTTTCTTCCAGCGTGACCCATTTCAGTTCAATATCCGGGTTTTTTGACGTAAAGTCATCCGCAAGTTTTTGCATGCGGATCATGTCGCCGTTGTTCACGGTCGCGATCGTGATGGTTTCCGCGGCTGCGGATGTGGTGAGTGCCGCGACTGCGCATGCGCCGAGCAGCGCACCGGTACGAAATGCCATAGTTTCCTCCCAAAGGCGAGATTGGGCAATTGCCATTCTTGCGGGCAAATATTCAATTCGAAACAAGGCAGGAGTCAAGGCGCAAATAGGATGCGCCGCGGAATCTTTCGCGCTGCGTTGCAAAAATAGTATTAATTACAATATGTTATGATTGTTGGGCAAATGCCCGTTAAATGAGCAGTTGCTCTGCCGTTGCTTCATTGGTGATGAGTGCATTGATGAAACCGCCCTGAAGCGCCCCGGCAATTGCCGGGGCTTTGGCTTCTCCGGCCGCGACCCCGTAGACCGGTTTGTCTCCAGCCTGCCGCAAGGGAGCGCTTGCCACCAGATCGTTGGTGAGACCCTCGACCAGATGCCCCTCGGCGTCATAGACCCAACTGGTGATCTCGCCCACCGCACCGGCGCGCTCGAGCGCGCGCATCTCATCGAGGCTCACAAACCCGTCGATGGCAAGCGGTGCGGCCGGGCCGAGATTGCCGATGCCGACAAATGTGGCGTCGGCCTGCCGGGCAAGTTCGAGAATGTTGTGAACGGCTTCCTGATTGTGCAGCAAACCAAGCTCTTCGCGTGAGCGCGCAAACACCGGCAGCGGCATTGGATAATGCCGGGCATTGATCCGGTCGGCGAGGCGGATGATGACGTTATAGGCCGAGGCCGACCCGTCCGACATCATGTTGCCGAGCAACGAGACGATCCGGTGTTGCGGGCAGTCCATCGCCGGGAGCTGTTCCACGGACGCACGCAAGGTCCGGCCCGTGCCGAAGGCAATGATTTTGGGTTGCTGAGACCGGAAATGTTTCTCCATTTCCTCCGCAGCCGCATGTGCAAGGCCTGTCGTGGACGAGGGCGATTCCGGGTCGCTCGGGACAACCTCGCAGGCGCTCAGGCCGAACTTGTCGGTCAGCCGGTGACTCAACTCCATGCAGTGGGCAATCGGATGGTCGAGGCGAACCTTGATCAGCCTTTCGCTGACTGCGAGGGACACCAGACGCTGAGCAGACTGTCGCGAGACACCGAGTTTGCGGGCGATCTCGTCCTGGGTATTGCCGGCGACATAATAAAGCCAACCGGCGCGGGCGGCGTCGTCAAGGCGGGAAGGATCGGCGCTGGTTTTCTGGTTCATTTCGATTGCCCAAGTTTCAAGTGCCGCCCAAGCTGATAGAAACTGGCGAAACTTGCAAATACGCGGGATGCCCCGGCGCTTGCTTCGCGGTCTGAAGAAACCTCACGAAGATGCGACCCGCCGACAAACCGCCAGACCTGCATGCCCGCTGCCAGTCCGGCCGCGACACCGGTCTCGCTGTCTTCGATGACCAGACAGTTTTCCGGCCTTGCCCCGCGCTTTCCGGCGGCGAGCAGAAACAGATCCGGAGCCGGCTTGCCGTGCCGGACTTCGGACGCCGTCGTGATTCGCCCTTCGAACAGGTCGCCAAGGCCGGTTATCTCAAGCGAGCGGGCGACCCGCGGAGGGCTGGAACTGGTGGCGAGGCAGTAATCCACCCCGAGGGTCTCGATCACGTCCCGTACACCGGGAATGGCGGCAAGTTCGGTTTCGAATGCCTTGAGAAGACTGGCACGATAGGCCGTTTCGAACTCCGGTGTCAGGTCAACACCGAATTCCGAGCGGATCTGTTCAAGGACAACGGGATAACTCCGCCCCAGAAAATGCCGCGCAACATAGTCCAGTGTGATGTGCACATCGCGTTCCGCCAATTCTGCAACCAGCATGCGGGCGCTGATGACTTCGCTGTCGATCAGAACACCGTCGCAGTCGAAAATCACGAGATCTATGGGGGGCGGTCGGGTCACGGGTGTCTTGCCGTTGAGAGATTGGCCCATCGGGCCGCAGGGTAGGTGTTGAGCTAGCAAAGGCAATGGAAGTTCGTCAATCGGCAACTGGCGAATGTAACGGTTCGGGCGGCATTGTGTAATATGGTTACAATTTTGACGCTCCCGCCATTTTTCAAAAGCCTATATCAAGTCTCCGGATCAAGTCTCCGGCCGGCCACCTTGTGACGCGTGTCCGGAACCCGGAACCACAGGGAAGCACCGGAACAGCAGCATGGCTGCGAAGCTGGTGGCAACTGGCGGCAGGTCCGCCTGCTTTTTGGGAGATAGGAAACATGCGCAATATTCGAGCATTTTTGGCAGCCATTGCCCTGGGTGCCGCTGCAATTGCCGCGACTGGGAACACGGCACAAGCAGCGGTCACATCGGTCACGACTGCAAACGTCAATCTGCGGGCCGGACCGTCGACGTCCTATCCGGCTGTGACCACCGTGCCGGCGGGAACGGCTGTCGCGACATACGGGTGTACGTCGGGCTACGGCTGGTGCGATGTGTCCTTTGGCACCTATCGCGGCTGGATGTCGTCCAGCTACCTCCAGACTGTCTATAACGGGCGGCCTGTTGTCGTGACCCCGGCGGTGGCACCTGCGGTCGGGATTACGGTCGTCAACTTCAACCGTGCCTATTGGGATCGCTATTACCGGGCCTATCCCTGGTATGCGCAGTGGAACCGGTATCCGGCAGGGGCTGCAGCCGTTCGGGGCGGCACGGTTGCCGGACCCAATGGGACAGTGGCCCGTGGCGGCGCAATCGTGGGCCCTGCCGGCAATCATGTGCGCGGCGGCGCGGTGACCGGCCCGGACGGCAACACCGTCAGAGGCGGTACGGTTTGCGGGCCCCACGGCTGCGCGCAGGGCGCGGTTGGTCCGAATGGAGGCATTTGGCATCGATGACAGACAGGTGTTCGCGGCTTGCCGCCCGAACATGGAAAGGTCTGACGGGATTGGCCCGGGCGTCCGGGTCAAACGCCCGCTTCGTCGGGGAACGCCGTCAATGGTGCTTTCTTCCATTGACGGCTTCGCGGCCATTTTGTCATTAGGGGGTGGGTGTCAATGGTGAACCCGCGAAGCGGCGCTACGCGCCTTTGACACTCAATCCCTTATGGTTCACATGCAAACCGCTAAACGCGGTGTTCACCCCCATGTCCGAGGCTCAGCCAATGCAAGTGGGCATTGGTCAGACGTGTCAATGATTGAAGCGTTTGGTATCAGACCTGGAAAACGTCTGCCCACTCGGGATGTTTCTGGCGTTGGGCATTCACATAGGGGCAAAGCGGCATGATCTTGACGCTTTTCTGGCGCGCATCTGCGACCAGCCGTTCGACCAGCGCCTTTGCCACGCCCAGACCACGCATTGAATCCGGTACTCCGGTATGGTCGGCTATGATCAGGCCGTCATTCACCTTCGAAAAGGTGAGTTCCCCGGTCTCCTCGAACCCGTCCACCGTAGCGACATAGCGGCCTTTTGCGCCTTCTGTTTCCAGTGTGATTTCAGGTGTTTTGGTTTCGGTCATGCAAGTGGTCCCTGTCCTATGGCAAGAGAGTTTGAATGTAGCCCCCTGCAAGGAAGCCGAGTGTGAGGGTAATCAGCAGGCCGGCACCGCGCAGGTTTGGCGGCGCAGGCATTGGAATATGTAACAGGCGGCAGACCACCCCGATCGTGAACCCCAGGGCAATGCCCAAAATCGCCAGACCCATCAGTCTGCCTCCTTGTCCGAACCGTCATCACGGTTTGGCGCCGTGCTGACCGAATGTGACTTGCGGGCGCGCCATTCCGTAATCCGGTCCACGACCACATGGCCAACGGTCATCGATGCGACGACAAGGCTGCCTTCCAGAACGGGCGGAGCCGGCAGGGGGATGCCTGTCAGTTTGCATCCGGCACCGATTGTGAAAGCCACAATCACTCCGAGGGTATATTTGCCGTGTTGCACTCTTCGCTCCTTGACCGGACTGCGGAGCATGAACAACCAGGAGCCCCGGAAACCCTCCGGCCTCTTGGCCGTAGCGGTATCATCCCGGCAATCCGATGCTGATGGCAGCGCGCTTCGATGCGGTCACCGCAGCCATCATGGCAGGTGCACAGTCCATGACCTTCCTGAAGGCGCTTTAGTGTCCGGCCCGGCCCGCAGGCATGTCAATGGGGCTCCATGGGAAATAGGGTGGTTGCCGGGGCTCCGCCCACCAGAACGCTGGACGGAGCCTTGGGCTGTGTTACGCGGCCAGATCGAACAGCAGAAACTCGGCATCCTCCTGGGCCGCGATCCCGAGCGGACCCGCATCAAGCAGTCCAAGTCCGTCTCCTGCCTCAAGCCCTTGTCCATTGGCCGTCAGCTTGCCCCTGATCACCTGGATCCAGACCTTGCGGCCGGGGTTGATGTCATGGTTGACACTCTTGTCGGCCGACAGCAGCGATCCGTAGAGGTCGACATCCTGATGAATGGTCAGCGATCCGTTGCAGCCATCGCGGGACCCCATCAGCCGGAGCGTATCCTGCCGCCCGGCAAACGCCTTCTGCTCGTAACCCGGCTTTAACCCGTCGGCTTCGGGCACGATCCAGATCTGCAGGAAATGGACCGGGTCCGTGTCCGAATGATTGTACTCGCTGTGCGCAATCCCGGTCCCGGCCGACATGCGCTGCAACTCACCCGGCCGGATGACCGATCCGGTCCCGATGGAATCCTTGTGTTCCAGCGCGCCGGAAACGACATAGGAGATGATTTCCATGTTCTTGTGCGGGTGGGCCGGAAATCCGGCGGCACCGGCCACCCGGTCCTCGTTGATGACCCGAAGGGCGCCGAAACCGATATGGTCCGGGTCGAAATACTGGCCAAAGGAAAACGTGTGCCTGCTCTTGAGCCAGCCGAAATCCGCATTGCCACGGGCAGCTGAGGGGCGAAGCATCTGGGTCATGGGTCTGGTCCTTGTCTTTGAAGACGCTGTAGGCGGGAGCAGCTCGGGTCACCGCCGGTGTTGCGCCTAAGATCGGGCGGCTCATCGACATGAACAATGAGACATGGCGTTGACGATTAGTTTCCATAGACTGAACGATTGAACCTGAGCAGTAACCAGACCGAGGCGATTTTGGCTGGGTATGGCGTGGCCGGGTGAAGCCAAGCGCTGAGTGCAACACAATGTAAGCTGCTCAATCTG
>NZ_SMMF01000121.1:0-274 GCF_009711355.1 Roseibium sp. RKSG952 | reverse complement strand
TTCAAGCCGACGCATTACGTCTTCATGGAAAAAGGCGTGGTGATCAAGGGACCTGACCGGGTTGCCTTTTACCGGGACAGGCTTGTTCGGGTTCCGATGTTCCGCATTCACACGCATAACAAGGACGGTTGCCACGTTTACAAGACCATCATTCACCCCCGCGCTCAGAGATGGTTTGAACGCCTCCAGAAGCAGGAGGCGACCTGATGGCGATGCCTCAAAGGCCTGACCTGCCAAGGGGTCAAAAGCTCCTGGATCTTATTGCCGCCAATGG
>NZ_SMMF01000265.1:0-462 GCF_009711355.1 Roseibium sp. RKSG952 | reverse complement strand
CCGAGCACGATCACCGGGGCCTCGGTCAGCCCCAGCTGCGTGGCGGCCAGCACCCGGCCATGGCCCGCGATCAACTCACCGTCCTCACCAACAAGGCAAGGCACCGTCCAGCCGAACTCTGCCATGCTCGCGGCGATCTTAGCGACCTGATCCGCGCCATGCGCCTTCGCATTCTTCGCGTAGGGCTGGAGCCTGTCCAGCGGCCACATCTCGATCCGCTCAGGGGCAAAGCTCAGGGTCATGCGGTTTGGTTCGCCTCAATCGGGTGGACTCCGGACACCGGCAGCCAGCCTGGACTCCGCAAAGGGTCCAGCGGCCACCAGGCGTGTCCGGTGCCAAAGGTTTGTTTTGTCGTGGTTTTCAGCGGATCGCAGGTGGATGCCTGCGCGGGGTGGCTTCCCAAAAAAACGGCCCTGTCGCTAGCGAATTGCCGCGCTGCGCCCCCCAGCATACATTTTCGGC
>NZ_SMMF01000082.1:0-240 GCF_009711355.1 Roseibium sp. RKSG952 | reverse complement strand
GGCCCCGGCACCGGACGCTTCGGGCAGTGCAAGCTATGAAATCCCGTCTGCCTGGAACACCGCCTATAACGCCCGTGTGACCTACACGGCGAATGAGGATGTTGATGCGTGGACCCTGCAGCTGCGGGTTCCCGGTGGCATTCAGCACATCTGGAACGGGGAAATCCTCGATCAGGATGGCGACATCTATACGATCGGCAACATGAGCTACAACGGGACGCTTGCTGCCGGTCAATCGGC
>NZ_SMMF01000218.1:0-387 GCF_009711355.1 Roseibium sp. RKSG952 | reverse complement strand
CGGCGGAGAACCCTCAAAACTCACAGTGATGCAACTGAAAACGTTGAGAGTTTTGAACTCTAAGAGCAAAACCGTTCTTTTGCAAGTGCCTTTGAAATCCTCGGAAACCCTCGTTTTTTTGAGCTGTTGCAAAAAGAAGGTCGTGTTCCGCCTGCCGGCGGGGATATTTAAAGCCAAGCCGGATGAGCCCTTGTTGGGGTCAATTGAAAGTACGTGTAAAAAGTTCACACGGGTGGCGCGTTTGACGATTTGCGGCCCGGCGCGATCAGCATAACCGCGCAGGCCATCATACTGCATCGCTATCATCTGACATCTTCAAATTACGCAGTTTAACCAAGTCTCCGGCGGTTCCTTTTCTGGAACTCGAAGACGCGCTAACGATATCTG
>NZ_SMMF01000762.1:0-7635 GCF_009711355.1 Roseibium sp. RKSG952 | reverse complement strand
CAGGGGCTGTCCACAAATGGCAATGCCGGTCAAACAGCTCCGGAAGATCGACACCCGTTCCCACAAAAGCAGAAGATTCTTAGCCGCCTTCCTTAATCTCGCAGGCGCACGCATCTGGTTACGCGACTTTTTTAACGGGACCAAATTGGATATGTCATTCGGGGTCACGCCAGGCTCAACACCTCGGAAACGAGGGGATTCGGGAATTTTCGGCTGATCGTAACTGCTGCAAACGTTTCTCTGATGTCGCTCAGCCGGGCATACTCAACGAGACGGCCGGCCTCCAGTTCGTCCTGAACGACGATGGGGGGGATGACGGCGACACCGGCATCGGCACGGGCGAGCAAACGCAACATTGCCATGTCGTCGGCCTCCGCTGCTATCCTGGGAACGATGCCGAGCCGTTCGAGAAGGGCATCAAATCCCGCGCGCAGTGATGTCTCGGGTGTCGGCAGAACAAGCGGCTCCGTTTTCAGTATGTGGCGGACATTGCAGAGACTATCCGGCAAACGGTCCGGAGTGCCAATGAGGCTGACAGGTTGGTCGGCGATGTTGCGGACAAGGAACGGGCTGGAGGCGTCTCTGGCGGGAATGAGATTGGTCAAAACGATGTCGAGCGACTGCGCCTCGAGATTGCGCAGCAGCACGTCCTGCGTCCCTGACCGCAAAATCACCTCGACATCGTCGCGCCCGACAAGCGGGGCAACAAACGAAATCTGAAAGTTCCGCGACAAGGTCGCAAGCGCCCCGATCCTCAAGGCGCGGCGCTTCGTTTCGGCGCGTTGCAAGGTGGCAGTCAGGTTTTCGGCCGCCCGGAAGATCTCTTCGGCATGATCCAGGGCGATCCGGCCAGCTTCCGACAGCACAAGATTTCGTCCACGGCGCTCGAACAGATCGTGACCGAGGGCCGCTTCCAGCGCCTTGATCTGCGTCGAAACAGCCGATTGCGAGATGTTCAAGGCATTCGCGGCCCCTGTCAGGGTGCCATCACGTGCAACGGCTCGAAACAAACGAAGATGATGAAGGTTAAGGCTCGACATCGTTCCATTATATCGAATGATTTTCAATATTATATGTAATTTTATTCAAATTCATCATGGCCTAAATGACGGTCGAGCCCCGGAATGGAGAAGTCCCATGGTGTTTTCGATGTCGTTTCTCGTGCCTGTCATCGTTCTGGTTGCAGCCCTGTTTGCCTGGCGCCACCCGGGGCGCCGCCCGAAGGGTTTGCCGCAGCTTTCTGAGCGCGTTGCACTCGCAGGGCTGACGCTTGCTGTCCTCGGAGCCATCCAGTTTGCAATGACCGGCCCGGCCAAGCTCGCCGTTTCCGCGGGGGCCGCCTCCTTAAGTCTTGCCGCCAATTCCGTCAGTGTCGCTCTTGTGGTTCTTGTCGCGTTCATCGGCTGGGTCGTCATGCGCTACAGCCGGACCTATCTTGACGGAGAGGCGCAGGAAGGCCGGTTTCACGCGCTCATGCTTGCAACGCTGGCCGCAGTACTGGTGTTCGTGCAGTCCGGGAGCCTTGCGGTTCTCATTCTTTCATCTGCCTTGGTCGGTTTGGGACTACGGCGCCTTTTGCTTTTTTATTCCGGACGCCCCGAAGCGCGCCGGGCAGCCACGAAATTCGCCCTCGTCTGGCATGGTGCGGATTTTGTGCTGGTCATTGCAGCGCTGCTGCTCGCCGCAAGCTATGGAACAGGTGATCTCGCCGGGATCATGGCGGCTGCGTCCGGCACCGACCTGACCTGGATGCCATCCCTTGCAATCGCGCTTGTGGTTCTTGCCGCAGCTATGAAAACCGCGGCCTTTCCGCTGCACGGATGGCTCACCGAAGTCATGGAGGCGCCGACGCCGGTGTCCGCATTGCTCCATGCTGGGATCATCAACTCGGGCGGTGTCCTTCTGATATCGCTGGCCGGAATTGTGCAGCTCAGCCCGGGCGCCATGGCTGCACTGGTCATGATCGGAGGGTTTACCGCGCTTTTCGGCGCAGCCGTGATGTTGACGCAAAGTGCGGTGAAGACTTCGCTCGCGTGGTCGACCGTCTCTCAAATGGGTTTCCTGATTTTGCAATGCGGGCTGGGTCTTTGGACGCTAGCGCTGCTGCATATCATTGCTCACTCCCTCTACAAGGCCCATGCCTTCCTGTCTTCAGGCGGAGCGGTGCAGGCTGTCGCAGGGCTCCGGCGCCCGGGTCCCATCGCGGTTCCAAGCGTCGGCGCGGTTTTCAAGTCTTTCGCACTTGCGCTTGCGCTCTACGCAACGATAGCAGCTGTGTTCACGGTCTTCATGGGATCGAAAAGCCCACAAGCGCTGGCGCTTGGCACAATCCTTATTTTCGGGGTCGCCTATCTGATCGCACAAGGTCTGGCCGACCTTGCGCCAGCGGAACTGACCAGGCGGACAGCCTTGGCATCCTTGGGAGCTGCGGTGGCTTACTTCACTTTTCAAGCCTCCGCGCAAGCCATTTGGGGGCCGGCCTTACCGCCCGCACCGGCGCCTGAACCCTTGGAGTGGGCGCTCATTGTGCTTGCAGTTACCTCCTTCGGGCTTGTCGCTTTCGCGCAGGCACTGTTCCCGCTTTGGGCACATCACCCGTCAACCGCCGGGCTTCGTGTCCACCTTGCAAACGGCTTTTACCTGAACGCTTTGCTTGACCGGGCCATTGGCGGCTTCCGCACTGCGAAAACAAATTGAGAAAAGGGAGCGTCCCATGTTTATAAAACACTCGCAGATCGTACCGTCCTTCCTGTCAGCGATCTTGAAAGCTGCAGAAGATGCGGCGAGGCGTGTTCCCCCTGCGTTCCCTCTTGAGGCAACCGTTGCGGTCAATCCCTTTCTGGGGCAGACAGAGGAGGATCTCGCCACTGCATCGGCGCGGTTGCAACGGGTCGCGGGCGTTCGGGCGACACGCTCCGGCGCCGGGTATGCTGCTGCCATTGAAACCGGCCAGATCTCGAATGCAGCGTTGGAAGAGGCACTGTCGTCTTCGACCTCGCCTCTGAAGCCCAAAGATTTGCCTGCACTGAAAGCTTTTGCGACCGATGCCGCTCCCAAAAAGCTGACAGCCTTGCCAACGGTTGCAGATCTCGCTGCCGAAAGCACAGGGCATGACTGGCCTTCGATCATCGAAAAAACCATTGGTGTTTGGGCCGCAGGACAGTTCGACCGGGGGCAAGCGCTTTGGTTGCCCGCCCCCGGATCGGAAGCTTTTGCCTCCTGGCGGGTTTGGGCCACCCATGATCTCACGCCGGAGATTGCAGGATTAACCGGGTTTTGCGCCCATGTGGCGGCTGCCCCGGACACTACGGAACGAGCCATTCTCAGGGTAGCTGATGCACTTGGTCTGGATGAGGTTGCCGCCGAAACCGTGTTTCATCGGTTGTATATGGATCTGGGCGGCTGGTCGCAGCATGCGCGCTGGATTCTGTGGCAAGCCGAACTGAATGGGCAGACGGACCGGACACTGGTTGATCTCTTGGCGGTCCGGTTGATCTGGGAGGAAGCCCTTTTGGTCCGTTTTCCGGAGTTGGGCGAAAGGTGGGCCGAAACAGTCGCCGCGCATGCGGCACCCGTTGTGCCTTCGGAAGAAGATGTTGCCTTGGCAATCCTGCAAGAGGCTTCGGAGCGGACATATCAAAATGGTCTGACGGCAATACTGGACGGACCCTGCGCATCGCCAAAGCGTCCAGCGCTTCAGGCAGCATTTTGCATTGACGTGCGGTCCGAAGTCTTCCGCCGTGCGCTGGAGGGCGTGGATCCAGCGATCGAAACCATAGGGTTTGCCGGGTTCTTCGGCCTGCCACTGGCCCACAAGGCCCATTGTTCGGATGTCACCGAGGCGCATCTGCCGGTGCTTTTGAAGCCCGGCATCGAAACAGCCAGCCATGCGGATGCGGCGAGCGAACAGAAGGCCCGGATTGCCGCGCGCACCACACGGGCCTGGGGCCGGTTCCGTCAGGCTGCCGTTTCCTCCTTCGCTTTTGTTGAGGCCGCCGGGCTGTTCTATGCCGTGAAACTGCTGCGGGACGCATTGGGACACGGGCATTCGACGGCCACACCGTCTCCTGCGCCGCATGTTGTCGGTGAACTGGATGCAGCCCAAAAAGCGGACACCGCTGCGGCTGTTCTTGGGGCCATGAGCCTGACCCGGAACTTTGGAGAGATCGTTCTGCTTGCCGGGCACGGTGGGCATGTGACGAACAATCCGCATGAAAGCGCTTACCATTGCGGAGCCTGCGGGGGGTACACCGGTGAGGTGTCGGCACGTCTTCTGGCAGCGTTGCTGAATGATCCCGAAACCCGGGCGGGCCTTGCCCAAAAGGGAATTGCCGTGCGCGAAGAGACGCTCTTTGTGGCTGGGCTGCACAACACGACCACAGATGTTGTCACGATCTATGAGGACGGGGTGCCCTCCGGTCGCAGCGGAGATCTGCTTCGGTTGAAAGAATGGTTAAAGAAAGCCGGAAAGGTTGCGCGCGCCGAGCGTGCGCCCGCCTTGCCCGGGGCCACTCCCGGCACCGTTACGAACCGGGCACTCAACTGGGCCGAGGTCCGGCCCGAATGGGGACTTGCCAGGTGTGCGGCCTTTATCGCGGCCCCGCGAAAGGTTACCGCCGGAAAGGACCTTGGCGGCCGATCTTTCCTGCATAGCTATGACTGGAAGGCGGATGAGGGGTTCGCCACACTTGAACTGATCATCACCGCGCCCGTCGTCGTCGCCAGCTGGATCAGCCTTCAGTACTACGGGTCCTCGGTGATGCCCGGCATGTTTGGTGGCGGCAACAAGCTCATTCACAACGTTGTCGGCGGGATCGGCGTGATCGAAGGCAATTCGGGACGGCTGCGGCCGGGCTTGCCATGGCAAGCCGTGCATGATGGCGAAAAGCTGATACACGAACCCCTCCGCCTAACTGTGATGATCGAAGCACCGTGTGAGGCGATCGCAAACGTCCTGGAACGGCACCCCGAGGTACGTGATCTCTTTGATAACGGTTGGCTGCACCTGTTCGCACTTGCGGACGGGAAGGTTCAGGCCCGCTACCGTCCGGGCCTCGTGTGGGCAATTACCGAGCAGACTCTCGCAGCATGAGTTGGCTACCGGAATGGCTTTCGATGTCAACAACACAAGAAGGCAGCAACACAGCCGCCTTCATAAAGGCCACACCCACCCGATGGATGCAGCCTGCCGCAAGGCTTTAAAGTGCCCTCAGCCACACCGCCGTGTCGTGAAAAGCTGCTCCGCCATAGGGCGCGACAGGGTCGGCGCCGGTGAGCGTGTTGATGCCACGGCCATCCTCGAAGGAGGCGTTTGGCCAGATCCCTTCCGAAATCACAGTGCCGGGCGCAACCGTTTCAAGATGGCGCGCATGCAGGGTCACCACACCGCGCCGGTTGCCCATTTTTACCCGCGCGCCGTCCTCGATGCCATAGAGTGCCGCATCTTCCGGACGGAGCCAGATTTCCGGGCGGCCTTCCTTCTTGCGTGAGCTCTCTGTTTCATTGAAGGAGGAGTTCAGGAAGGATCTCGCTGGCGCCGTCACCAGCCGGAACGGATGCTGCTTGTCGGTCTGCTCGATGCTGTCCCAGTGATCCGGTAGATCCGGCA
The DNA here is from genome assembly GCF_009711355.1 of Roseibium sp. RKSG952. Lineage (NCBI taxonomy): Bacteria > Pseudomonadati > Pseudomonadota > Alphaproteobacteria > Hyphomicrobiales > Stappiaceae > Roseibium > Roseibium sp. RKSG952. The sequence goes on along the minus strand of NZ_SMMF01000762.1, from coordinate 2,027 downwards.
TGCGTGTCCATGGACCCATCGGATCACCACTGGGCTTGTTCGGGGCGGCCGAGCGGCCCCAGCCGGGCCGGAAATGGAACTTGCCGTCCGCATGACCAAAGCCATTCACGTAGTGGGCTTCGTCGAAATCCGGCTGCAGGTCAATCCAGCGCGTCGCTTCCATTTCCGCCAGCGTGCCATAACCGGATGCCTGGAGCATCCAGTCAATATGCTCCCGGGCACTCAGGGCGAACCCCGGGTGATGTCCTGCATCAAGACGCTTTGCCAGTTCATTTAAAACAAACAGGTTTTCGCGCGGACCGTCAGGCGCCTGCGTCACTTTCGGACCCAACATCAGATGCTGGTGGCCGCCTCCTTTGTAGATATCGTCATGCTCGAGAAACTGGGTTGCTGGAAGCACGACATCGGCCATCGCCGCTGTTTCTGTGATAAATTGCTCATGGACAACGGTAAACAGATCCTCCCGGGCAAAACCCTGCTTGACCAGATCCTGCTCGGGCGCAACAGAGACCGGGTTGGTGTTCTGGATCAACATCGCGGTGACCGGAGGGCCCCCGAGCAAAGCCGCTTCATCGCCGGTCAGGACCCGGCCAATCAGGCTCTGGTCGAGCGCTCGGGTCTTCGGGTTCTTCAATTCCGGCGCTTCGATCATCGACTTGTCCAGCTCATAGATCGCGCCGTTGTTGTGAAACACCCCTCCGCCTTCGAGCAACCAGCATCCGGTCACGGCCCCGATCGAGGCCGCTGCATGCATGGCGACCGCGCCATTGCGCGACCTGGTAAAACCATAGCCAAGCCGGAAATAGGTCCGCTTGACCTCTCCGATCAATCGTGCGGTCTCTTCGATCCGTTTGGCCGCGAGCCCTGTAATCTGCGAGGCCCATGCGGGTGTTCTGGACCCCAAATGCGCTTCAAGATCACGCGGACAATCGGTGTAGCGCTCAAGATAATCCCAATCCGCAAAGCCGTCGCGGAACAGCACATGCATGATCGCACAGGCCAGCGCGCCGTCTGTACCCGGCTTGATGATCAGGCCAAGATCGGCCTGTTTCATGGTTTCCGTCTCATAGACGTCGACCACGATGATGCGGGCACCACGCTTCTTGCGCGCCGTGATCGCATGGGTCATGACATTGACCTGCGTCGCAACAGGATTGGTCCCCCAAATCACCACCTGATCGGACTTTGCCATTTCGCGCGGATCCGGCCCTGCCAGCTTGCCCGTGCCTGCGACATAACCGGTCCAGGCCATATTGGTGCAGAAACTGTCAAACTGGAGCGAGTAGCCCTTAGCGTGACGGAAGCGGTGAATGCTGTCGCGCTGCACCAGTCCCATGGTCCCGGCATAGTGATAGGGCCACACCGTCTCCGGGCCAAACCGGGCTTCGGCTGCAAGAAACTTTTCCGCAATCAGGTCAAGCGCTGCGTCCCAGGAAATTTCCTCAAAGTGACCTTCCCCCTTGTTTCCGGTCCGGCGCAATGGCTTGAAAAGCCGGTCCGGGTGGTAAAGGCGCTCCGCATATCGGGCGACCTTGGCACAGATGACACCTGCGGTGTAGGAATTGTCCCGCGCACCGCGCACCCGGCCAATCCGGCCACCTTCGAACACCTCCACATCCAGCGCACATGTCGAAGGACAGTCGTGCGGACAGGCGGAAAAGGCGGTTTTTGGATGATGTTTGGTCATCTGGCTCGGCTTGTTCTCATTGAAAATTTGGGCGCCAAGGTCGCGGGCAACCGCGCTCCTGTCAAGACGATGGAGAGGGACCTTTGCCCGTCGACGGTGAAATTATTTTTTTGCAATGCAGACGGGCACCCTATGCGGTGTGGACAAGAACGAACAGCATCAATCCAGGCGCATCGGTTATAATGTACCGCTTGCGGCCGTAGATTTTCTTGTCGGCGTGATAGCCGGACGGTCCGTCGCTTTCCGTGGTTTTTGCACTTTGGCTTTCAATGACACCGGCCGCCGGTGTGGCCTCGCGCCCTTCCGTTTCGCGGGTAGTGTCAAAGATCTTTCGCACTTT
>NZ_SMMF01000468.1:0-1168 GCF_009711355.1 Roseibium sp. RKSG952 | reverse complement strand
CGGCACGTAACCAAATTATGCAACAATGCCATTTCAGGTTGCGTAATCAATAGGGATATGGCAGGGGTTGCGGCGGCCAGCATCCCGCCAGTCGCGATGTAATTGGGCAGATCGATCGACGCTGCTCCATAAGCATAAATGCTCTGGAACTCGGTCGGCCCTGCCATGCCTTCACTGACCATGATGGTCATGTAGAGGTTGATGATCGACAGGACCGGCATCCAGAGCTGGATCCAGAGTGCGGTTTGAAAATACTTGACCGCAATACTCATGCCGACCGCTCCCATCACCAGCATGATCGCTACGATTGGTGAGATTGCGTATATAAAAGCCTCAAAAAACGTGATCATCGGGTGGACGACGGTCATGAACATCGACGCTTCGCCGGCCCACTGCACGTTGCGCTGCATGACTGCCTCACTAATCATCAGGCCGGAATTGTAGCCCCCATAAAACAGATCTGCGTGCTTCATGCCTTCTTCGTAAAGTGGCACCAAAAGCGCCAGCTTCACAAAATCTGTCGAACTCGTACCGGTCTGGTTGAGCATCTGGAGACCGTTGCTGATCTTCATTTCCGCCGTCATGTAAGTCGGATCCAGATTAAGCAACTCATTCAGCTTGGAAAATGACTTGTAACCAATCCGGTCCAGTCCCAGTACCAACTTGTTCGCTGCCTCTGAACAGGTCAGCTCATCGCCTTGCTGAGAAGATGCATCAATATAGATCTTCGTGCCGTGGACCGAGGAATTGTACCGTATGCCATCCATGATTTTTGCCACGGAATTGGCCGAAGAGGTTGTTTCGCCGGTCAGGATTTTAACCGCCGTGCACTCCTTGATGTAGTTGATCATGCTTTGCCGGATATTGGTGTAGCCGCCAATATCGGCATCAACAGCGTTCAAAAGCTCAGCACCGTAGGCAATATTCATCACCGTATTCAATGCCTGAAGCGGCTCAAGAAACCCGTTGTCCGTAATCCGGACCGGGTCTGAATAGCCTTGTTCGAACAATTCCGTAATGCCGTACCCGATCCGGGAAATGATACCTCCCGTTGCCGCAACCCCAAGCGGAACATTCGCCACCGGCCGAACCTCTCCGGTATAGGCATCCTCAATCACGACCGTAGCCGTCGGAACGACGAGCTATTGTTGAATCTGGTGTCCGGACG
>NZ_SMMF01000761.1:0-7548 GCF_009711355.1 Roseibium sp. RKSG952 | reverse complement strand
TCTCCGCCGGATAGGCGGCTCTGAAGATTTGGAGGTGTACCCCCGAAAAGCAGATTCCGTTTGCCGCCGCAAAGGCGGCTCTCTAATGCAAAAGCCCCGCTGGCGGAGATCCGCCAGCGGGGCTTTTGTGGTGTCCGCTTTTTCAGCGGCGTATCGGAATTGGTAAATCTCAGAGCTGTTTTTTCAACAGTCAAAACGAGGGCATTGCTGTTCCTGGTTTGCACATGCCGTATGTTGTGATGCTGCCGTCGCCGAAACCACTCGCCTTCTGAACGCTTAGAAAGTGTCGGAACTTTCGGCGAGTGGAGCCGCTTCCAACATTGATGTACGGAGGCAATGCTCCTTCCTTTCTGGACAGCAGTTTGAGACGTCGGTCTTTGATTTCCGTCTGGGTTATTTTGCACTTGCCTTCAGCAGAGCGGTTCAAGAGCCGTTGCGTTGACCGCTCGACGAACGCGGGGGTGTTTTGCTCCGTCCTCCGGTCTCTGCAAAAACTGATCCAACCGTGTTCCGCAGGCACGTCTTGAATCCCACTTCCCTTAATTGTAAGGGCGCCACCGTGGACGAGCCCTGCGAAATCCTGGCGGATAATGAGGGACGACAGGGAATTCGCGGTTCCGAAGAGACGCATACGAGACCCGAGAAAGAACTTGTCCTCGCCCTCTTTACTCGATGCCGGATCGAGTTGCGGAAACGTAATACCGATCTGATGGCCTTCGACGATGTGCATGTGTACGGCCCACATAATCCTGGAAAGAATGTAGGCAACATCTCCCCCGGAGGGGGCCGCTCCGTCGAGCGGCAACACCTTGGCTTCGATGTAGTGTTTTGGGGCTTCCATTGTTGGCCTCTTATTTCTTGCCGCCGGAGAAGACGCCGCCGCGGACCAGCATCGCCATCAGGTAGTGAATGTTTCCGTCGAGTTCTCCGGCGCTGCCGGCACCGTCGATCTCGGTGATCACGTCGTCGATCTTCTCAAGCATTTTGTAGACGTCTGCCGACTTGCCGGGTACACGCAGAGCGTCGGCGCGGGACTGCACGGTGCCGAAGGCTTCGATGGCGGTAGCCCCCAGGTCGTCGACGCTTCCGTGCCAATGATCGATTACGCGAATTGCGTTGCCGATCTTCTGGCTGTGCATCGTTGCCTGTCGAATGTCCTTGCTATCGAACTTGGTCATGATAGACGAAAGCACCTTACCTTCCTTGTCGCTCTTCCCTCCCTTGTCTTCGTTGACGAATTCCTGGGACGGGTAGACCTCGGTCCGCTGCGGTAGATCCCCGGAGACCGAAATGATTAGGAACAGAGGCGCACGTTTTCCGGACAAGGCATCGCCGATTATCTGCGCCAACTCGTCGAAACGATGGGGCATCTCGTCTTCGTTAAAGGTTCGGGAGCCGATGTTGTCGACGTTGAACGAGAACGTGTCGGTTCCTTCTGTTTTGATAGTGACCGACTTCTTGGAAGCGAAACGGTTGCGCCAAAGGACGCGGCCGTTGATCAGATTCCAGGCATACAGCTTCGCTAGGTGGTGGTAGCCGGAGACGTTCACATATGCTGCCGACAGAGCGGTGAGCTTCGCGCGGAATTCGCTTTCGTTGCAGCCGCTCGGCTCCAATGAGTTGGCTTGGACAACAACCGAGAAATCGAGTTGAATGCGCCCGCAGTCAAGCGGCAGGTACGCGGTGTCGATCCGCTGAATGTTCGCGTTCTTCGGGTTGAGTTCCTTGGCGATGTTTTCGGACTTAGCCGTGTTCGCGTTCTTGTGGACGTTGCTGTACGACGAGATCGTGCCGCGAACGGTAGTGTTGGTCACTTCGACCGGGATGAGATTCTCGTCGTTAACTCCGAACATCAAGCCTTCGGAAGGTGAGATCGAGCGGTTGAAATTCAGGAAGGATGGGAGTTGGGCTTTGGTCGCCATGTCAATTGTTCTCCGTTGTGTTGATCGGGCCGAGCGCCGATACATAGAATGTGCTGGAGGTCGGGTTGTGGTGATGGCTCCACTGTGAGCCTTCGATGAAATCTTCGCCCTCTTTTGCGATCAGGGTTCGGACGGGCTTGTACTCGGCAATCGAGTACAAGGATTCGGCATATACGTGAGGCACTTCCGCTCCGTTGCTGCGGTGATTGCCGCGCAAGCTGGGTTTCTCAACGGACTGATATCCGACGACGACGGGAACGATCCACCCCGGGAGAAGGCGCGCCATCCGAGGCCTTACGTTCTTCTTTTTCTCGTCGGGTTCTTCGTTCGTGGTTTCAGCCGGAACAGGCGTCAGCTGGACCAGGTCGAGCAGGGCATCGAGTGGATCACAGGCCGTTTCCTGGATTCTCGTTTCCAGCACATCTCGACGATCGACGAGCAGGTGGCCCGCTGGGAGTTTTCCCACTTCCTCTGCGAGTGTCTCTTGGTCGACGGCCTTGTAGACGCTTTTCGATGTTGGGAAGACCTTCCCGCCTCCGAAAAGCCAGCCGGGTGCTTCCGACTTCATGACAGACAGTGCCTCGTCCTGGTGTTCCTGCATCTCCTGCGAAGAGGTTGCATGCGACTCGAGGCCGACCACGAAGCTGAGCAATGCTCTCGCCCTGAACTCATCGACGATTGATCCCGCGTTTTGCGTATAGTGCGCAGGCGGGTGCTTGGCGTGTCCGTCCTTTAATGAGTGCTCATGTAGAATGATGGACGTACCGGTGACGGTGAATGCCTGAGTACCGATCGCCTTATTGATGTCTAGCCCAATCTTGTAGCCGAAACCGGCGATCGCGGTCGGCATTGGATATCCCATCACGATGTCGGGATGGCAGGCCATCAGGTTGTCAACCTGAAGTGGCCCAATGACGAGAAAACTGTCCGTCATGTCAGGATACTCCCGTGAATTTTTTGGTGAGGTAGGACGCGACGACGCGCTCGGCGCGTTGCGTCATGGGATCGTCGAATTCCGGTTTCCCTGGAATGGCATCAAGCGCGCCAACGAGCTTGGCAACGACCTTTTTTCGGTCGGTGTCTTCGAGGTTGCCGAATCCATTGAGGACCAAACGTGCAAGGGGCGCTTCAAGCGCCTCGACGGCATTCTTTGCATGTGCATTGTTTGCGACGATGCCTTCTTCGATTGTGGCAAGCGGCTCAACGACGATAGAAGTCATGATCCGGAGGTTTTTCTCGAGCATTTTTCGGATGCCGTCATTGTTTTTCCAGCTCTTACTCCCTTCGTTGAATGTCTTGACCGACGGGTGGCTCGCATTGACCTTTCCGAACCTGAGCGACTTCGAATGAGCGAGCGCTGTAAAGCGCCGTTCCGCCCTGTCGGAGATTTTCGGCGGAGTTCCGTCGAGCAGGATGTGTGTCCCGCTCAGATCGCTGTTCACAAGCCCTGCATTCAGAGGATTGCTGCCAGCAACCTTGATGAACCTAGTCTTGATTGCGGAGCCACTTGCGCGCCGTTCCTTGATGCGCGTGCCGACTTCCAGATGCATTGCATACGGATGTACCGGAGTGATGTAGGTTTCGCTGTTCTGGGTCGGCCAAATCAGTACTTTCGCGCCTTTTCCGAGAGTTCGGTCCTCGTCACCCGACAGACGCTTACGGAGCGTATCCGAAAGCTCATTGAGTAGGTCCGGGTCAAATCCGAGACCCAGGAGCGAAGTGAAGACAGCGTCTTTTTCAATGATGCAGACAGACACGTTCTTGGCATCGTCTCCGATCATCAGCTTCGTTCCGAGAAAGCGCTGTGCCCTGCCCTGCCCGGCATTTCCGGCGGCCCCGAATGTTAATCGGGTTTTTGAGCTGGCGCTGCTGGCAAACGGCAGAGCTCTTGCTTCTTCGAATACCGTCGGAGAGGCGAAAATGCCGTTAGGTGTCGTCGCTGTCGGGTTTGGCGCCTTCACGGTATGGGTGCCCAGGTGGTTTTTGGCTACAATCCGGAAATTGGCCGTCTGCCCGTCGATCATTTCCTTCAGGTATCCGGGCCGAAGTGTTTCCGACTTGATGTCTTCCGCGACTTTCTTGTTAATCGTCGCCGGAAAACCCGACAGCTGCCCAATGATCATCGGTTTCAAGGAGCCCCCGATGTCGTTCGGGTCGCAGATATACGGGAAGTTCCGGACGTTTCGGAAGGTCTTGAGGAACTCAACATAGTCTACACCCTCCAGCCCCTGCGCGATTATGAAGGCCTCGTTCATCGGAACGTTCTTCAGCGCCTTTACGTCGATTTTATCTTTTGTTTCCGACAAGGATTCACTCCTTAGCTGGTCGTTGATTTTTGAACTAGTAAAGGATCGAAAAACTCACGTCAATTGGATTCGTAATATTGTTTGCAAGGATTCGTTCTTCGGTGGATCATTTGAATTCCTACCTTCATCCCCGAGTGTGGAATTCAAATGGCAGCCCTCCCTTCTGGACCGCGAATCCTTCAATCCACGAAGCCTGAAAAAAATTCATCAGATGTCGAGCGCTTTATTACCGCCGCAGTCGGAATGGCGGCGATCTTCCATGATTTCGGCAAAATGACCGAGTGGTTTCAGAAGAAGCTTCGCGAGAGGAAGAGGCTCGCTGACCCTATTCGCCATGAATTGATTTCCTTCATGGTGATGAAGGCGATGTATGAAATTTGCGGACGGAATGACGAGGAATGGCTGGCTCGAATGTCCGACGCGTCGGCTCTTCCTGGTTTGATCATGGAATCTTTTGATCGAGTCTTCGCGTCTCCGGATACGTACCTGTCAGAAGATCTTCAGTTGAACCTGCGTGAGGGCAACGAGCGTCAACTGCCTGTCAAACTGAGCGAGAAGCTCTGGTGCGAAAACGGTAAGTTCAACGTGGTCGCGACCCTGGTTCTGTCTCATCACCGCCTTCCGGGTGGAAAGCATTCTAAAAAATTCGGACTGTCTCTCACCTGGCGACATCTGGTCGGGACATGTGATGATGAGGGGGTGATTGCAGACTTTCTGAAATCTGGCTTCCGGCGGCCGTTGGGGAAACCAATTTGGGAAAACGGCCGCCTCATATCCGTTGCATCCAGGCAGGCTCAGGCTCTTCGTGAATGCCGGGTTTCAGATCCTGATCGCGACTTGAAGGCCGCAATGATCTTCGGGCGCACGTCATTGATCATGGGTGACCATCGAGCATCCGGCATTGGGAATGTTCGGTATTCAGATGGACCAGATAGGTTTGTCTATGCGAATACGAATGCCCGCGACGGGACGCTTGCGGAGGAACTGTCTGGCCACCTTGTTTCTGTTCGTAAGACATCCGTTGCGGCATCCTTACTTATTTTCAGGGGTGCCGAAGGGTTCCCGGGCATTTCCACAAGCGACATTCCGGATGCGATCCAATCTCCCAAGTCGGCGAAGGGAAGCCGTTTCAGGTGGCAGGTCGAGGCTGGACGTTGTGTATCCAAGGCGATGTCTGAGGCGGGTTCCGGTGCCGGTTTCTTCGGTGTTCTTATGGCTGGAACCGGATCAGGAAAAACTCGGGCGGCACCCATTATTCATGCGGCCACGGCGAAGGCCTGCGGCGAAGATCTTCGGCTTTCGGTGACATCAGGTCTGCGCACACTGACCTTACAAGCCGGCACCGAGTATGTTCGGGAGCTCGGTTTTTCTCGAGACGATGTCGAAGTGATTATTGGAGATGACTTGCTACGACGCATGCATGATGCGGGAGTGCGACGCAATGTGACCGAAGATGTCGGAACCGATGGACAAATAGGCGACGATCTCCTTCTCGCCGATGGCTCAAACACCGCGCATGCACTGGCCCTTCCGTCGACAGCGCTCAAGAGCCTGGGCGGCAAGGCAGACGGCAGTCTTGCGCGAATGGTAGCGTCTCCCGTTCTCGTCTCGACGATCGATACCCTGATGTCCGCAGCGGATGCGCGGCGAGGCAGGCATACGGCCGCCATGATGAGGGTCGCGACATCTGACCTCCTGATTGACGAGATCGACGATTTCGCGGATGAAGACATTGTTGCGATATCGCGATTGGTCTACCTGTCGGCATCGTTCGGCAGGAAGGTCGTGATCGCCTCCGCAACGGTGACACCGACCATCGCCGATGCTCTTTTTCGCTGCTATCTGGCTGGTTGGCAAAACCACAGGCACGTGTCCTCCGCCGGATCTGAAGCCCCTGTTGTGGCGGGTTGGTTCGGCGAAAGGGCTGGTGTCTCCGCTTGCTCAAAGATGGATAGCCTGGAGGAGTTTCGGGGTTCACACGAAGATTTCGTCAACAAGATGATCGAGAGCCTTAAGGATTCAGACGGCCAGCGGTCTCTAGGGGTTGCCCGCATGCGCGATTGCGAGACCGCCGCAGAGTATTTCGAGCAGGTTACCGACATCTTTGAGGTCGCTCACGACAAGAACCACGTTCTCGATGAGAAGACGGGGAAGAGATTGAGTTTGGGGCTGGTGAGGTGGAGCAACGTCGGAACGAGCGTTTTCCATGCGAGAACCGTCATGGAACGAGTTTTTCCCGCGCATGTGGCTGTGAAGGTCGTTCCGTATAACGGCTCTATGTTAAACATCCATAGAAACTACGTTGAGCGCACTTTGAACCCCGCTCTCAAGAGGAAGCCGGTTGAGGGACGAGATCCGATTCTGTCGAATCCTTATGTGCGACAGGCGCTGGATGAATCTTCATCGTCGGTCACGGACGTTATTATCGTCGTGATTTCGACCTCCATCGAGGAGGTCGGTCGGGATCATGATTTCGATTGGGCGATTTGCGAGCCGAGTTCTCTGAGATCGCTCATTCAAATCGCAGGCAGAATCCGACGGCATCGACTAGAGCAATGGCTATCGAAAAACCTCTTCTTGCTGGACAGGTGTTTCAAGGAACGCGGCGGGATCGCGATAGGTTCCGGGAGCTTCTCGTATCCTGGCCCCGAGACGCTGTCGCACGTCAAGACAGAAAACAGACAAGATCTCGTTCTCAAGGAAAGGACGATAGATAGGGTGTTCGACGTCGAATCCTTGTCCAACGTGGTTGATTCCACCGAGGTGATTGGAATGGATCAGCCCAAAAGTGGGATAGGGCGACTTGAGAGACTGGTTTCCGAGCACTACCTGACGCAGGGGGCGGATCGAGGTGTGTCTGTTGGTGCCTTCATCTCGGACCCGCTGTCTCTTGCTTGCGATTTTCATCCGTCCCAACGCAAATTCCGACGTCAACGCTGTGTGGAGGTGACCTATGTTCTCTGGGGTGATCGTCAGGACCGGAGCTGGTATAGGACTCCGTTTGACAAGGGTGACGCCAGAGAACTTATTTCGTGCGGGAAAAAGGTTGATCGCCTATTTCTTGAGAACGAAGCTCGCTTGCTTGTTTCCATGCCGGACGATGACATTTTGATTGACCAGGCGGCGGTCGAATTGGGGGTCGAATCCTTAAAACAGTGGGAAGAAGATTCGTTCCTCTCGATTTCAAAAACGGATTTTCGGGATTCCTTGATGAAGAAGGAATATCTTTACCATCGGTCATTCGGTTTCATCGCCAAGGAGGATTGGATGGCCGAATTTGACGATTGATTCAGAAGCGCGGCAAACCCCTTCCTTGAGGG
>NZ_SMMF01000061.1:0-231 GCF_009711355.1 Roseibium sp. RKSG952 | reverse complement strand
GTGCCTCGAGGCGGTGAGGCAAGAACGGTAGTGCGTTGGAATATGTGCCTAAAAACCTCCAGACGGAGGAGGTGTGTCTCGAAGCGGTACGGCAATACGGCCTGGCGTTACAATATGTGCAGGCAGACCTCCGGATGCCTGAGGTCTGCCGCGAAGCGGTGAGACAGGAAGGTGGGGCGCTGTACTATGTGCCGAAAGACTTCCGGACGGAGGAGGTGTGTCTCGAAGCGG
>NZ_SMMF01000137.1:0-284 GCF_009711355.1 Roseibium sp. RKSG952 | reverse complement strand
GGGTGCTTTTCACCTTTCCCTCACGGTACTTGTTCACTATCGGTCGACAAGGAGTACTTAGGCTTGGAGGGTGGTCCCCCCATGTTCAGACAGGATTTCACGTGTCCCGCCCTACTCAAGGATCATGCCTGTTTCTACCCGTACGGGGCTATCACCCAATATTGCCCGACTTTCCAGACGGTTCCGGTTCTTCAAACATGACCACTGGCCTGGTCCGCGTTCGCTCGCCACTACTAGCGGAGTCTCGGTTGATGTCCTTTCCTCCGGGTACTTAGATGTTTCAG
>NZ_SMMF01000362.1:0-716 GCF_009711355.1 Roseibium sp. RKSG952 | reverse complement strand
ACTTAGATGTTTCAGTTCCCCGGGTTTGCTTCCCTTTAAGGGATACTCCATACGGAGTGGGTTGCCCCATTCAGAAATCCACGGATCAAAGCTTATTCGCAGCTCCCCATGGCTTATCGCAGCGTATCACGTCTTTCATCGCCTCTTGTCGCCAAGGCATCCACCGAATGCCCTTAAGACACTTGATCACTCTCATTATCAATGCTCATCTTTTCAAGATGCTCGCGCACCTTCAAAAAGATCATCTTTGTTTGCACTACCGCCCTGCCGGGCTACTTGAGTGCATGACACCCAAAAAGCTCCAGAGGAAGAAGCAACAAACAGCGTTTGCGCCGACACCAGTTCCGGCAGAGGCCCCTTTTAAAACCCCAGCCATCCCCGGCCATACGCAAACAGATCTTGATAAATTAAGACCAGTTTCACGAGATCTCTCTGACGGCCACGCGGTCAAGCTGGCCCTCTGCTTGTTTGCAGAACCCTGGAGGAACCCCCAGAGGTCAAACAGATCTTCTCTTCAACGATTTTCATGAACAGGCGGTGATTGCATTCAATCACCGCAAAACGGTACTCTCTCAAAAGACAAGTTCATCTCACTCACGGCTGAGCCTGACCTGCGCGGGCACGTCCTCACCGGACGGCGCGCAGTCGCGCTCAAGCAGCCCCTCAGGGCGGCAGCGCCGGAATAATGGTGGAGCCAGACGGGATCGAACCGACGA
>NZ_SMMF01000167.1:0-323 GCF_009711355.1 Roseibium sp. RKSG952 | reverse complement strand
GCCCCCGGGGGACCGTCCTTCGGGGAGGAGTGGGCCGGGCGGGGCTGGGAGGCGGTGTAACGAACCGTCTTGGCAGGTCCGGTGGGCGCGACCCGGGGGACGCCGCATGATCCACGGGGGCACGCGCGGTCACGGACGGGTGTTCGGCGGCGGCTGGTAACAGCCTATCGCATCTGACCGATGACCGGGTGACGAAGCTCATGATGAAAAAGCCCGGGCGGGGCCGGAACGGCTTGACCGAAGAACTCGACTTACAACAAGTAGCGCAAGGCAAAAGCTTTTTCGCGCTCCGCCACTCCCGTGGCTTCACGGGAAATTCTTGC
>NZ_SMMF01000734.1:0-6062 GCF_009711355.1 Roseibium sp. RKSG952 | reverse complement strand
GCTGGCTTCGACCCCGAACCCTCCGCTTCCAGCACAGCGTGACTAAACTGCGCTGTTTTCGGAAATTCTCAACGGCGTCCTCCGAAATTCAAATTGGTTCGCGTTGAAGTGCGCTGCCTTCCGGTGTTACTCCGATGCCAGGGTCGCAGTTTAGTCACCCTCAAGCCCGATTCCGCATCCCTCGCCGTGACCAGAGTGCGATGTTTTTGGCTCTAGCAGAGAGAATCGATTCGAATCACAACGGTAAAAAATCCGATTCGATGTTACTTCCGTTGACCGGCGTTTCGTCCCGATCGTCTTTTTTGAACCGAATCGCAGATTGGTCACACCATTTTCTACAAGATTCTGATGACCCTAAAAACGTCGCACTCTGGTCACGGCGGAGCTTGTCTGAGATAGAGCGCGTCTTCCGACGATAACGGTGCATATCTCGCGTGAATTCATTGATTTTCGGTAGATATCACGCTCCTATAAAATGGCTTTTTTAAAGGGTTTCCAAGGGTTTTCCACAGCCCCCAACACCCTCGCACTCTGGTCACGCAGCATCGCACTCCAGTCACGGAATCCGCGCACATTGGTCACGGTGAGGGGTGTTTTTTCACGCACACTGGTCACATATACAAATAGTTGTTTTTTCAAATATCCTTTCAAAATTTGAAGAACGAGCGCGATGAGCGAAAGCGTGACCAAAGTGCGATGTTGACAATGGCTCTCAATTGGCCAACATCCATGCCAACTTGTCATGGAGCGTCGAATGAAAGAACTTATCCAGCAAGCGTTCGATTTCGGCATAGACTATGCCAGAAAAAACGCTCAAAAAGATCACGAGTTCAGAGCCCTTGACTTCGTTAGAATGTATCAGGACTCTGATATATACGATAATTATTACATGACGAGCGCCTTCGCACTCACGTCACTCCCTCACAAGAAACCTAAAGACGATACGAAGTGGGTACAGCAAAACGGACCCTTTCATCTCCTCGTTGAAGGAGGCTACAAACTCGTCGATGGCGAGCCCGTCTTTTCCGGTGTCCCCTATGGCAGCCGAGCCAGACTGATCCTTTATTACCTTGTTACGAAGGCGGTCGAGAGGCAGACGCCGAAGGTTCAGCTCGGTCGATCCATGACCGCATGGATGAAAAGCATGAAAATTCCAGCGTCGGGACCCAATTACGAAACCATACGTGAGCAGGTGATGCGTCTGGCCTCCTGCCGGATCACCTTCAACCAGACAACAAGCGTTGGCAGCGCCATGGCCCAGGAAAACATCGTTGGGGCCATGTTCACGCCGAGAGCGGACGGAGAGCAGGTCTGGGAGGATTGCGCGGTCTTGAGCGAGGGTTTCTTCGAGGCACTCCGCTCTCACAAGTTTCCGGTTGATGCCCGTGCTATTTCGGTCCTTCAAAACCAGAGTCAATCGATGGACGTTTACATCTGGCTTTGCTACCGAATGCAGAAGGTGGACAGTGCCATGCTTGTTCCATGGAAATCCCTCTACCAGCAGTTCGGCAGCGGTTACAGCGCGCTTCGCTACTTCAAGAGAAACTTCCTGAGGGATGTATTACCTCGAGCCATGGCTGTTTACCCCAAAGTGATGATCGAGATAGACGACGCGAACGGGATCATCCTGCATCCGTCTCCGCCCGCAATCGATTTCGTGAAGACCTATAAGGGAGGTGCGTTCAAGTCCATCGACGGCGACCAGAAGCCCTGATTATCCGGGATCGAACCGCAGTTTGGTCACGGTAAGGGTTTTGTCGATATCTCGGGCTGACTACGCCTTGATTTAATGTTCGTTCGCAGTTTGGTCACCGAAGACACTCATGACCGTCAGTACGACGACCAGAGTGCCTGATGTCAGCGCCCCGAGATAAAGCACCATCCCCAAGTTTTCTGCGCCCCCCAACGGGATTTGCAGGGCTCCGGTTATACCTAGGAAGAAATGAGCGATCATTGCGACCTTCAGGCGATCCTCGTAAGCCGGGGTCTTGTGCAAGCCCAGTGAAATCAAGCAGGAAACGAGCAAGGCTGGAACCAGCGACCCCAACTGGATCGCTGTGAATGTGTGTCCGAACATTCCCGCAATCAAGATCATCGCCGCGACAAAGGGGGAGGTATAGGCAAGCCGCCAAAAGCGAGGGGCCGTGAGATCGGCGTGACCAGATTGCGATACCCTGGCCTCAGCACGAACCTCCGATATCGAGCCAATTTCGACTTTCGGAGAATTCACGACGGTTTCCGCGGGTATCATCTCCACTTCCGCAGCCTTACGCTCGACCATCTCGAGCACGCTCTCGCTGAATAGCGGACTGATGGCAACTTTTCTGCGCATTCTGGTCACGTCTTCCTAGGCGGCGGGTTGTTCGGGAATTGTCTCTTCGATGGTCAAGAGAGGCTCCAGCCGCTCTTGGGCGGCGACGCACCACTTGACCAACTTCTTGCGATGGATCCGCTTGCTGACCTCGTCAAGTCCCGCCCGCGCGGCGATATCGTCCGCCTGCGCCGTAATCTGGATCGGAGACATTTTCTCCGCCCGGCCGTATTCGAAGAGAAGACTGTCGCAGAACGGCAAACGGATGACCTTTACGGCTCCGGACTGCTCTTGCTGATGGAGTCCCCTCATCGCGTCGCCGTTTTCGTAAGGCGCGAAGCCGAGATTGCCCGAGCTGTCGTTCAGAACAATGAAGACCTCCGCCAGACTTCCGAAAGCCTTCTTCGCGTTCTCGGCTGATTCTATAGCCGACTGAATCGCTTGTTCGTCCGGCGTCGCGCAGGCGACGAAGCGAAACCTGATGCCGTCCTCCACCGCGAGTTCGCCGATGTCGCAATATGTGAACCAGTCCAGGAGGGATGTCGTTACGTTCGCGCCCAGATCCGTCAGCGAGAATCCCTTGGACCACTCCGTGTAGACGGGATTATAGAAGGACTCGAAGTGATGGCGATCCCGGCTTCCGCGCTCGAATTGAGGCATCGCCGACAGGCTGAGATTCACCTTGTCCTCTCCGAGGATGCCTGTCAACTTGCGCTGGTTGTCGATCTCCACGACGCGCAGGTCGACTTCGGAAAACCGGAAGATTAGGGTGAGAAGTTGCGCCACGAGCGACTTGCCGACGCCGCCTTTGTCGGATCCGATGATCGTGCAGATTTTGGTCGCAGCCGTCATTTTCGGGCCTTTTTCGAATGATGATCCAAGAATTCAATTCATGAATTGTGACCATGAAACCAAGTACTCGTCAACCCTTTTTGCAGCACCGCCTGCGAATCCTTATGTCGCCAGAGCTTCCTCCCGGCACTTCCCATCACCGAGATCGCAGAGCAGTTTGATCGGATAGCCCAACTCACTGTTCCGCTCGAAATCACGTTTGTGGGCGGTCCAGATCCCGGACCTGCTTCCATCCTCGTTCTCGACCTGAATCGTCTGGTCCACCCTGACCTCCCCCGGAAGCGGCAGGAAATCAGTCAGATCATACCTTTCGGTGAGTTCAGGGAACCTGAACACACCATCCCAGTCCGTCCTGGTTTTTTGTACCCTGTCGTAACCTAATGAACTCACGCGACGGGTCACAATCATCCCTGGTTGCGGTTCCGAGTTCCTTGTGACCGTTCCCTTCGCTCTGGAGGCATACACGCGCGGTCCGGAGTTCTTGGCCGCCGCCCAGCCGCATGTCGAAAGAATGATGATCGCCGCCATGCAAAATAGAATAATACTCAAGTTGGTCTCCCGGTGTTTTCAGATCGGCTTCTTAATCCTCTCCTTCAAGGATACGTCCGCGAAACCCCGAAGGGAACGATTTCGCGTAATTTCGTCTATCGAATTCTCCTCCAATCCCTCCGGCATCTTAATTCAATGCGCGCCGGCGAGTTCGCGGTTACGCTTTAAGGGCCCTTCTTGGTCAGAAGGAGACAGCTTCGAAGGGGATCAGATGGCGATCATGGATTTTGGCACGGTACGCGGATTCGGCGGTGAGGAGGGAATCGACCTTTTCTTTCCGCTCACCCAGACGGGTTTCAAGGAAGCCGTCAAGAAGCAGCTCAAGGCTCGCTGGAACCCGGAACGTCGCTGTTGGACCGTGGTTCCGAAGTACGCCCGAACCGATGTCCTTGGTCTCTGCGAGAGGATCAGGAAACTCCTCTACTCCTGCGCCCCGGAAGAATGGCCGGCTGCGGTCGACCGCTTCGGTGGTTTCGCTTGCGCCACCAGACGCTACGAGGTCAAGGTCGGAGCGGGGGGTATCCGCATACGCCTCCCCGACGGACACGCCTTCGATTACGTCCTGAAGAAGAAAGTGCAAGCGGCGTTCTTCGACCGGGATGCCCGCGCATGGCTCATTCCTGCCTTCGCGTGTGGAGACCCGAGGATATCCAAGATCCTCACGAGGATAGTCAGCGAGGACAAGGACATTTTTAGGCGCGCGCTCGAGCAGTACGAGGACAGGTCCATCAAAGGCACGTTGATCACGAAGGACACGACGCCAGGAGACATGGGTGTCAACGATGGCGCGAAGGTATTCGCCTCGCACGCCTTCCTCTCCGTCGCGGATCCTCACGTACCGAACAAGCCCGTCCAGGCTTGGCCGTTCAAGGTCGCCTCCTTCGAGGAGCTGGAGGGCGAGGAGTCTGAGGGCCCGGAGGTTCGTCTGTCCTACATGGATCCGGACGAAGGATATCTCGCCGTCAGAAAACGACAGGCCCAACCTGAGGATGAGCGCCTTCCGCTTCTGGACCTACTGAACGCTAATGCGAAATGGGCGTCAAAAAGGGGCTGACACGCCCGCGCTTGCGTTCCTGAATTGCGTTTATTCTTGTTCTTAAAAGCCCAAGGCATGAAGACGAATGCGTCTTCGGTCGTGAATAGTTCACGGAAGCGCAGGTGCGCTCCTGGTTGGCCAAAATAGCCGTGCCGAACGGGATGAAGTGCCAGCGACATTCTCCACCCTGCCCTGCGTGACCTCGGGGGTGCAACCCCCGAGGCTGGAGCGGAGACCTATGCTCCCTGCGGTGCGGCTTTAGAGTTCCCTGGCTTCGCGATACCGTACATCGGCGCGAAAAGGGAGTTTCGAATTTCGTCCGCGTCGAGCATCACCGACTGGATGCGCGCGGAGACCGACTTCATGTATGCGTTGCCGTGAGCCGCCATCGCCCGCGCTGCCCCGTCCGGCGTTCCGGCCAGAAACATGTCGGCCCCGGCGCGCATGGCGGTCCTCATGTCCTCGACCGCGCCTTCGGCCGAGTTTCGGGCCAGTCTAGCGGATGCGTTCCGTATTAGGGTCATGGTCTCGTACTGCATAGGCATCACTGAATCCTTCCTCGGGGTTTCGATTAATTCTATGGCCCGTTTCCCGGTAATGACAAAATCTTTCTCGCAAGCGATTGAAAACGCGACCGTTTGCGAACGCGCTGGTCACTCCTTTAACCCAGCCGCGCGTCGAATGCGGCGCTCAGCGAGCGCCATGCGGCGGAAGATGCGAAATCTCGCGTTGGCCATAAAGAACTCGAAACGACGTCGCTCGGCCCTGTCTGGATTTCGAATGAGGTTTCTGAATACCTTCTCGGACATATTCGCCTTTAAGCTGTTGCAAGGCTGGCAAGCTGCGGCGATGTTCTCCGCCGATGTCGATCCGCCTTTGGCCCTCGGATTGACGTGCTCCGCCGTTGTTCGCCCGAGCGTCAACGGCTCCAGGCAGAAGACGCATTTCCCCTTCTGCTGCCTAAGGGCCTCGGTGCGATAGACGCGAATCCATGCCCTTTCGCTGACTCCGCGCCCTCCTCTTCTCGCTCTTTTCTTGCCGGACAAGGTTTCGATGGCCTCCGCGAGGAATTCGTTGCAGTCATTAGGGTGCTCGACCCTCGCGCTCGCGTCAAGACTTTTCGGATAGGCCCCTATTAAACTGCGCCGTAAAGCCCCTTCCTTAAGGGCGGGGAGTAGTCACCCCTCCCTAAAGGAAGGGGGTTTACGCGATTCTGGATCATTGCCGACTACATTGTTGGTTCGTTCTTGTTTTCGTCGCGTTTGCAAGGGATGTTTCGAAGGACAAGACCTTCCGTCAAGATTTCTTCCGTTC
>NZ_SMMF01000389.1:0-798 GCF_009711355.1 Roseibium sp. RKSG952 | reverse complement strand
GCCCGGGCCTCGGCCGCTCAAGGGTTTCTGGCCGGGGCGTTCGCGCAGGACCCTGAACTCGCCCTCCTGTGGCGCCGTCTCGCCAGCGTCCTTGAAGCAACCGCCTCCACGCGCCTGCAGGCACTCGGCGTCACCGAACCCGACCTGATCGCCGCCCTCCATGACGAGGCCGGGACCGGATCCGATCCCGCCGCCCTGCGCACCGCTCTCGACGTGCATCGGATCCTGCAAGCCCCGCCGCCGCTCGATGCGGCCGGTCTCAAGCGTCTGGAGGTGCTTGGCAGCGGCACGCTGGAAGTGGCCGAAGACGGTCTGGCAATTGTCGGCCGGGACCGGGAGGCCGACGCGGCCGCACGGGGCCGGCTTGAAAGGTTTCTGGCCCGGATTGCAGGAGACCCCCTGCCCCATGTCCTCAAGCTGAGCGTTGCCCTTGAGGCCTTCCGCATGGTGTTGCCGGGGTCGGGCGGCGTCAGTGAACGGTTGCTTTTGATGTGCGCGGACGCCGCCTTTGCCCGTTCCGATCCCTTGCTGGCGCTGGCACCGGCCGCAGCGCGTGGCTGGATCTTCTGCCCTGCCCTCGCGCTTGAGGTCACCGGTGCGGCCTGGACACCTTATACGCCCGGATTTTCCGGCCGCCTGCTCGCCCGTCTGGCTGTCTGGTCCGAAGCCCAGATCCATCTGATGACCGCCCTGAACAGATGGCGCACCGAAACGGCGGCCGGGTTCCGCGGCCGGAGATCGACCAGCCGCCGCGGTGCGCTGGTGCGTCTGATCACCCGCCGTCCGGTGCTGACGGCA
>NZ_SMMF01000439.1:0-1005 GCF_009711355.1 Roseibium sp. RKSG952 | reverse complement strand
GACCAGCAGGCGGCAAAGCGCATCGCCGGCTGGCCACCACGTGTTTCCGATAAATTTTCCAGCATCCCCACTGCCCGGGCCATAGCGAAAATCGGCTGACTATCAAGACCGCATCCAAGCGCTATCAGAAAAATAACCTCACTGTCGGTGGTCCCCAAGCGGCGATCGAAGAGTGCATCGGGGATCATGTGGTCTATTTGACGCTTGATCCGTTGATCATAAAAAGCATCATGGATCACATCGTTGACACGCCGCTGAACCCGGTCGTACCCACCGATCATACCATTATGCATGAAGCTCCAGCGGCCGTAGGAAAATGGATGACAGTTGTCTCGCGCAGTCGCAGCGCTCGTTGATACACGCACATGAGCAAGAAACACCGAGGCCTTCACGTGATGCGCAAGCTGCAAAAGGTTCGGATCGGTCCAAGCCGGACGCACGTCCTTGTAGATACAAGGCGTTACCCGGTCGTCGTACCAAGCGGCCCCAAATCCGACAGCATTGACAGAGTAACTGCAACTCGCCGCGTGACGGCTTTGCTCGATCAGCGAATGTTCCGGATCACAGATCAATTCTTCAAGATATTTTGGATTACCGCTCCAAGCAGCCCATTTGCACATCAGGCGGCATCTTCCCTGTTACTAAAACTTTAAAAGTAGCGTGGCGCAAAAACCCATCGGCATAATAACGTTACGCTGAGGCATATTCGTGTTCTAAGCCTCATATGCGCATTTTTCCAAAATCATCAAGGCATTTGAGACCAAATGATCAGACCGCAGTGCGAATATGTCCTGCCCCCCATAGAGTCGGCAACAGCTTTGCTTGGAGAGAGTGTACTGGGATGCGTGTGAACTTCCCCAATTATTGGTGTAATTCACTATCCTGCAGATCTAGCCTGCTCCAAAAACGGCCAACGGCACCGCCTCCGGCATGAACACGCGAACCTCCCGCACGCGGCCGCGCTTGATGCGAATAACGCTGCCGCTTTCGACCTCCTGCCATGCA
>NZ_SMMF01000902.1:0-42499 GCF_009711355.1 Roseibium sp. RKSG952 | reverse complement strand
AAAGTGCGAAAGATCTTTGACACTACCCATAAAACGGATCAATGACCCGGCCATCCTCTGTGGTGCACCGGTCTGCCCTTAACCGCATCCACCGGTCGTTCACGGGGTATCGGCTCGACAGGATTTTCCAAGGCTTGATCATGATATGCGCCCACCATACGAGTTGTATTGGCCATACTGCCGGGGCCATAGGACAGGAGGCGGTACGATCACCCGCCCGCGTCCGGTAACGCCGTGACAGGTTTCGCGAGTATTGTCATCATGCGATCACCCAGTCCATTTGCATTTGCTGCCGAGAGTGTCTTTGAAACGGCGTCGAAGATGGCGAGGTCCGAATTTGCCAAGGCTGCAAAATCGCGCATTTGCCGGTCCATGGCAGCGACCTTGAAGGGAAGGGCTGTTTCCTCGCCCAAAAGGGCTGTGGTGAACATGGTAAGCAGGGGGCTGTCACAAGCGCCTTTTTTCAGGAGGGCTGCAAGAGCGTCATCAGGGACGCCAACCGCCTGGGTGGAGCGGAAGGTTTCAGCCAACAGGCATCCGAAACCGATGGCAAGTGCATTATAGGCGAGTTTTGAGGCATGCCCGGAGCCTGGCCCTCCCATATGCAGGACATCGCTTGCAAACTGCGCAAGAAGCGTGCGGCGGGCTTGAAAGGTTTGAGGTGTTGCTCCCACCATCAGGAGCAGATTGCCGTTTCGTGCATCGTCCGGTGTGCGGCTGACCGGAGCATCCATCCAGTCTGCGCCTTTCGCAGTGACGAAGGCGGAGAGTTCCTGCGTGAGCGCCGGGGTTGAGGTCGACAGATCGACTATCAGTTGCTTTGGTCTGATCCAGTCGCGCCACCCGGGAGCGCTTTGTGCGACAGCATCTGCGGAGGGCAGGCAAAGGAACAGGCAATCGGTTGCTCCCACCATTTCGGCCAGCGTGTCGAAAGCGTGTGCGCCACGCAAAACGGCCTTGTCGACATTTTGCTGCGCAAAACCATTGAGCACCAGCACCGTATGGCCCGTGTCCAAAAGCCGGTCTGCAATTGCGGAGCCCATCTTGCCAAGGCCCAATAATGCGATTTTTTGGACCGCGCCATTGATCATCTCAACCTCTCCTGTGTATGCGGGGGAACCGGCTTAATGCCCTGCTCCGAGTGCAATTGGGGTGTCCATTATGCATATCAGCGGGAAAGACCGGTTAGAAGCATTCCGGACAAACTCGTGGCCTTACGCATAATTGCAGACCGTATGTTGCCTGCATGGCAGCCGGATTTGGCAAACAGCTGCTTGAAAGGTTCTCCCAAGGCTTGAACGTGATGGCTGGCAGCTACAAATTCGGATGGGGTAGCACCAACTAAACGAGGGCTTTTGAAGTGCGTCCGGCGGGACCTGCCGGGCTGCAATACGGGTCATGAACATGAACGACAATCTGGACCGGGTGTCACGGCTGCACTCCGCCATCGCGCGGCTTGCCGGACTGCCCGGAATTTCCCAAAAACTCACATGTGCGGCTGCTCACGGCATTCTGGCGGCCAGATTCCACGAGTTTGCAGACCTGCGCCCGGGCGCGGAACCGATTGATGCAGCATGGATCGAGGCGGTGTTTCCCGGCAATACCATTTTCGGGGCGCCGTGTGACAATGATCCCTACATACTCTCGTTTTATCCGGATGGTGCTGGACGGATGAAGATCATGGGCCGGAACGCCGAGAACGGGCGCTGGTGGCTGGATCGGCAGCAGAACATCTTGCACTCCCGTTGGGCGCATTCGGCGGCCGGCCGCGACATTGCTGTCCGCTATTATCGCACACCGGACCCCGGTATCTATCTGCACGAGGCGGCAAACCGGCCGCTGCCACAATCCAATTGGCGTATATGTGTGGTCCGGCCCGGGCTTGCCTTGTGAAACGCGGCCAGGCTGGAAACACCCGGTCGAGTGTTGATCTCGGGGCTATTGGGTTCTGTCGGAAATGTAGCATCTATCCGGATTTCTTGCCGCTTTCCGGCAGTTCTCCATGGCGATCCGGTCCGCTTCTGCTTGTGTCTTCTTGTTCCAGGCAGCTCCGCATCCAGCCATTCCGGTGATTGACAGGGCCCGTCCGCGCGCAAAGGCGGAATAGGTTTTTTGTTGGTGCTCGGCACGCCATTCCTTCAACATGTAGGTGCAGCCATAGTGCCTCTCTTTTGTCAGCTCGACATTGCTCAGCGGCGCAGCTCCTTCCGATTGGCAGGACGCAGTTGCAAGACAAATGCCACAGGCCAGAAGATTGCGCAGGGCAGGGCGGCGGAAGACCGGAACAGTCATTCGAAAATCCTGTTTTGAGGGAAGAGCGTCTTTAGGCATATAATCGAACCGTTGGTGGCGCGCTTGCCGCAAGTTCGTTCAGTTGCGAAAATAGAAACAACTTATTGTTTTTGCCAAGGTTTCTTTTCCCCGGATCGTGCAGCAAGCTGGTCGTTTCGAGAGCAGGTTGCAGCCAGACGGCAATGGGATTTGCGCGCAAGCCGCGGGCGGTTCGTCCCGGGGCCCGCTTGATCGTCCGCCCCCCCATTGCCCCGCGGCGCAAGATCCCCTAAAACACGGCCCGAGAAATCTCGAATAATCCCGTCATTTTTGCAAAGACACGCGGAGAAGCGGAGCCCCCATGGCGCGCCAGTTCATCTATCACATGCATGGCCTCTCGAAGGCCTATAACGGCAAGAAGGTCCTCGACAATATCCATCTGTCCTTCTACCCGGACGCCAAGATCGGCATTCTGGGCCCGAACGGGGCGGGTAAGTCGACGCTTTTGAAGATCATGGCCGGTCTCGACAAGGAGTATACCGGGGAAGCCTGGGCAGCCGAAGGCGCCAAGGTCGGTTACCTGCCGCAAGAACCGCAGCTCGACCCGAACAAGACCGTGATGGAAAACGTCATGGAAGGCGTTGCCCACAAGCAGGCCAAGCTCGACCGCTACAACGAGCTGATGATGAACTACTCGGACGAAACCGCCGAGGAAGGGGCCCAGCTTCAGGACGAAATCGACGCGCAGGACCTGTGGAACCTGGAAAGCCAGGTCGAAATGGCGATGGAAGCCCTGCGCTGCCCGCCGTCCGATGCCGATGTCGAAAACCTGTCGGGCGGTGAGCGCCGCCGGGTGGCGCTGTGCAAGCTGCTCCTGTCGGAGCCGGATCTGTTGCTCCTCGACGAACCGACCAACCATCTGGACGCTGAAACCGTGCACTGGCTGGAGCGTCACCTGCGTGAGTTCAAGGGCTCCGTCCTGATCATCACCCACGACCGCTACTTCCTTGACAATGTCACGGGCTGGATTCTGGAGCTCGACCGGGGCCAGGGCATTCCCTACGAGGGCAATTACTCGGTCTATCTGGAGAAAAAGACCAAGCGCATGGAGCAGGAAGGCCGCGAGAACATGGCCCGCTCCAAGGCGATCTCGCGGGAACGCGAATGGATGGGCATGTCGCCGAAAGGCCGCCAGACCAAGTCCAAGGCGCGTATCCGGGCCTATGAAGACCTGCTGGCCATGCAGGAAGAGCGTCAGCCGACCATCGAGCAGATCCTCATTCCGGTGGGCGAGCGTCTGGGCGCCAATGTCATCGAACTCAACGCCGTCTCCAAGGGGTTTGAAGACCGTCTGCTGATCGATGACCTGTCGTTCAAGCTGCCGCGCGGCGGCATTGTCGGCGTGATCGGCCCGAACGGTGCCGGCAAGTCGACCCTGTTCAAGATGCTGACCGGTCAGGAAAAGCCGGACAATGGTGACATCACCATCGGCGACAGCGTGCATCTGGGCTATGTCGACCAGTCCCGCGACAAGCTCGACCCGAACAAGACGGTCTGGGAAGAAATTTCCGACGGCAACGAGATCATCTATCTCGACGGCAAGGAGATCAACTCCCGCGCCTATTGCTCGTCCTTCAACTTCAAGGGCCCGGCTCAGCAAGCCAAGGTGGGCGACCTCTCCGGTGGCCAGCGCAACCGCGTGCATCTCGCCAAGGTCTTGAAGCAGGGCGCCAACGTGTTGCTGCTCGATGAGCCGACCAACGACCTCGACACCGAAACCCTGGCGGCCCTCGAGGATGCGCTTGAAAACTACGCCGGTTGCGCCGTGGTGATCTCGCACGACCGGATGTTCCTCGACCGTCTGGCCACGCACATGCTTGCCTTTGAAGGCGACAGCCATGTGGAGTGGTTCGAAGGCAACTTCGAGGACTACGAGAAGGACAAGGTCCGCCGCCTCGGCGCCCACGCCGCCGATCCGCGCCGGATCAAGTACAAGCCGCTGACACGTTAAGCGGTTCGGTCGATCGAACACGAAACCCCCGGAGCGGTGCTCCGGGGTTTTTTTATTTTTCAGCACCATAAAGTTGATCGCGCAATACCAGGCCTGGTTGACCATGACCCATGAGCCCCTTCCCGCATTCGGATCGGTACAACGTACCGATGCTGACTTGGTCCTCTGGTTCTTCGGCGAAGGCCTGCCCGAAATCCAGCAGAAGAAGGAGAAAGCGCCACTCAAAACCAAAGATGCATAACCCGCCCCGGCGAGCGGCAACCGTCAGGTCAATGCTGTTTAATTGCAGATGGTAATTGTCTAAGGTAATTCATTATTTCTTCAAAAATTTATTATTAATTTGATTGATGCATGACTCATTTACTGAATTGGTTATTTGATCAAAGCATCTATAAATTAATTTTGAAATATTTATTATAAAATTAGTCTTATCAGATTCTTTGTCAAATTCAATTCCGTTGATACTTATTGAAAGAAATTTAGACATTACACTATTTTTGCATTCTAGGAATGTTGAATATTTAACATCTCGACTTACTAAGGCTATTGCAGCATATCTATTATTTTTTGGGTCTATAATATTTATTATGTCACAGTATCTATTCGATTCATTAAGCCTCAGTGGCCGTAAATTTTCTTTTTCTAAAAAATCATTGTAGGATTTATTTGTATTGAAGATCGCTATTTGCTTGTTAACAATTTTATTCGGGGAGTGGGGAAGGCTCTCTAGATATGTGATTAATTCCTGATCACGATCAGGGTAGTTTGTTTTCGACATGTGATAATGAACGTTTCCATCACCAACAGAATAGTAACTTTCATCGGGGATAGTGGAAACTATGTGATCTATATACGAGTTAGAATCATCTTTGAATAAATCTCCCGCCAAACAAGAAGTGGTGGTCAGAAGCATTGCCGTCAATAACGTAATTATTATATTTGTAATGTGCTTAATATAACACTTTTTCATAGATAATTCCCACCAACAGTTTTCATTCCAAAACGCCAGAAGAGCCGTCAGTTTTAAGCGGCCTGTTCTCCATTTATGACATGTACTAGCAGATTCTGGCAGCTGCGTGTGTCCTCCCAATGCCGCTCCGCTTGCATCAGACGTAGGGCCGCTTTACCGCCAGGCAGCGTACCCAATAGGGCCGGTCCGGAACTGGCAGCGAGCGCTCGATGATCGCCATCGCCTTTGCTTCGGAATCTAGGGGACGTATGAGCGGCACGCGCCGACCCGGTTCCGGCTGTGAATTAAACCCCCTTGTCCTCGTGGTCTGCGAAGACGAAATCCCGGAAGGGTCACTTTGGCATGGCGCCGTGATGATGTTGCCTGAGCCAGGGTCCATTTCGCGAAAGTGGCGCATATGGGGTGTTGCCGGAAGGGGGGTAATCCATTCACTTTACAAGGAATCAACCTGCATCACCTGCCGTGTGAAGATAGAACCGGACGGCCTGAAATCTGCGCAAGAGCTGGTTGACTGCAATCGAGGATATGCACATGCCTGTGTGACGGATATTTGCCGGACTGAATCCGGCCTGCGGCTTCCGGAAACGAACTGTATCAACGCTGCGGGGTTCTATGCAGCTGATCTCGAAAAGATGGTGCCTGAATTGGCTGCGTTGAATAGGGACTGAAGCAATACCAACCCGATGCCCAGTCTGCTTTGAGATCTCTTCGTGATGCTTTTTGTTGGCCCGGTGCGTGGTTTGGTCGATCGAACACGAAACCCCGGAGCGTTGCTCCGGGGTTTTTTGTTTTTTGGCTAAGTGGCCGGTTCGATCTCGATGGTCAGGTGGGACAGGTCATGGATATGGGATAGTTTTTCCCGGTATCGGGCGGGCTTTTTCGGCTGGCTTGACCGGATCGATACGATGGCACTGCGGTGGCCCGGGCCGAGTTGCCAGACATGCAGGTCGACGATGCGGTCGTGGTCGGTTTCGATGGCCTTGCGAATTTCTTCCGGCAAGTCCTCTTCGGCCGGCATGTAGTCCAGAAGCACGCCGCCCGTGTCCCGGATCAATCCCCACGACCACTGGGCGATCACAAGGCTGCCGACGATGCCCATCATCGGGTCCATCCAGATCCAGCCATAGAGGCTTGCCAGAACCAGTGCGGCAATCGCCAGAACGGAGGTCAGCGCATCTGCCAGAACATGGATGTAGGCGGCCCTCAGATTTCGGTCTGTTGCGCTCCTGTGGGCATGGTGATGACCGTGACCGTGGTGATGATGGTTCTTGTGATGGTGCCCATGGCCGTGATGGTGGTGGTCGTGATCATCGCGCAGCAGCCATGCGCTTGCGAGATTGACGACGAGGCCCACGACAGCCACGGAAATGGCTTCTGGAAAGCTGATGGTCACCGGGTTGGAGAAACGCTGGATGCTGTCCCAAATGATCAGCAGCGCGATCAGCGCCAAAATCACGGCGCTTGCAAATCCTGCCAGTTCTCCGAATTTGCCCGTGCCGAATGTAAAGCGCGGGTTCCGGGCGTTTTGACGGGCATAACGATAGGCAAGCGCTGCGATCAGCATGGCCGCTGCATGGGTGGACATGTGCCATCCGTCGGCGACGAGGGCCATAGATCCGAATATCGATCCGGCAGTGATCTCGACGACCATCATCGTTGCCGTCAGGGCGATCACCAGCCAGGTGCGGCGCTCGTTGCGGGCGTGACCTTCGCCGAGGAAAACATGGTCATGGGGCGTGGCCAGACGAGCGGAGGTCTCGCTCATTTCATGTAACTCCTGATAACGCCGATCAGTTCCCGTGCTCCGTTGGCACGGTCGCTGTTTTCATCGGTGTCCGGATTGGAAATATGTTCGCGGATGTGATCCTCGATCAGTTCCGCCGTCAGGCCGTTCACGGCCCCGCGGATCGAGGCGACGAGGTTCAAGACCTCGCCGCAGGGCGCTTCGGCCTCCAGCAGTCGATCGACTGCTTCGATCTGCCCCTTCAGGCGATTGACCCTTGCGCGAAGTTTGGTCTTGTTACGTGTTGTGTGTGACATAATATAGGGGGGTACCCTATAAAATTTGCCTGCACAAGAGCCCGATGATTGCGGTTTCGTCACCCTTTTGGACCAGCCAAACAGAATGCGAAGATGGAATCAGGTATTTGCCCGTTTTGGAAGGAGTGCGGTCCGGACACAAACCTGGTGGTGGCGTTTACCGGCGCATGCGTCACCATGGTCAAGAACTCGGCGATCAAAGTCGGACGTGGTGAGCGGTGCGCTGGCGGCTTTTTCACAGTCATTTCGCCAAGCATACCTGCGCCCGGTGGCGCCATGTGGTGTGTGGGTGGTGATCCTCGGGGCTACGCGTGATCAAGATGCGCGATGATATCCTGCGAACTGGTGGTGATGTCGGCGGAAATCTTCTTGAGTTCCTCCGTCAACGCGCCGAACTCGCGGCCATAACTGCCCGCGCGGTCGGCGGAGATCTTGGCGTTGAGCGCGACCATGCGTGATACACGGGACGCTTTCTGGATTTCCTTGAGCGCCTGCATGACCTTCGCCATGTCTTCCGACCGTGCGCTGGCCTGGGCCTGCACCGTGTCTGCGAAATCGGCTTCGAGCGCTTCAACCAATGCCTGAAGGGTAGACAGCAGGGGCCCCAGAACAAAACCGGTCAGAGATGTCAGCCGGTCTTCCGGCCACCGTTCACCCGCTTTCAGGGCAGCCGCGGCCGCATGCGCCTCCTTCAGGAAAGCTTCGATCAGACCGGCCCCAGTCTGCCCGTCCGGGGCGGCCGTGTTCAGAACAAGGTTGATCCGTCCGGAGCGGGCTGACGGCAAGTCCTGGCTGGCGTCGCCATTGAGCAGGATCTCGTATCCGTGGCCAAAGTCGCGGACGGCATGGTCCAGAAAACCGGTCTGCAATTGTCCGGCTGCGTTCTCACCGGCGCTCGAGCGCATCAGCGACAGCACCAGAAGACCGATCCGCTGGGACAGCATCCGTTGGCGGCCGGCAATGTTGATCAGCCGCGCATAGGTGCTTTCCTTGATGAACTGTTCCGCCATGATCACTGCCCGCAAGAGTCGATAGTTGATTATGTTTCTCTTTTTGCGGGTTCAGAAGGGGCAAATTCTAGGCAGGCTGCTCAAACATTGGAGCATCCATGTCAGTTTTTACCAAGTCTTAACGCGTGCGATGGCGGCAACCGGCCTACTTGGTTTTGTCGGCCTGCCTATTGATCCTCGACGGACCAGCGCCGTTCGGCAGGCGGGGTGGCATCGCAATTGACCAGCTCCAACGCTCTCGATTCATAAGGGCCTGCGGCATAGGTGTCGCCCGGGCTGCCGAGGCAAAGATATTTGATCTCGAACGGATGGATCGCCTCGGATGCAGGCTCATAGGCGAAGGATTGCAGCGGGTCGTCGGAGCAGGGCTGAAGACCAAGCTTCACCCCTGGTGCAGGTTCGTCCAGAAGCTGGGCGCACATGTTGTCGAAGGCTGCGGAGATGATATGCCCGGTGACCGGATCGTAGCGGAATTGAACGTCGCCTCCCTGAGGCTTGCAGGAATGGGCATGCAGGCGGTCGGACATGCCACGCCCGACTGTATCGATGCAAAAGCCCAAATTGTCCTTTTCGCCGAGATTGTCCGACAGATAGATCACAGGAGGGGGCGTCTGAAGGTTCGGTGCTGCGGCCAGGGCCGGGGTCAGGCTGGTCAGAACAAGGCAGATGGAAGAAACGGCTAGATGGGAGTGCGGCATCCTGAAGGTCCTATCTTTGGAATCTCCGGTCAGCCTATGGTCAACGCGACCTTGCGGCAATACCGGTGTGGCTGGCATTCGCCACTGCACCGGAACCATTGACTTTTTGAAGGCATTTTCTTGCGAAAAGCGCAAATGTATCTCAATCGGCGGTCCTTATATGTACAAGGGACGAAATGACTTCAGGGTTCCTGGAGGTTTCGCATCCAGTCCTGATTGGAGATGGCCTGATGGGCAAGCAGTTCCCGGAGCTGACCGAAGCGCATATTCGATTTGTCGAAAAGCAGCACATCTTTTTCACCGCAACCGCCGCGCCAACCGGCCGGGTCAACGTGTCGCCCCGGCCAACAAACGCATTCAGGGTGCTTCAGCCGAATCGCGCCGTCTATCTCGACCAGACCGGCAGCAGCAATGAAGTGGCCGCCCATTTGCGTTTGTCGGATCGCATGACGATCATGTTTTGCGCCTTTGAAGGCACGCCCATGATCGTACGGCTTTACGGCAAGGCCCGCATTATTCCGCGCGGCGTGCCGGAGTATCAGGACCTGCTGCAAGACCGCTTTGCCAATACGGAACCGGCGGGCGCGCGGCAGATGGTGTCTCTTGAGGTTGATCTGGTGCAGAACTCCTGCGGCATGGGGGTACCACTTTACGATTATCGCAAGGACCGGTCGAACCTGACCGCGCATTGGGCGAAAAAGACACCGGAAGAACTGGAAACCTATCAGCGTGAAAAGAACCGGTTCAGCATCGACGGCTTTGCAACCGGCTTGTTTGAAGACACGGACGTGTCTTAATACCAACCGTTCCTGCGCTGTACCCCGTGATCCAACATGGGGTCAGGTCAGGGCCGGGATCCGCATTTCGGCCTTTGCCAGCGGCCAGTGGCAGGTTGTGCTTCCATGGCACCCATCGCAAGGTCTGTCATCCGGACCCGGATGTTCATATAGTCGTGTTCGCGACCTGTTTGCACATGAAGTCCTTTGCCGCCTGGGAGACTGTTTCTGCTCCGGTTCCTGATTGTTCTGTGGTTGGTCTATGCCGTGTGCGTGTTGGGGGCGCTTGGGGCTCCTCTCGCCTGGCCTTTGGATCTGCTGGCTCATTTTCACACTCAGCTCGCGATTGCGGGGCTGATTTTCCTGTTCGCGTTTTTGTTGGCGCGAGCCTGGCGGCTTGGACTGATGGCTCTGGTTCTTGCCGTGCTTTCGATTGGTCATGTCCTTGTATTCTCAGACCGGGCAAGCGTCAGGGCAGTGGGATCCGAACACAGTCAACGGCAGTTCAAGGCCGCCGCGGCGAATCTTTTCGGGAAGCTGAGCGCTTTGAAGGCGGTATCCGAACAGCATGAGAACGGGTGGCTGGACCTTGCCGTTTTGACCGAGCTGCCATCGCCAATTCCGGAATTGCAGGCGTATTTTCCGGATCTGCCACATGTTGCCGGTCTGCCGGACCGCGCGACCAAGGGGCGTCCGAGCGCGATTGTCCTGTCACGGTTTCCTCCGCATGACATTCGGATTGTGCCGGTGGGCCGTAATCCGGCTGCCATCGTGCGAGCGCGTTATTGTCCGGACAGCACCACAACCTGCGTAACAGTGTTCGCCCTGCATACCCCGCCGCCCATCACAAGAGGCTTTTTTGAGCGCCAACGGGCTATCTTCCATACGCTGACGAGACAGGTTTTTGAGACCGAAGGGCCTGTTCTGGTGGCCGGGGACCTGAATGCCGTGTCCTGGTCACCCGGCCTGCGCAGCCTTGCAAGTGGAACGGGGCTGAAAAAGGTGCCATGCGGCGGGCTCGCCCGCCCGACATGGCTGTCGTCTTTCTGGGGCGCGGGCCTGGAACTGGATCATTTTTTTGTGCGCGGCGGCGCGACTCCGTTAAGCTGCCATCTCGGGCCGTCCGCCGGGTCCGATCACTGGCCGATCATCGGGACATTTGCATTGATGCGCGTTCAGTCCGAAAACGGGAAGAAATGGAAAGCACACCGGTAATTTTCTGTTTCGCCGACCCACTGCCCGAGGCAACACCGTGACCTTTGCCAATTTGCATGAATTGCCGTTTGCCGTGATGAGCGGGCCGCGTGTCCGGAAACTCTGGAACCGTTTTGCCGAGCTTGATCCGGGCGGGATCAGGCTGGTCCGGGGCATCAAGCTGGTCGTCACGATGATGTTGGCCGGGCTCGTAGGCACGATCATTCAGCATGTCCTGCCTTACCGCGATCTGCCGGACTTTGGCGCCAGCACCGGCATTATCGCGATGATCTTGCAGATCTTCACATTGCCGGCTCCCAGACTGACAGAGCAACGCCAATTGTGGTTTAACGGCATTGTGTTCACCGGAGTTTTGTCGCTGATCATTCCATTGAGTTTTCTGCTCCCCGGAGAGCGGGATATCCTCTTGCAGGCCCTTTGGGTGTTTGTCATTGCCTTCGGGTTTTATTTGCGCCGGTACGGACCGTTCTATGAACGTCTGGGCATCCAGATTGCGCTGGCGTGGCTGATCATCGTCAGTTTTCATCCGACCTTTGCGCAAGCGGTCTGGTTCCCGCTGGCGGGCGGAGCGGCGATTGCAACCGTATCGCTTGTCTGGATGGTGTTTCCACGGCCGTCTCCCAAAAATGTGTTGCAGGCTGTCGAACGGGCCTATGGGAGAGAGCTTGCGGACAACCTGATCCAGATCGCGCGCGGGCGTGTGTTCACTCCGCCGGAGCAGCTGGATGTCCGTTCCCTGCTGATGTCCAAACGGCTGAAACTCGGACTTGCAGTGGAGTCGGCGGCAAAGACGGGAGAGATCGTACCGCCTGAGCCCTCTCTTATTCTTGCAAGGGCAACAAAGCGTATGCTCGCTTTGCTGGTTGTGATGGATGCGCTTGAAAAAATTTCGGCCCCCTTGCGCCCGACAGTTGTGTCATCACACCTTTTTCAGGCTACCCTTCGGGACGTTGTTGCAGTCACCCGAGGCGGCAAGGCTTCCGAGGCCGTGTCAGAGATCCGGCTGCAGGATTGGCTGGCGATCGGGCGGGCGGGATCGAAAGACGACCGCTACCGGCTCATCAGGCTGTACAAGTCCCTGACAGCCTTGTTGCGCCTGTCGGATCCAAACAACCTTGCGGAGAGCGCCCGGCGGGATATGGACACTCTTCCGGCAACCAAACCGGCGCCGGTTCCCGCTCTGCGTTTGGCGTTGCAGGGCGGGATTGCAGCCGCCATTGCCGTTTTCATCGCGCATGTTTTTGGCCTGCACCACGCGTTCTGGGTTCCCATGACTGTCATCTTCGTCCTGTCCAACAGTCTCGGGCAGACCTTGCGCAGATCCATCGAAAGGGTCCTGGGAACCGTCATTGGCGTTGTGGTTGCCTTTGGTGCATTTGCGATTTGGAAAGAAGCACCTTTGGTTCTCGGTGTGATTTCCCTTGTGTGCTTCAGCCTTGTGTTCGTGGCGACCGACCGGCACTATGTGGCCGGGAGTGCGGTGGTCGCATTTTCCGTCGTTCTTGGCCTGCATCTGTTAACGGGTATCGGCGTGGCAGACATGTTGGCCAGAGCCTACGACACCGCAATCGGGGCGATTGCGGGGGCGTTGATTGCGTTTGTCGTTTTTCCGATCAAGACCGACATACGCATTCGCGGGTGTCTTGTAGACATCCTCGACGAGGCGCGCCGCCTGATGACTGAGGAAGCTTCACGAAATGCTGTTTCGGTGAAAGAAGGGCGCTTGCTGGTCCTGCAGGTCAACCAGTTTGCAGCACAACTCGCCGCTTTTCGGGATGAACAGGTAATCCTGACGGCCTCGGCGCTGAGAAGCCGCGAGTTTTTGTCCTATCTGGAAATGCTGGCCGATTATACAGCACTGTTTTGTCTTGCACGTTACAACTTTCTGCAAGACAAAAGCATGCAGGAATGGGTTCCGTTGATCGTGGAGCTGGAAAGCCTGCTCGTCCAGAGTTTCGACGCGCTGGAGACGCATGAAACCATCCCGGATCTCACACAGACTGCTGCAAAATGGCGTGCCATGCTTCCGTTGGATGACGATACCGAGGCCGCAAGCCTGATCGATCTGGTCAACCAGATGTATTATGCCCGGAAGATAGTTTCGACTGTTCAAGCCTTGTCCGAGGACCCGGTGTTCCGGTTCATTCTACGTTGAGCCAACGATGGTGATTTGATCATCCTGATCAGTATGTTATCAAATTACATCAAGAAACATGACCGAATTCTTGCGCAGTCTTAACCTGAATTTTCGGTAAAATTGTAAACGGGTCATTGTTGTTCCGTAGCGTAATATCCATCTCTGGCGCGGCCCCAGTGCCGACAGGTCCCAAGCCGGACCGCTTCCCCATTGAAGACCATCGGTACGGGCCAAAAAATACCGATGGAGTATTTCAATCATGAAAAAAATAGCAGTGATATGCATGGCGGCGGTGCTTGGTCTCGCGCCGGTTGTGGCCAATGCGCAAGCTGTCCCGGCAGCGCCCACGGGTGCGGATGGGACACCGGCGCCATCATATGATTACGTTCAACAGGCCTCCGGAATGACGTTCGACGGCAACTCGACCCTGACACTCACTGGGGCTGCACCGAATGTCTCGTATTTTTCCAACCGGCCATACCGTGTCAGCGGAAAGGTGAATGAAGCGGATTTCGTGAAAATGTGGCAAGCGCCCGCAGGGTTCAAGAATGATCCGCCGAATGCGGCTCTCAGTGTTCCCGGCAATTCCGGTCAGTCGCCTGCAGTGCTGGAACTTTTGTCGTCCAAGGTTGACGGCTCGAATGTTGTCTACAAGGTGAAGGTTGTGGACGGAAACGTTCCGTCAAGTGCCAAGAACGTGTCGATGTTCGTTGATCAGGGTTTCCAACCCGTTCCTACCCACATTATTCGTCAGGGCCCCCCACCTCACGGTCCTGGCCGGGGCCCGGGCCCGGGTCCGAATGCAGGTGCGGCCGTCGCAGCCGGAATTGCCGGTTTGGCAACCGGGGCGATTATCGCGAGCGCCGCAAATCCGGCCCCCGCTCCGGCGCCGGTTTACACCTACTCCACACCGGTCCAGCAGGGATGCTATCTCAATTCCACGCATACGGCTGTGGTTTGCCCCGTCCGCTAGGGCAAAGCTCCCTGGGTGCCGGCAGGCACCCGGGGGCATCACGACAGGCGCTGGTTAGGGAAGCCAGCTTCCTCGGTCTGTTTACGACAGGCAGCCGGAAAACCCCAATTGTGCTCCGCCATTGACCGAAAACGTTCCGTTCCGGGACGCAGCGCCTTGCGCCGAGACCTGAACACGTCCGCCGGCAATCTCCGAACCTGCCACACGGGTTTGCCCCAAGGCGCTGTCGGGCAACGTGTCATCGACGTCTATTGTGAATTCCAAAGGCTGATCGGGCAAAAGATCAAGCAGCGTTATTTCAAGCGCGTGACCGCCATCCTGTGGCGCCCGGATTGTTTCGATCATCTCCGCCCCTCGAGTCAATTCAAAGGGTTGGAACACCTCCACACCGGCGCCTGATGCTTCCGTATCGAAAATGAGATTTCCCGCAGATTCGGACAGATCGATCGACAGAGTAATCGGGCCGGTCGGGCAAGTGGATGTATTCAGAACAACAAACCGGTCTTTTGGTGCGCTTTCGATAAATCCGATCGAAATGCCTGCAGTTGCGGGCGTGGCGCCCAAGACGATTGAAACAAGGGTTGACGTCAGCGTCAGGGATTGTCGCATCATTTTTCCTCCGATACTCATTCCGTTACGCAAGTTCGATGATGACGGACCAAAAACGGCGCAGCTTGCCGTCGTTCTGATGCAATGGATTGTCTAACTTGTGCCTCGGGTCTGGGAGGCTGCTGTCCCCGCGTTGCGGGCGGCGGCTGGACATGACTGACAAGGATGCGTGTTCAGGCATCAAGATGGGAGTGAGAGGATCATGAAAAGTCTTACGGTACTTTGCATTGCAGCAGGGGTTGGCTTTTTGCCGTCTCTGGCTGCGGCGCAGGAAACGGTTCCGGCCAACGCCAATCCGACACCGCCACCGACCTATGACTATGTGCAGCAGGCAGCAGGCATGACCTATGACGGCCAGTCGAGCATGACCCTGACCGGTGCCGCTCCGACGATCCTGTATTTCAGTGACCGGCCCTATCGGGTTGCCGGCCAGCTTAGCAAGGAAGCGTTTGCCGACTTCTGGACGGCGCCGGAAGGCTTCGGCGATCAGCCGCCAAATGCCGTTGTCAGCATTCTGGGCCAGACCGACAAGGCTCCGGCTTTCATCGAACTCATGTCGTCAAAAGTGGACGGCGAAAATGTAAGCTACACTATGCGGGTCTTGCGCGGAGAGCTTCCAGCTTCTGCACAAAATATTGCGCTTTTTATAGATCAGGGACCGGGCCCTTCAGGCGGGCATGGCGGCGGGGGTGAAAGCCGTGGAGGGGCCGAGAGCCATCACCATGGCGGGCATCCGCATAACCAGCCCGTCCATCACGCGCATCCCTATCCGCACACGCATGCCGCCCCCTATTATCACCACCAAGGATATCACGGTTTCTGGCCCTATGGTCCATATTGCGCCCATGCACCCCAGGATCCGCAGTGCCGGGCATGGCATCAGCCGTACCACCCCTATCACCCCTACAACCCGTACTACCCGAGATATTACTACCCGGGGGCTGCCTATGCGGCAGGGGTGGCAACAGGGGCGGCGGTCGCGCA
The DNA here is from genome assembly GCF_009711355.1 of Roseibium sp. RKSG952. Lineage (NCBI taxonomy): Bacteria > Pseudomonadati > Pseudomonadota > Alphaproteobacteria > Hyphomicrobiales > Stappiaceae > Roseibium > Roseibium sp. RKSG952. Next base: position 26,805 of record NZ_SMMF01000902.1, on the reverse strand, counting down.
CTCGGCTCAGCCGACCTATTATTACTACCCGCTCCCGAATGGCCCGTTGCCGCAGAATTGCTACGTCAATTCCACGCACACCCAAATGGTCTGTACGGTTCCCCTGAACTGACTTGTTCTTGGCACGGGCGGACCGTTCCGTCCGTGCCTTCCAATCATGCCGGGGGTGTATCCGGCCGGTTGGTCCGGCAGCATTCAGGGGGGCTGGGTCCGTTTGAATTCATCACCGGACCATGGGGTCTTGATCAAATGCTTTGATTTGTTCCGGCGTGCTGGTGGGGCTAGTGTGCGGCCGCACCCGAAAGGACAAGGCATGACCGCAGATCTCTTTGGCGAAGACCAGATTTCGCCGCTCCATCACACGCCGGCACGCAAACTGAAAGCCGATGTCAGTGCTGTTATGCAAACGCCGCAGGCAGACGATTTTCAGACCCGAAAGGTTTCCGGGCTCACCCTGACGCTTGAAGGCATTCCGGGAGACCGCCATGGCGGCTATACCCGATGTTCCGGCGGGCGTGAGCCTTATTACCCGCGCGGCACGGAGATGTGCAATGAGCGGCAGGTGTCGATCCTGTCGGAAGAAGAGCTTCGGAGCATCGCACGCAGGATGGATGTCCGGGCTGTCGAGGCGGAGTGGATCGGCGGCAACATCCTGGTCAAGGGCCTTGCCAACCTGTCCCTGATCCCGCCACGCACCCGTCTTGTATTTGAAGGCGGAGCGGTGATCCGGGTCGATGGCGACAATCGGCCCTGCCGGTATGCGGGAAAGGCGATTGCAGCGAACTATCCGGATCGCGACGGGCTGGACCTGTTGTTCCCCAAGGTGGCCCAACGCCTGCGCGGGCTTGTCGGCTTTGTTGAAAAGCCCGGGACCATCCGCGCCGGGGAAAGCGTGACAGCGCATGTTCCCGAACAGTGGATTTATCAGCCCGGTTAAACCGCCGCTTCACAACAGAGGCTGAGTTATTGAGCGGGAGCACCGGCGGGAAGGGTTTCGAACAGCAGACCCTTGGCGGTGCGATCTGCAAAACCGGTCCAGTAGCTGTGATCGGGCGTCGGCAATCCGCCGTCGTCCAGAGCATGGACACCCATTTCGGCTTCCGGGACAAGGTTCAGATAAGCGGCCTTCTGGGTGTCGCCCTTTACATGCAGGTCCAGAAAGGCTGCTGCAAAGTGTTGCAGGATATTGTTCATGCGCACCGTATCCCAGACTGCATCCGCATAGTGTTCATACGGGTACCAGCCGAGTGTTTCGCTGAATGCAAATGCCTCGGCCGGGGCTGGAAGCGGGGCGGCCGCATTGTGATTGGCGCTCAGGAAGGTCAGCAAATGCCGGTCGGTGCCGGTTGCCTCCTGCCAGAGCTTGCGGACGCCGTTTTCGTATCCGGAGATGTCATCCTCGCTCCCGGCGACGAACAGGGTCGGAATGCGCAGGCCGGCCATGCCTTTGGCGTCCCAGAAATCCCGTTCCCGGCCCCATGGACCAATGGCAATGATCGCGGCAAGACGCGGGTCGATCAGGGATTCGTGGGTCTTCGATCCGGCGGTATGCCGGGCAAGGGTCCGGTTCGGAGCGCCCCATTCATAGCCGACCGATTTTTCCGTCACCCCGGCGCCACCTGCGATCAGAGCGCCATAACCGCCCATGGAATATCCGACCAGCCCTGTTTTCGAGGTATCGATCAGGCCGGACAGCGGGCCGCCCGGCATATCGGTCAGGCGCTGCATCTCGTCGAGGACAAAAAGCTGATCCAGCGGGCGGTTGACCAGCGTCGAGCCGAAAGCGGCCTTGTCCCGATAGGTGGAATCCGTGTGATCAATGGAGGCCGCTACATAACCCCTTGAGGCCAGTGATTCGGCAAGATGGCTCATCAGGAACCGGTTGCCCGGATATCCGTGCGAAATCAGGACCAAAGGGTAAGGGGCGCTTTCGCTCTGAGGCGCGGCATCCAGGGTCGATGTTCCAAGAAGCGTGACCGGTGTTTTGCCATCGCGCAGATAGGTCTTGATCGGGTCGGGTGCTGTTTTGGCGGCCGCGGGGTAGAACACCTCGACCGTGAGCGGCCGGTCGTAGCGGGGCAGTGGGGCGGTTTCGCCGGTATTCAGAATGTCGATCTGGTCCGGATTTGTAAGGCTGAGGGTCAACCGCCCGACAGGGTGCGGGCCACGGTGCGCCAGGTCCGGCGCATCGGGCCGTATTTGATCGATTCGATTGCCGGACGTCATTTGCGCTTTCACGACCAGGGGGGCGTCAGGGGCAATCAGCCAGATGCGGTTCTCGCCCAGAGCTGACTGGCCAAAGGCCAAACCGCCCCACACACATGCCAGCAGGAAGGGACCCAAACCTTTAAAAATCGCCATGACACAAAAGCCTGCGGTAGAAGTAGAAAGAGATATCGTTAAAGTTGCTGCAGCCTATCCGGTCAATATGCTTCTGGCTATCGTCAATCGGGAAAAATGCCGGCGTCTGTTTCATCGATCTGGCGGTTGCAGCCCCACTCCCGCAAAAGTTCGTTCATGTCGTCGACCACAAAAAACCGGGCAGCATGGCGGTCGTAGCCTTCGCCCAGGAGCAGATCATAATCCGTGTGCAAGTGCCGGATATGGGACGAGAGCGCTTGCCATAGCGCGATCGAGGGCGGCAGGTGCCGGAGGTGTCCGGCGAGTGCGATCGTCAAAATGTCTTCGGCATCGGCAAGCGGGACGCGCGGTACCAAAGCGCGCAAGGCCTTGCGCATCTCCTTCTGCCGTTTTGTGCCGCCTGCCATAAGAGCTCCGGGAATATGTCGATTTCCATTGAATATATGGCACTAGAGCTTCTGTACCAGCCAATCAACATAGCGCCGCGAACGTCTGGCTCCCGCCGGGCTTCGCTTGGATCGGCGGTAACATCATTCAGCAAGTCATCCGGAATGAGGTCCAGCGGCTCCATTCTCGCCTGTTTGGCTGAAAAGTCATAAGACACGCGTGTCTTGGGACGGGACTGCGGTCTCACACGCGCCGATGTGATAAACTGGACCTGATTGGCCGATGATGCCGCAGCTAGCGGTGCAGAATTGACGTATACGGAACCAAGATTTGGTGCCGGCATGCTGAAAATGAAGATGAATTTTAAATCAACATTACCTCTTCTTAACCCGGCGTAACCACGCTATGGTTCGAATCGGACCTTGGGGCCGAACATCGGGGGAAGGTAGCCTGTATGGTTTTGAAAGCTGCTTTACAATCGTTGCCCAGGCGGTTTTTCGTTCTGGTTTCTTTTCTTTTACTAGCAGGTTGCAGCCGGTCGGACTATCCGGTCATGTTCCCGAGCGGACCGATCGGCCAGGCCCAGCGTGATCTTCTGTTTGACGCCTTTTGGCTGATGATGATCGTTGCAATTCCGGTCTACCTGCTGGCAATTTTCTTTATCTGGCGTTACCGTCGGTCGCATAAGGGAAATGCGACCTACAAGCCGCACTGGGAAGGAAACTGGCAGATCGAGACCGTGGTCTGGACAGTGCCCGCCCTGATCGTGATCGTGATTGCCTATCTCCAGATCACCGGCACGCAGAAGCTTGATCCGTTCCGGCAAATCGATCCCAACCTGAAGTCTTTCCAGGTACAGGCGGTCGCGCAGGACTGGAAGTGGCTGTTCATCTATCCCGAACTGGGTGTCGCCACGGTCAACGAACTGGCGTTTCCTGCCGACCGGCCGCTGACCATCGATATTACGTCCGACACGGTGATGAACTCCTTCATGATCCCGGCACTGGGCGGGCAGATCTATGCCATGGCGGGCATGCGCACGGAGCTCAATCTTCTCGCAAACGAACCGGGCACCTTTACCGGGCGCAACACGCTCTACAGTGGTGACGGCTACTCCGAGCAATATTTCCAGGCGCATGCGATGACGGACGCGGATTTCAGCGCCTGGCGGGAGAAGGTCGCCGCCTCCGCCAACGCATTGGACGCGCAGACCTATGTCGACCTGCAAAAGCCCAGCGTCGCCAATCCGGTGACCTATTACTCAAGTTTCGAACCAAACCTGTTCACGATCATCTTGCGCAAATACGCGCCGATTGTCGGCCCATACGAAAGCGAAGCCGCTGAACTGATTTGCCGTGGGAGTGCTGCCTGATGCTTGGACGTCTGACCATTGACGCATTGCCGTTTTACAGTTGGGTTGCGATGATGGCCGGTGGCATTACCGTCGGCGGTTTCATTGTTGCCTTGCTCCTGATTACCTATCTGCGCGCGTGGAAATATGTCTGGACCGAATGGCTGATCAGCACGGATCACAAGCGCATCGGCATCATGTATGTGATGCTGGCCCTGATCATGCTCGTGCGCGGTTTCGTCGATGCCATCATGATGCGCTCGCAACAGGCGATCGCCCTGAATGGCGGGGGCTATCTGCCACCTGATCACTACGATCAGATCTTTTCCTCTCACGGCACGATCATGATCTTTTTCGTGGCGGTGCCGTTCCTGTCCGGGTTGATCAACATCATCCTGCCCCTGCAGCTCGGATCGCGGGACGTCTCCTTTCCGATGTTGAATTCGTTGAGTTTCTTCCTGACCGCGGCCGGTGCGGCTCTGGTGATGATTTCGCTGGCAATCGGCAAGTTCTCGACCGCCGGCTGGACCGGGTATCCGCCGTACTCGGGGATCCAGTACAATCCCGGGGTCGGTGTGGATTACTGGATATGGGCACTTTTGCTCAGCGGGATAGGCACGACCATATCGGGCATCAATTTCATCGTCACGATCATCAAGAACCGTTGCCCCGGCATGACCTATTTTCGCATGCCGTTGTTCGTGTGGACGACGCTGTGTATTTCGATCCTGATCGTTTTTGCTTTCCCGGCGCTGACCGTTGTCGGTCTTGAGCTGTGGCTGGACCGCACGCTCGGCTTCCACTTCTTCACAAACGGTGACGGCGGCAACATGATGATGTTTGCCAACCTGATCTGGATATGGGGGCACCCGGAAGTCTATATTCTGATCCTGCCGGCCTTTGGGATTTTCTCGGAAGTTGTTGCCACATTCTCCCGCAAGCGGCTGTTCGGATACGTGTCCATGGTCAACGCGACCATGGTGATTTCGATCCTCGCCTTTTCGGTCTGGCTGCACCACTTTTTCACCATGGGAGCGAGCGCAAACGTCAATGCGGCCTTCGGGATCGCAACGATGATCATCGCGGTTCCGACGGGCGTGAAGATTTTCGACTGGCTGTTCACCATGTATCGCGGCCGGATCGAGTTTCACCCGGCCATGCTTTATACGATCGGCGCGATTGTAACCTTCACCATCGGTGGTGTCAGCGGCGTGCTTCTGGCTCTGCCACCGGCCGACTACCTGATGCACAACTCCACCTTCCTGGTGGCGCATTTCCATAACATGCTGATCCCTGGCGCCCTGTTCGGCTATCTTGCCGGCATGAACTACTGGTTCCCGAAGGCTTTCGGGTTCAAGCTTAATGAGAAATGGGGCGTGCGCGCCTTCTGGTTCTGGATCATCGGCTTCTATCTCGCCTTCATGCCGCTCTACGTGCTGGGCTTCATGGGTATGACGCGGCGGATGGAGCAGTATCAGGATCCGTCCTGGCAGCCGTGGCTGGTTGTGGCCCTTGTTGGTGCCGTGTTCATCATGTTCGGCCTGATCAGCATCGGCATGCAGCTTTATGTCAGCATCCGGGAGTGGGGTTCGCATCGTGATCGCACCGGCGATCCCTGGAACGGCCGCACGCTTGAATGGGCGACCTCATCGCCTCCGGCTCCCTATAATTTTGCGGTAATCCCGTCGGTAAAGGATCTTGATGCCTTCGTGGACATGAAGATCGAGGGGACAGCCTACAAGCCGCCTGCCGAATACGAGGACATTGTCATGCCGAAACCCTCATCGGTCGGAGTGGTAATGGGCATTACCTCCTTTGTTCTGGGGTTTGCCGCTGTCTGGTACATCTGGTGGCTTGCCCTTTTGGCGCTCATTGTCAGCGCGGTGGGCATGATCATCTATGCCTGCAATGACAACACCGAATACGTCATTCCCAAGGAAGAGGTTGAGCGGATCGAGAGCGAACGTCTTGCAGCCCTGGGTCCGGATGACCTCCATGACATGAGCGAGCTTGCCCCTGTTGGCGAAGCGTCCGGTCAACCGCTGCCAGGGAGTGCATAATGAACATGATCTCAACGGAGCGGGCCGAAGCTGCGCTCAAGCATGAAGAACCGCATATCATTGCCTCACGCGAATTCGGCTTCTGGCTGTTCCTTTTGGGCGATGCCATCACCTTTGCGCTCCTGATCGCAAGTTACGCCGTGCTTGGCGACAATTCCGCTGCGGGACCGACTTCTCAGGAGGTCTTCCATCTGGGCCTGACCCTTGCACAAACCGTTTTGCTGTTGCTGGCGACCTATGTGATGGGATTGGCGGTCGTCTCGCTGATGGAAGAGGATGCCGCACAGGTGCGGCTCTGGCTGGCCGCCACCGTGGTCCTGGGGCTGGCCTTCACGGTGCTTCAGGTCTACGAGTTCTCCAGCATGATCGCGAGCGGGGCCGGTCCGGATGTGAGCGGGTTTCTGAGCGCGTTCTTTACCTTGCTTGGGGTTCACGGTCTGCACGTGATTTTCGGGACACTGGCCTGTGCGGTGTTGTTCGGGCAGGTGATCGTCAAGGGTTTGACCAAGCCGGTCGGCTCGCGCGTGATCCGAATGGCGGTTTATTGGCACTTCCTTGTGGCCGTCTGGGTCGCCATCTATTCGGTCGTTTATCTTTCCGGCGTCTTGTAGGAGCAGGTCATGATCCATCCAAGCCAACCGAGCCGCGTGACCTATCTCAACGGGTTGCTGCTTGCGGCGATACTGACGGCCATTCCTTTTGCACTTATCTGGAGCGGGCTTTTGGGAGGAACGGCAGCTTACACGGTGATTGCGGTTGCCGCCGTCCTGCAGATCATCGTTCATATGGTGTTTTTCCTCCATGTCGACTTTAAGGCCACGCCGGCGGAAAACCTGTTTTTTCTGGCCTTTGCGATCGTTTTGATCGGCATGATGGTTGGCGGAAGTATCTGGATTATGAGCGACTTGCATCACCGCATGCGCTATTGACGGAGCGCTGGGTGCCAATTGGCGCAATGATTGGGATCAATCAAAACAAAAGACGCCGCGCCGGAGGAAACTGGCGCGGCGTCTTTTGCTGACTGATCGGGACTGCAGGCTTTGCATGTCGTGGCCAGTGTTAGTTCGCTGCCTCGACCGGGCTACTGGCCGGGTGGAGGCGGTGGAGGTGGCGGAAAGCCAGGCATCCCGGGAGGCGGACGCATTCCGTCTGGGGCACCCGGCATCCCGCCCGGTCCGCGCATGCCACCCGGTCTCCCGGGACGGCCGCGTCTGTCCGGGGGCGGTTTTCGGAACGAGGCGTCTGCTGTTCCCTTGAAACACGCAATGATCCAAGGGTATTCATCGGTGACAAAATAGGCGTATACGCCATTGACGGTCATGCCGTTGCATTCGTCGAGGTCGCCCTGTCCGGTAAAGGTATAATCACCTCGGTAGAGGCCGTTATAGTCTCCCCCGGGGTTTCCGTCACCGCTGGGCCGTTTGCCGGACTTTAGTGTGTATCCGGACTTTGCCTTGCGGACCGTGCCGGTTTCGTCGCGGAAATAGGAGCCGTATATCGGGAACCCGTCGGCCGCGAAGCCGATCAGCGGCGAGCCGTCCGGACCCGGTGTGACGTTGAACATCGCTTCCGGATTGCCGTGATAGTGGTATCGTCCGGTTCCGCTTTCCGGCTGGGTGTGGGCATGGTGATTGTCCAATTCGATCGGTGAAAAGGGCGACATCGGATCCACGAGCCAGGGATGCGTATAGCGGCAACCGATCATTATGATCCCGTCCGCATTGGCTCTTGGGCTGTCCGGGCTGTAGCATGCGGCGGCGACGATATCGATCGGCACGCCATTCAGAAACACGCCATTAAAGCTGATATTCACGAGCGGTTGAGGACTGCTGGCGAATTTCGGGGCGCTGGTGATATTGAAAGATTTCCCGATTTGTCCGGCAGGGACCGCAAACGGCCTGTTCACCCCTCCGCCGAAATTGTGGTTGGGGATGCCGTTCGAACTGAGCGTACAGCCGTCCTTGTCTTTCTTGATGATCACAGCACCATTGAATGTGCGGTCCTGCTGCAGGTCCGTAACCTTGGAAGCATATGCATCAACATAGTCGGCGCAATTCGCCATCATATTGGTAAAAATCGCATTGGTTATATCAACGCTGTTCGGGTCGTCGGTAACATCCTGAACAAGGTCGGCCGCGCTTTGTGCATGAATTTGTCCGTACGTCCAGAAGATACCAAGGGCTGCTGCAGCAGCGCCCTGACGTAGTCGATGGGCCCTCATGTCACGTGTACCTCGCGGGATTTGCAGGCTGAAATCACGATATTGACGCGCGGGTGTCGTCTCACAAAAGCGACACATCCGCCTATTCATTTCAATACAAGGGAACGGCGTTGGCAATGCGGATTATTGCCAGATTGGGCCATGACGACAAAAGGTTATCGGTGGGTGGCGACAGGTTTGGCGCTCGCCGGAAAGTTCAGACTGATTGAATCTGCGCTGTGAGACTTGGCGGTTTGGTGAACCGGTGTTGAAAATATTCCTGTTCGGTGACAATTATCCATCATGGATAAAACATCACGTGCATTTTTGTTTCGGGAGCGTCTGGCAGGTGCCCTGGATAGCCGGGGCCTGAACCGCAGCGATCTTGCGCGCGCCGCAGGGCTTGACCGGTCCACAGTTTCCCAGCTTCTGTCAGAAGATCAGCCGCGCCTGCCGAACGGTCAGGCACTCGCGTCCATTGCATCCAGCCTAAGCGTCTCCGCTGACTGGCTTCTCGGGCTGTCTACCCATCAGGGCGTGGCGGCGGAAATCCTTGATCGCGCGGTCCAGTTTGCCGAGGCAGACCGCAATCCCGTGGACGATCATCTACTTGCATGGCAGAAGGAAGCGGCTGGCTCGAAAATCCGCCATGTCCCGGCCAACCTGCCGGACGTGCTGAAGACAGAAGCGGTCCTCGCTTATGAATATGCGGCGACCGACTACCGCACACCCGGCCAGGCGATTACCGGGACTCGTGACCAGCAAGCGCTGTTGACCCGGCCGGAAACGGACATGGAAATCGCCGTATCCCGCCAGGCTTTGGAGGGATTTGCCCGGGGAGAGGGGTTATGGTCCGGCCTGACCAGTGATCTGCGGCGGACACAGCTCATATGGATGGGAGATCTCCTGGAGACCTATTACCCGTCTTTGCGCCTGCACTTGTTCGGCGCCAATGACCGGTATTCAGCGCCATTCACCGTTTTTGGGCAAAAGCGGGCGGCCATCTATCTGGGGCAGAGATATCTGGCATTTTCGGCCACCAGTCATGTGCGTCTGTTTACGAGCCATTTCGACGATTTGGTGCGTCATGCGCAAATCAGATCGCATGAGGCGGGCGGTTTTGTGCGCGGTCTCGGTGACGCTTTATAGGAGGGGTTCCTTGGAGGGGGCGCCACTTTCATGAAACCCTGGTGCATGGTACGGCGTTGTAGTGGCCAATGCGAATCAGCGGGCGGACAAACACTTTTTGATTGAGTTTGCTGTAGTTGTGCTCTTAAAGGTGTAATTCGCACCAAGGCGCAAGGCTCATGTAAGTCCGGATTGATCTCATAATTCCGCATTTGTCCCGATTTTTTCGCTTTCAAGTTTGCGTTATCAACGCAAGCCGTGTTAAAGTTGAGTCAATTAAATTTATATAAATCAAGGGGTTGTAGTTTTTTGGGGAGGGTGTTCAGAAGGTACGTAAAGATTTGGGAAACCACGTTTCCATTTTGATCCGAAGCGTTCTTCTTCTTTTTAAATCTGAGCTTCATCCTCCATAATAGACGGGAATTCACTCAGGTAAGAATCTATGTCCGAGTCCGATGCATTGAAAACTGAACTGGTGAACTTCTCGGAGCTGACCGGGGAAGCTGGACGCGCGCGCCGTGCAGAATTGGCACGCCATGTGGCAACCCTCTTTGCCCTAACATCCGATCGCTGTTCTGACGAGCAGGTCGATATTTATGATTCCGTTCTCGTGCGTCTCGTCGACATGGTCGAACTTGAAGTGCGCCGCTATGTGGCGGAGCAGATGGCCGGACTGCGGCGCGGGCCGGAAGAAACCATCCGCAAGCTGGCGGAGGATGAAATCGAAGTTGCCGCTCCGATCCTGAAACGGTCGACCGTCTTGCGCGACGCGGACCTCGTTCGGATTGCCACCGATATGGGCGACGCACACCGGTTTGCCATTGCGCATCGCGACATCCTGTCCGAGGATTTGACAAATGTGCTGGTGCGCCGGGGGGACCTGCGCGTGAAACGCAGGCTTGCGGCCAATGACGGGGCACGGCTTTCCGAAGCCTCCATGTCGGTCCTTGTCAGCGACGCAGCTGCCGATGCCACCTTGCAGATGTCTCTTGCCGACCGCGTCGATCTCGCCGAAAACCATATCCGCGCTCTTGTGGTGATTGCCAGCGAGGAAGTCCGCCGCAAGCTCAAGGAGCGCGGGCGGACCTCCGAAGCAGCCCGTCTGGGCGAGGCCAAGGAAGTCGCGGCGCGGCGGATGACCAACAGGTACTGGCTTAGCCGGTATGATTTCGAGACGGCCCGCAGCCGGGTCCTTCTTCTTGCCAAGCGCGGCATGGTGAGCGAAACCACCCTGCGCCGCTTTGCATCTGAAGACCGGTTTCCGGAAGCCGTTGCCGCTTTTGCCTGGTTGGTCAGATGCGGGATTGAGGAAGCGAGCCACTGGATGGTGCGGGAAGACCCCGAACCCTTTTTGATCATTGCGAAGGCTTCGGGCATTTCGGCCATCACCGTCGGCGGGCTCTTGTCCGTCGGTCCGTGGCGGCATCGGCTGACACCCGAAGGTAGGACGGCTGCCATGCGGAAGTTCGAACGGATGAGTGCAGCGGATGCCAAGCGCAAAATGGCGCATTGGAAGGATGTGACACTCAACTGATCGTAGCTGGTTGTTTACCTTTTGTTTCAGCCCCGCTCACAGCGGGGTTTTTTTGCTTTTTGTGAAGCCCGTTGCGGCGTTGAGGGGGGGGAGGCCTGCACCAGGTTGGGCGATTTCGAGGCGGAATACTTCAGGGAAGGTGCGAGCCGATGCGGACATCGGTCAAGAAATTTACCAAGTCATTGTTTTAGTGACATGTTGCGAGCCGGAAACGAAAATCAAAGTATGCTTTGGACGTAGCGTTAATAAAGAATGTCTAAATCCGGCCTTGGGTCTTTTCATGATGATTAATCCGTGGTTTGTCAGAAGGGGACTAATTGCGGAGATGCGAGTATGGCCAGGTCCTTTCTACGCAACTTGAACGACTGCCAAATGTCTCGACGGTACCAACACTGGTTGGGTCTTCTTCTTGTCTTGGGGCTAATCCTTGCGCCCGCCTTTGCGGCGGTGCCCGCGCAAGCGCAAGGGATCTTGTCGCTGATCCAGTCGGCACAATCCGAGAGCAAGGCGTCGGAAGAGACCGGGGCGGCTGGCAACGCAAGTGCTGCTGCGGCAAGCAGCGAGCCTGCGGGCCGGACGGTATCGCAAGCGTCCGCGATGGCGGACGTGGACATGCTTTCCGAGCAAGCCGTCCTGGCCCGCAACGAATTGAGCGGGATCATCGCAGCCCTCCCCCAATTCGGATCGTCAATGGCGGCAACATTGCGGTCTCAGGGAGACGACGGCAGTCTTTCATGGCTTCCGAATGCAATAATCGGGGTTGTGATTGCCATCCTGGCAGGCTTGGCCGCCATGCAACTTCTTGAGCGCTGGGTCCGGCCGAAATTCGAGCACCTTTATCGCGCCGACGTCTTTCACCGCGCCGATAAAATTTCTTACTTATTCATACGCACCATTATCATGACCCTCGGACTGGTCGTGTTCCTGCTGGTCGCGGGCATTTTGGCTCTGGTTCTCAACAGTGCCCCGGATGCGGCCAAGCAAACGGCGATTGTAGCCCTCAGTGTGATGCTCTTGTTCCTGTTTGTACGGATCGTGTTTCTCAATGTTATTGTCCCGGACGCTGAAAGCCATCGCCTGATCCCGCTGAGCGATCATGAGGCGCGGGGGCTGTATTTCAGTCTCCTTGGAGGTGCGGCGATCTCTGCTGCAGCCTTGGCCTTGTGCAATTGGATGGACCGTCTCGGGTTGCCGGAAGAACCCCACAAGCTGGCGTTGATCGGCGCAGCCTTTCTGTCGATGCTCATCCTGAGCACGATCGCAATTGCCTTTCGAAAGGTGATCGGCCGTCTGTTTCTCGGGGCAGCGGGTGCAAGCGGTTCGCAGGAGGGCGGGCCTGCCGCCTTCGATGTTTTGGCAACCGGGCCCGTAGCGTTGTGGCGCCGGATCCTGGCACAGGGCTGGCACATTATTGCGGTCGTCTACTTTGTCATTGCTTTCGCGATTTCTGCGGTTCGGGTTCTGCTGGATTTGCCCGACGCCACCGGCCTTGTCGTTGCGCCGATCCAGGTGATGCTGATTGCGGCTGCTGCTTACGGGGTGCTGGTGTTGATTATCGACCGGCTTCTTCTGCCGCGGCTCGATACGCCTCAATCACAGGCGGCGATCGCCGAAGACATCATGCGCACCGAGGAGGCGGAAGGCGAGGATGTCAGCCCGGTTGAATCCGCGGCCCAGGCAGAGGCGGAGGCTGCCGACCGGGAAGCGCACCGCAGTCCGTTCAGGCACCTGCTTGATCATGGGGCCAAGATCCTTGTCCTGTTTGGTGCCGCCTACATGTTGGCACTCAGTTGGGGCGTTCCGATTATTGGCAGTCAGTCCTTTATCAGCAGTTTTATAGATGTCCTTCTGGTCGGCTTTGTCGGCTACATGACCTACCAGGCCGTGAAAGTCTTTATCGATCAGCAGATCGAAAAGGAATCCCCGGCCGAAAAGGACGAGGAGGCGGAAATTGGCGGCCCGGGCGAGAGCCGGATCGCGACGCTTCTGCCGATTTTCCGCAACTTCCTGCTGATCACCATCGTGGTGATTGCCGCCATGGTCATCCTCTCGGAGCTGGGTGTGAATATAGGTCCGCTTTTCGCAGGTGCCGGGGTTGTTGGTTTGGCCATAGGTTTTGGCGCTCAGACGCTGATCCGCGATATTTTTTCAGGCGCGTTCTATCTGCTCGACGATGCTTTTCGCAAAGGCGAATACATTGATATCGGCAGTGCCAAGGGGGTTGTGGAGAAAATCTCGATTCGTTCGATGCAGCTGCGCCACCACCGTGGAGCGCTGACCACCGTGCCGTTTGGAGAAATTCAGCATGTCGAAAACTACGCGCGTGACTGGGCGATGATGAAACTTGCCTTCCGGGTCACCTATGACACCGATGTCGACAAGATGCGCAAGATCATCAAGAAATTCGGTCAGCAATTGCTGGACGACGAATATTACGGGCCGATGTTCCTGCAGCCTTTGAAATCGCAGGGTATTCTGGCCATGGAAGATTCGGCGATGATTGCCCGTGTGAAATTCATGACCAAGCCGGGCAAGCAGTTCGAGTTGCGCAAGGTGGTTTATGCCGGTCTGCAGGATTTGTTTGAACAAAACGGCATCAAGTTCGCCCACAAGCAAGTGACCGTTCGGGTTGCGACGGACGAGACTCAAACCAATGGCAGCGGCAAGCCCAGCCCGGAGGCCCTTAAGGCAGCAGCCGCCGCAGGGGCTGGGGCGGCCGGCGTGATTGAGGGAGAAGAAGCCGGGAACGGTCAGGCGGCCGCAGACCAGCTTTGACTTTTTCCTTGCACGGGTTGTGCGCTTCACCTTGCGTGGTGATCGGGTGAGCCTGCCATATGCCCGCAAAACAAACTGGACAGGCTGGGTGCGCTTCGCTATGGCGGGGGAAACCAGCCTGAGGACTTCCGGAATGCGCATTGGCTTTCAAGGTGCCGCGATCAATGAGCGCGGCATGAGCGTCGCGGTTTACGACTACGCATCAGGTGTTCAGGAGCAGCTCGGACATGAAGCCGTTGTCTTCTACGACAAGCAAAAGAGCAATGCCGATGTCCTTAGGAAATTTGCCGGCAAATTCCGGATGATCGGCTATGAGGGTGCGGAGGACTTCCGCAGTTCGGCAGAAGCCGCACACCTTGATTTTTGCTATTTCATTACGGGCGGGCAGGGGGCTGTGCCGTGCAATTTGGCCGAGCGTACAGGCATTCACGCCGTATTCCGGCACTTCGAACCCAGCGCCGACGTCTACGCCTATGTTTCGAAGTGGCTCGCGGACTGGATGACAGGCGGACAGGCGCCGCATGTTCCCCATATTGTTGATCTTCCCGCTCCATCGGAGGACTTCCGCGCGGAGCATGGGATACCGGCGGATGCGTTTGTTGTCGGGCGCTATGGCGGTTTTGACCAGTTCAATCTGGATTTTGCTAAAACCGCTGTCCGACAAGCGCTTGAAAAACGGAACAATCTGTATTTAGTGTTTTTGAATACCGAACCGTTTGTCGCTCATGAGCGGGCTCTGTTCCTGCCGGCTCGCGTGACCTTGCAGGAAAAATCGAATTTCATTCACGCCTGCGATGCCGGTTTGAATGCAAAGAAGATCGGCGAAAGTTTCGGGCTTGCTAACGCGGAATTTCTGGCTTGCGGCAAACCGGTTTTCACCTGGGCAGGCGGGATGGATCAGAATCATGTCCATCTCAGCCCATCCGAAACCTGGGTGTACCGAAATCGTGCCGATCTGCTGTGCCTTCTGCTCGAGACGCAAGTCTCGGCACGTGACACGGAACTGGCGCGCGCGTCCACCTCCGGCTTGGCGCCCGCACCTGTCATGCGTCAGTTCGACAAGGTCTTCCTGTCGGGAGACTACAGGGCGCAGGATTTGTCGTTGTCTCCGGCTTTCCGGTTGAAGCGGTGGAGCCAGGAAAAGGCGCTTCGCGCGAAATTTCGGTTCTGGAAGATGTCCTGATCGGGAGATCTGGCTTCGCCGGATTTGCTGCGGGCTGTGTGTTACCAAGGTCTTTGGCCACGCATTTCTGCGTAAAAAAACACATAAACATTCAGTGATTGTTTTCTGGTGCTGCCGGAGAGATTTGAACTCTCGACCTCTCCCTTACCAAGGGAGTGCTCTACCCCTGAGCTACGGCAGCATCTGCGCAGTAATTGACCTCTAAACATCAGGCAGCTGGTGTGCCGACAAGGTCGTCTAAAGCGCTTCCGGCCAGTTGTGCCGCCCGGAATGAGGCGGCTTTTGCCACAACTGTTTTGAAGGCGCAAGCGCTTGTCGTGTCTTTTTTCGTTTTGCTGTTGATGGACGGCGTAGCTGCACGTCGCCGGATTAGCTCCCGGTTGTCGAATGGCTTAGAATTCCGTCAGTTTTTTGCTTGTCAAAACGGCGAGGCGTTGTGGAAAAGAATTCGCCGGTTCACCAGACAGTTCACCAATATGAGCCGGTCAACTATTGTTTGACCATGATCGGTCGGCGGATTATTCCGTAGCGCCGGGCTGGCCGGTGCGGCCGGATCACTGGAGAGGCTAAATGGACTCCAAGCAATCAGATGACGAGAGGGCGCCTGGCAAGGCTTCCAGGCCGGTCCGCAACACGGATGAGGCGGGTGCAAAGGCAAGCCGGGAAGAGCGCTTGGCCGAAGCTCTGCGGGCCAATCTGAGGCGCCGCAAGGCGGCCACGAAGAAAACAACGGGTTAGGGCGCAAGCGCTCAAGGCCAGGTGCGGGGGTGCTCAAACAGCCAAGGGTATGCTCAAAGATGTGGCGTTGCGCCTCTGGTGCCTTGCCTTGCATGAACCGGCACTTGCGTGTAGATCGCCGCTTTGCTTGGGATTTGTGGCAAGTTGCCGGATCATGACGCGCGGTGAAGCGCAGACCAGGATGGGATAATGGACAGCATCAGAATCACCGGTGGCAATGAACTTCATGGAGTGATCCCGATTTCGGGTGCCAAGAATGCCGCGCTGCCCTTGATGATTGCCGCGCTTCTGACCGACGAAACCCTGACGCTTTCCAACGTGCCGCGTCTGCGCGATGTCGCCCAGCTGTCCCATATCCTGTCCAATCACGGGGTCGACTACGCCGTCAATGGAAAGCGCAATGGCCAGCACGCTCTGGCAGGCCAGACCATAAGTCTGACCGCGCGTGAAATCGTCGATACCACCGCGCCCTACGAGCTTGTGTCCAAGATGCGTGCAAGTTTCTGGGTGATTGGTCCCATGGTCGCCCGGATGCACGAAGCGCGTGTGTCGTTGCCCGGTGGATGCGCCATCGGAACGCGCCCGGTGGACTTTTTCATTGAAGGGCTGACCGCGCTTGGGGCCGAGATCGAGATCGAGGGCGGATATGTCGTCGTCCGCGCGCCAGGTGGTCTGAAGGGGGCCAGGGTTGAATTCCCCAAAGTCTCTGTCGGTGCGACCCACACGATCATGATGGCGGCGACCCTTGCAGACGGCGAGACCGAAATCGTCAATGCGGCCCGCGAGCCGGAAGTCGTGGACCTTGCCAAGTGCCTGCGTGCCATGGGCGCACAGATTGAGGGCGAGGGCACATCTGTCATCCGGATCCAGGGCGTGAAGCGCCTCCACGGCGCGCATCACGCGGTTCTACCGGACCGGATCGAGACTGGCACCTATGCCATGGCGGTTGCCATGACCGGCGGCGACGTTCTGCTTCAGGGCGCGCGCGGGGACCTGCTCGACACGGCTCTGGAAACCCTGCGCCAGACCGGAGCGCAGATTACGGAGACGGCTGAGGGCATCAAGGTCTACCGCAATGGCAACGGCATTCAGCCGGTCGATGTGACGACAGAGCCTTTTCCGGGCTTTCCAACCGATCTGCAGGCGCAGTTCATGGCGCTGATGACCATGGCCGGCGGGTCCAGCCGGATTACCGAAACGATTTTTGAAAACCGGTTCATGCATGTGCAGGAACTGGCCCGGCTCGGTGCCCAGATCCATGTCGACGGCCATACGGCAACAGTTGACGGCGTGTCTACCTTGCGCGGCGCGCCTGTGATGGCAACGGATCTCAGGGCTTCCGTATCTCTGGTGATTGCGGGTCTGGCTGCGAAGGGCGAGACCACGGTCAGCCGGGTCTATCATCTTGACCGTGGCTTCGAACGGCTGGAAGACAAGCTCACCCATTGTGGCGCAAATATTCAGCGCATCAGCGCCTGAAGCGGGTGCCGTGACCGTCTGGAGCATGCCGGGCGATTGCCAAAACCGTGAAACCCGGCTACGGGATCGCAATGAATGGTGTTTGCAAGCGCTTGTGTTGAGCAGGATGCGCAAGCGGTGCCAAAACTGGTGTCAGGTCGTACAGACCATCATGACAGGAGAGGGGAACAGGACGTGACAGCGAATGGTCCGCTAAAACTCGCAGCTCTCGACGTGGAAGATCTTGAGGTCATTTCGACCCATTTGCAGGACGCCATCATGATGGTGGGAGATATCCGGTATCTTCCGAAAGAAAAAAAGGCGGTTTTCGTAATGAACCGCTTTGTCTGGGATCAGGAAGCCGACAAGCGCACGCAAGAGCATGAGCGCCGCCGCTCCGCGTTGGCAATCTCGCAGGTTTCGGCCATGAAGGCTTCCAAAATCCGGCAGAATGCCAAGGATGCGGTGCTGGAGCTGCTCGCGGTCACATTCGAGCCCTCCGAAGGTCCGTCCGGCCGGGTCAAGCTGGAATTTGCCGGTGGCGGCACGGTCATGCTGGAGGTGGAGTGCATCGAGGCGCAGCTTGCCGATCTGGGCGCTGCCTGGTCGACGCCCAACAAACCCGCCCACGATCTCAATTGAAGTGACCCCATTGTGGGCAAATAATACGTCAAGCATTTCAGGAGCAGCCCTTTGGCCCGCCGCCTTTCGATTAAAGATGCCGATTTTGATGCCCGTTTTGCCGAGCTTCTGGGCGCAAAGCGTGAAGTGTCCGAAGATGTCGATCTGACTGTCCGGGACATTCTGGAAGATGTCCGTCAGCGCGGCGATGCGGCGCTGGTCGACTGCACCCGTAAGTTCGACCGGGTAGACGTTTCTTCGGCAGGGGACCTTGTTGTCACGGCAGCGGAAATCGAGGCCGCTGTCGCCGAGGTGCCGGAGGAAACACTGGACGCCTTGAAACTTGCTGCGGACCGCATCCGCTCCCATCACGCAAGACAGATGCCGAAGGACGATCGTTATACGGACGCCCTTGGCGTCGAACTTGGCTCCCGGTGGACCGCGGTTGAGGCCGTTGGCCTTTATGTGCCCGGTGGGCTTGCGAGTTATCCCAGCTCCGTTTTGATGAATGCCATTCCGGCACTTGTCGCCGGTGTGGAACGGATCGCGATGGTGGTTCCAAGCCCCGGCGGCGTTCTTAACCCGCAAGTTCTGGCTGCAGCTCATATCGCGGGTGTTTCCGAGGTATACAGGGTCGGCGGGGCACAGGCCGTGGCGGCCCTTGCCTACGGCACGGACACGATTGCACCGGTGTCGAAGATTGTCGGTCCGGGCAATGCCTATGTGGCAGCAGCCAAGCGCCGGGTCTTCGGTACCGTTGGTATCGACATGATTGCAGGGCCTTCGGAAGTGCTGATCCTCGCGGATGGCGACAGCCATCCGGACTGGGTGGCTGCCGATCTTCTGGCGCAAGCCGAACACGACCCGGTTGCCCAGTCGATCCTGATCACAGACAGTCCCGAGCTTGCCGATGCGGTTGCCAGCGCGGTCGAACGGCAGTTGAAAACCTTGCCGCGCGAGGATGTGGCGCGGGCGAGCTGGCAGGATTTCGGTGCAATCATTGTCGTTGATGACTTGATGTCGGCCATGCCGCTTGCCAACCGGATCGCGGCGGAGCATCTGGAGCTGGCTGTCGCCGATCCGGAAAGGCTGCTTGAAAAAGTGCGTAATGCCGGGGCTGTGTTTCTCGGTCATCACACGCCCGAGGCCATCGGAGACTATGTTGGCGGGTCCAATCACGTCCTGCCGACCGCCCGTTCGGCACGGTTCTCCTCGGGTCTTTCGGTGCTTGATTTCGTCAAGCGCACCTCGATCCTGAAATGCTCGCCGGACAGTTTGCGGGCTCTGGGCCCGGCGGCCATCACCCTTGGCGAAGCCGAGGGCTTGACTGCGCACGCCCGATCAGTAGCCATAAGGCTCAATCTCTAACGGGGGAAGACAACGGGGATGAGTGAGGTCAGGGAGGAGCATGGCGGCAGCCGCAGCAGCGGAAAGCTGGTGGATGTGGTTCTTGACGAGGCCTCGATTGCCCGGTCGACCCCGGATGTCGAACACGACAGGGCGGTCGCGATCTATGACTTGATCGAGGAAAACCAGTTCCAGCCGGTTGGGCAACCGTCGGCGAACTACGTCCTGCATCTGTCAGTGGTGGAAAAGCGGCTCGTTTTCGAAATCCGGCTCGAAAACGGCGAGCAGGTTGTCACTCATGTCCTGTCGCTGTCGCCCCTGCGCAAGATCGTCAAGGACTATGACATGATCTGCCAGAGCTACTATGAGGCGATCCGGACGGCGACACCGCGCCAGATCGAGGCGATCGACATGGGGCGGCGCGGGGTGCATAATGAGGGCTCGACGATCCTGATGGAGCGTCTTGACGGCAAAGTGAACGTGGATATGCAAACCGCCCGCCGTCTGTTTACGCTGGTCTACGCGCTTCACTGGAAAGGCTAGGGCAAGTGGCCGGGCCGGGCAATCGTCCGACTGCGGTGCTTTATGCGTGCGGGATGAATGCCGTGCGTTCCCCGATGGCTGCCGCGATTACCGAGAAACTGTTTCCGGGGCGCATCTATGTCCGGTCTGCGGGGGTCCGGCAGGGGCAACTCGACCCGTTTGTCGATGCGGTGATGGCCGAAATCGGCATTGATATGGCCGGACACCATCCCAAAACCTTTGAGGAACTTGATGAATCAGGCTTCGATCTGGTCGTGACACTTGCTCCGGAAGCCCATCACAAGGCCTTGGACCTGACCCGGACGGATGCCGTCGATGTGGAGTATTGGCCGACCATGGACCCGACGCTTGCGACCGGCAGCCGGGAACAGATCATGGATTCCTACCGGGGTATCCGTGATCAGCTGATGATGCGCATCAAAAAACGGCTGGATTGGACGCCGCCTCCGAGCGGATGAGGACCGCATCAGGAACTAAATTCGAACAATGCGAAGACTATGCCAAAGAATGGTTCCCTTTCCGAAGCTGATCCGTTAGGTTCCCCGCTCATCTGACATCCTCTATCAGGAAAGCATATGGCAAAAGAAGAAGCTCTGGAGTTTCCGGGCGTCGTCACGGAATTGCTCCCGAACGCGACATTCCGCGTAAAGCTCGAAAACGATCACGAAATCATCGCCCATACGGCGGGGCGCATGCGCAAGAACCGTATCCGGGTACTGGCTGGCGACAAGGTTCTTGTCGAAATGACTCCATACGATCTGACCAAGGGCCGCATCACCTACCGCTTCAAGTAGGGTGACAGCCGTCGTGCAGGCATAATACTTTCGGATCCATGACCGACGCTCCGCCTCTCATTCTCGCTTCCGCGTCGCCGCGGCGATTGGCCCTTCTTCAACAGATAGGGCTGGATCCGGATCACCTGATGCCGGCCGATATCGACGAAACGCCTCAAAGGCTTGAAACACCCCGCGCGCTTGCTGCGCGTTTGGCGCGGGAAAAGGCTGCGGCTGTGCGGCAACTTGTCGACAGGGACCCGGATTTGAAGCCGGGTCTTGTCCTGTCCGCCGACACGGTGGTTGCGGTCGGCCGGAGGGTCTTGCCGAAAGCCGAGGTCAGCGACGAGGCCATGGCTTGCCTGTCATTGTTGTCGGGCCGTGGGCACCGGGTCTTCACCGGTCTGGCGCTAAGCCAGCCGGACGGAAAGACGCGCGCAAAGGTGATTGAAACCCGCGTCCGGTTCAAGCGCCTGTCGCGCAAGGACATGGACGACTATATTGCCTCCGGAGAATGGCGGGGCAAGGCGGGTGGCTACGCCATCCAGGGATTGGCCGGGAGCTTTGTCATCAAGTTGGCCGGATCCTATACAAGTGTGGTCGGACTGCCGGTTGCCGAAACGGCGGCCCTGCTGTCAGGAGCCGGTTATCCGGTTCATCGCAACTGGGCCGACACCGCCGCCTGAGTTCCGGGTTTTAGATAAGCCCGGACCGGAAAGAAAGAAACTGACATGAGCGAGACCAGACAAGAGCGGCGGATGCGGCCTTGCCCTATCTGTTCCAAGCTGTCCACGCCGGAAGACTATCCGTTTTGCTCTGATCGTTGTGCAAAGGTGGACCTCAATCGCTGGTTCAGCGAAGGCTATACGATTCCGGTTGTTGAGACCGATGACATGGATGAGTCGGACCGCGTCACCGATGACGGGGGCAATAGCTAGGGAGATTGTCCCGGCGCGAGTCCCGCAAATCAATGAGCCGGCTTATTTTTCACTTGATTGCCCCCTGCTCCTGCGGACATAAAGTTTGGCACTGTTTATTTTGACGGGGTTCTTTTGATAAACTGTCAAGAATGACAAGTAATCTTCGCAGAGGATGGCTACACTTCCGGACCGACCAACCGGCAGCTGTGGCTGGATATAAAAAAAGCAAGTTGAGGCTTTGATGAAAAACCTGTTCCTTGGCAGCGCGGTCCTTGCCGCGTCGACCATGCTCTCGTCCACGGCATTTGCCGACTACTCCCTGACAATCCTTCACCTGAACGATCTGCATTCGCGGATCGAGTCGATCAACAAGTATGATTCGACCTGTAACGCGGAAGGTGAGGCCGAGGGCAAGTGTTTCGGCGGTATCGCGCGCGTGAAGACGATGCTTGATGAGCGCCGCGACGCGCTGAGCAACGAAGGCAAGGACTATCTCGTCGTCGACGCCGGCGACCAGTTCCAGGGATCCCTGTTTTATACGACCTACAAGGGCGCTGCCGCCGTTGAGTTCATGAACGGCCTCGGCGTCGATGTGATGGCTGTTGGCAACCACGAATTCGATGATGGTTCCCAAGGATTGGCAGATTTCATCGAGGCGGCAGAATTCCCGGTGATTTCCGGGAACACCCATGTTGAAAACGAGCCGCTTCTGAAGGGCAAGATACCGGGCGTGCTGGTTCTGGAGAAGAGTGGCGAAAAGATCGGCATTGTCTCTGCGCTTGCAGAGGATACCGATGAAACGTCGTCTCCGGGAGAGGGCGTGCGTTTCATTCAGGCTGAAGACTACTTGAAGGGAGCCGTTGAATCTCTGGAAGCAGCGGGTATCAACAAGATCATTGCTGTGACCCATGCGGGTTTGAGTCGTGACAAGGAAATTGCGGCCGCTGTTCCGGGCATCGACCTGATCGTGGGCGGACATTCCCACACGCTGCTTTCCAATACCCAGGAACGCGCGGAAGGCCCGTATCCGGTTCTGGTTGAGAACCCGGAAGGCAAGCAGGTTCCGATCGTTCAAGCCTATGCCTACGGCAAGTTTCTTGGCGAAATCGATGTGACCTTCGACGATGATGGCAATGTTCTCTCCGCGCAGGGCGAGCCGATCCTGCTGGATGCGTCTGTCACGCCGGACGAGGCATTTCAGGCACGTGTTGCAGAACTGGGAGCGCCGATCGAGGAACTGAAGGCCAAGGTGATCGGTTCGTCCGAAGCGCCGATTGACGGCGCGCGCACCAGCTGCCGGGCAGGGGAGTGCCAGATGGGCAATCTCGTTGCCGACGCGATGCTTGACCGCGTGAAGGATCAAGGCGTTCAGATTGCGATCCAGAATGGTGGTGGTTTGCGGTCCTCGATTGATGAGGGCGAGGTCACCATGGGTGAAGTTCTGACCGTTCTGCCATTTCAGAACACGGTCGCGACGTTCCGGCTTTCGGGTGCCGACGTGATCGCCGCCCTTGAAAATGGTGTGTCCAAGGTCGAGGAAGGTGCTGGCCGCTTCCCGCAGGTCGCCGGACTGAAATACACTTGGACCCAGTCCAAGCCCGCAGGCGAAGGCCGTATTCTTGCTGTTGAAGTGATGGAAAACGGTGAGTGGGTGCCGATCGACCCTGAAAAGACCTATGGCGTTGTGTCCAACAACTACATGCGTTCGGGCGGTGACGGCTACAAGGTCTTTGCGGAAAACGGTGCGAATGCCTATGACTTCGGCCCCGGACTGGAGCTCGTTCTGGCAGACTACATTGCTGCCAATAATGGCTATACGCCTTATCTGGATGGCCGTATCACCGAGCAATAAGCTCTTCCGTGGCAAGTAAATAATGAAGGCGCGCCGTTTCGGTGCGCCTTTTTTGTTTCCCAAACGCAACACTAGTGCTTTGTTGTGACGGCAGCGCGCGGTCCGTGTCTCGACTCAAGGCGCTAAAGTCCATAACAATTTAAAAACTTACGTTTCGGCACTTTTTGCTGTCGAAACTGTCATGCCCTTGCGTGCGGGAAAGGGGCTTTGCGGGTGTTTGGTGCTGGGACGCGAGCTGTTCGGGTTATTTATCTTTGCGCCGCGTTGTTGGCACTCGGCGCGGTACCCTCACTTGCGCAAACAGCCGGGGAAGACGGCACACCATCTGCCAATCTCTCAGCCGAAGCACTGGAAGCCCGCCAGCTTGCACTTTTGAATGCCATGCTGCTCAATCCTGCAGATCTGGATGTGGCCTTCGACTACGCGACAATCGCTGCACAAAACGGGGATTTCGAAGCTGCAATCGGTACCTATGAGCGTATGCTGATTTTCGCTCCCGGCTTGCCGCGGATTCAGCTGGAGCTCGGTGTGCTGTATTATCGGCTCGGCGCCTTTGACGTTGCACGAAGCTATTTCGAAGCGGCTCTCAGTGCTCCCAATGTGCCTCCGGAGGTTGAGGCCCGGGTCGCGACTTATCTGGCCGCCATAGACCAACAGGACCGGACGACGGAATTTAGCGCAACCGTTGTTGCGGGCGCACGTTACCAGACAAATGCCAATGCAGCCCCGGGTAGCCGAAGGGTTGATTTGAATGGCGGGACTTTCATCCTTGATGAAACCGCAACTGGCCGGGCGGACTATAATGGCTTCATCGCTGCGAATATCCACGCAGCCTATGATCTGGGAGCCCAGGGAGATCTTCTGGAAGCCGACCTGATTGTTTATGCGGCCCGGTATGCGGATCTGGTTCGGCTTGATACCGGGCTTGCGGAGTTGACGTTTGGTCCGTCGTTCAATTTGAAAAGGATTGGCCTCGACAATGGCAGGCTGGGTGTTTACGGGATTCTCTCCGGCATCCGGCTGGACCACGCCAACTACAACGGGACAGTCGGGGTCGGCAGCCGCCTTGCCTATGCGTTCGGTCCCTTCACGTTTTTTGATGGCAAACTCGAGTACCGTCAGCGCTGGTACAATGACACTGCTGCCTATCCGACGGTGTCAGACCGGAATGGCTATCAGCTGGAAACCCTGTTGACGCTCACGCGGCAGGTTTCGGGATCCTTTACGGCGCGCACGCTTTTGCTCGGAGACTTCGAGGAGACAGTCCGGCAATTTACCCAAAGCTGGGAACTCGGGATTGGTGTCGGGGGAACATATCAATTCCCGTCACCGATCAAGAGGATTGCGGACGACTGGTCTATCGATCTCGAGGCCGGGTACATCTACCGCGAATACCAGGGGCCCGATCCACTGATTGATCCAACCCAAAGTCAACGGGACAATGAAGGCTGGATTCGCGGGGTTCTGGCGGTTCCGGTCCGTTCCGACGTGCTGATCGGTCTGACTGGTGAGTTCCGGCGCCAGCAATCGAACTATGACGTCTCGACTTACAACAATACCTCCGCGATGCTCTCTGTCGCCAAGTCCTTTTAGGAGGCGGGCGTGACCGCTAGAATGTCAGGAACCCATCTGTTGGCATTTGCCGGAGCGGTTGCGGCGCTTTTACTGGTGCCTGAAATTGGCTTTCGGTCCGCCCTTGCGCAGGACATCGGTGTCGCAGCCGCAGTCAATCGCATGGCGACCGGGCGTCCTCCGGGGCGGGCTGAGCGAACGGTCGTATTGGGCGATCAAATCATCTACGAAGAGCGCATTCGCACCACCGGAACCGGCCTTGTTCAAGTCCTGTTACGCGACGGGTCGATATTCACGATTGGCGCAAATTCGGATTTTGTCATTGATGAGTTTGTGTATGACCCGGATGCCGGTAGCGGCAGACTTGCGGTCTCGTTTGGAAAGGGCGTGGCGCGCTTCGTTGGCGGCAGGCTCTCCAAGACTGAAACAGGTGTTACGGTGCGCACGCCGGTCGGCGTGATCGGGATTCGTGGTGCCATCGCCGACCTGAGGGTTGCGGAAGATGAAGGTGTCTTTTCGCTGGTATATGGCCGTGACATCGTTCTGCGAAGTCCGTCCGGTGAAAAGGTTCGTATCTTCGAGCCGGGATATGCGATCAGCGTTGGGCTGGATGGGCCGCCGAAGGTTCACAGGGCCACACCGCAGGCTGTTGCCGCATTCCAGTCAGACTTGATGGGGCGGCCGGCGCAAAGGGGCGGGATACGCCAGCCGCCAACGGGGGCGGATATTGCAAGATCGGGATTGCCTGATGTGAATTCCGGTCGATCGATCAATCGGCGCGGTTCCCCTCCGCCGCCCAAAGGGGTGCGCGCAACCTCCTTTCGGCATGTAGAGCCGAGACTGATCCAGCCGCACACTCTGGACCAGCGGCGCTTGAGGGGCGGGATCGACACCCAGGTTCCGGCACCTTCTCCCCCTGTGCCTCCTCGACCGCCGCGTATCCCTCCTGCAGAATAGTACTGATGAAATTTTTTGTATTCCTATCAGCTTAGTGATAAATATGCCTAAGCGTAAATTATGTATTTAAACAGTAAATTCACATGATAATTGTTTTATATTGATGCGTATTTAGCGGTTTGTTGACGTCCAAAGCTGCTCTGCACAGTCGCGAGTTTGGGGGCTCCGGATGCGTTGTCGACGAACATGTTCGGGCATGGTCTTGGTATTCACCGCATGGTTGCTGGCTGCTGCCATTGGTGTACCTGTGTCCTGGGCGCGTGATGTCGGGGTCGCTGCTGCGGTCAATCCCGATGCCTTCGGTACGAATCCTGGTTCATCCAGACGCATGATCGTGCTGGGCGAGAACGTCATTTTCAGGCAGAGAATCGAAACCTCCGGGTCGGGGCTGGTCCAGGTGCTTTTGCGGGACGGGTCTACGTTCACAGTGGGCGCGAATTCCGATCTGGTGATCGATGAGTTTGTCTATAATCCTGCGGACGGCTCCGGCAGGCTTGTCGCCAGCTTCGGAAAGGGAGTTGCCCGGTTTGTAGGAGGCAAGCTCAGCAAAAGGAAGGGTGGGGTCGCGATCAACACCACGATTGGCACGATCGGTATTCGTGGCGGAATTGCCAATATCCAAAGCCGAAGCGATCGCTCGGCCTTTTCATTCCTTTTCGGCGAGATGCTGACTTTCAAGGGGCGCAATGGGCAGAAACGCCGTTTATATCAGCCCGGCTACACACTTGAGGTTGCTTCGACCGGGCGCTCGAAAGTAAGGCGGACAACACCGCGCGATATCGGCTTTGTCCAAACAGCACTTACCAGCCGGCCGGAATTGCGCGGTGGCCTTTTGAAACCGCCACCGCCATCCCGCATCGCCCGTAGTGGGCTGCCGCCGGTGAATTCCGGGCTTGGCGCTGTCCGGACAGCGCCCCGGCCCAAACCCGGCATGTTCCGGCCTCCACCACCGCTTCGAGGGACGCGGTACAAGCCTCTAGACGTAAATATTGTCACCCGGGATCAGATCGACGAAGATATTCGCAGGCGTGGTCCCCCGCCACCC
>NZ_SMMF01000379.1:0-771 GCF_009711355.1 Roseibium sp. RKSG952 | reverse complement strand
ACGCAAGCTGGATCGGGCGATTGAGGAACGCTAACTCCATTCACTGCCGAGATGATCGGGGACTGATGCCGGTTTTCCGCCGACTTAAAGTTTATGGAGTTTCCAAGTCTGATAAGCTTTACTAGAGGGCGCGCAAGCCTGAAGGCTTAATGGGCGCATGACGTGTATCGGAGTTCCGCCCCGGCCCTCGTTCTTTTCAGTCGCACTGACAGTGACGCAAAGGTCTGGGTCCGCCTGCGTAACTATCTGGCCGTTTTGGTCCAGAGAAAATTTCTGCGTTTCGCTATCATCGCACTTGCTCAAGACGACCCCGGCACCAGCGTTGACGGCAGGGACAGCCATGCACACATCGAAATACGGGATGCGGAACTGGCCCAGTTTGATGAGCGCCTCGTCAAAGCCCTGATCTTCGAGAATGCCCCCTGTGTAGTGGTAGCAAGTATGCGCCTGGAGGCCTCTATCCAATGGAGCGTTCTTGCCTTTTCCGCCCGCTATATCCAGACAGTATCCGCGTTGTTCATCCAACTTGTCGGCAAGCATGACTTCAACCAATCCATCGGCAGA
This sequence comes from Roseibium sp. RKSG952, assembly GCF_009711355.1. Classification (NCBI taxonomy): domain Bacteria; kingdom Pseudomonadati; phylum Pseudomonadota; class Alphaproteobacteria; order Hyphomicrobiales; family Stappiaceae; genus Roseibium; species Roseibium sp. RKSG952. The sequence continues at coordinate 207 of NZ_SMMF01000379.1, read as the reverse complement.
ATATGCTGGTGTGGAAATGGCCAGCAGGCCTAGGGCTGTAACAAGAATCGTTTTCATCCCAGTGTTCCTTATCGGGGGAATTGGCGCAAAAATACCATATCCGAAAGGACAGCATGGCGTCATGGTTTGTTGAAATAATGTCGCGCTAAAACAGAACCCTCAGAACGGCTATCAGACTTGAACGCAAGCTGGATCGGGCGATTGAGG
>NZ_SMMF01000004.1:0-201 GCF_009711355.1 Roseibium sp. RKSG952 | reverse complement strand
AAAGACCCCGTGCACCTTTACTACAGCTTCACACTGGTATTCGTAACGACATGTGTAGGATAGGTGGTAGACGTTGAAACCAGGGCGCCAGCCTTGGTGGAGTCACCCTTGAAATACCACCCTTGTCCTTATGGATATCTAACCGCGGCGCAACAACGTCCGGGACCGTGTGTGGCGGGTAGTTTGACTGGGGCGGTCGCC
>NZ_SMMF01000749.1:0-6760 GCF_009711355.1 Roseibium sp. RKSG952 | reverse complement strand
GGGCTTCCGAGGTTTTTGACAAGATTGCCCTCGAACGCCTCGAGGACGCTTATCTAAGGGATCTGGAGCAGATGTCTGCCCGTGCGGGCATCCGGATGGTTTCACACTAGCCCGCATTTTTCACAGTTCTCGGGTTTTTTCGGGGGGCAGGCGTTTTATTCGGGTTTGGTGATTTGACTGTTTTCAGGGTACAGAGCACCTGCGCCGCGTTATGCGGTGCTCGGGTTTGTCTGCAATGTAATCCTCTATTGTTGAAGGAAAAGCTTGGTGTCCTGCGGCATCACCGGGCCGCGGTGCAAATTCGGGCGCGAGCTGGGGAAAACTCCTGCGCATATGGACGGGAGGAGGCCATGGCGATCTTGATGCGGCGGACCGATACGCGCACCAGAGCGCCGATTTTCAGAAGTTTCAGCCGGATCGTGCCGCAGGTGGCCTGGGCGAGCCGCGTGTGGGGTAACTCGATGCGGCGCAGGGCGCAGATCAGGACATAGGCGAATGACGGGAACCAGAGCCGGAGTTGGTTGGCCCTCATCGTGCGGGCGCGGGTGCGGTCCGCATAAAGATCAAGCTGGTACTCCTTGATCCGGTTCTGCATCTCACCGCGCGTGCAATAAAGGTCCTCGTAAAGAGGCCTTGCGGTGCCGTTGCAGGTTTTCGGCGAGGTGACAATGAAACGCGGGTACTGCCCCTTGAGCGTCCATTCCGCCTTACCGATTACCCGCCGCCGCGACCAGCTCCCCCTGGTGGGCCTCGGGAAGTCACGGAACACGCGCTACGGGGCGCCGTTCGTGCGGCAGGTGCGGCAAGCTGCTGCTAGAGCCGGTGCGATCCTCTGTTCCAGCCGCGCATAACAAGCCAACCTCGCGGGCCTCGCACCATGCCATCAGCTTGTCACGGGCAAAACCGCTGTCGGTGCGCAACACGATGCGCACCTTTGGCCAGATCTGACGTTCAAAAAAGATACGCACGAACGTTACAAAGACCAATTTATCTAGAAATACTGCAATTACCATCTACCCAGTCTTGATAATAGCAAACTCTATAGCTGATATAACCATCACCAGCCATTGTTGAAGTCGGTGAATTGTAACCTGGACGCATTCGCCCTGACCCGCAAGCAGTTCCGCCGCTGCAATTTCCGCCAGGTGTTCTCCATTCAACTATGATTGAAGCATCACACAGGTTTTGAAGCCATTCTCTTCCATTCTTCGTCCAGAAGTTCACACACCGGTCCTGTGCAGAAGCAGTTGAGGGAACTGCTCCAAGAAAAAGGATAATTCCCAATGACATCAAAAAGGGTTTTCTTAAACGCATGGCTTTCCCTCCAAAAATAGTTTTGAACGAGAGCGGTCCCTACTGATCATGTTGCGCTCGTTCCTCCCGATTGAGGACATCGTCGACGCTTTCCGTGCACAGGCAGAATCACGATGTCGTGGCTGAGCCTCAGCAGACCCTATTTACGAAACTTACGTAATCGAAATACTTGCGCATGATGCATTTGCACTACGCATCTGCGGGTTGCGGAAATGACTGCACACCGTTTCGGCCAGCCCGCATTTCTCACAGTTCTCGGGTCTTGTCGGGGGGGAGGCGGTGGGTTTAGCCATGAAGTGCAGCAGGTAACGGGACTGTTCGGTTTGCCATAAGGGATTGAGTGTCAGTGGTTATGGAGCCGCTTGGCGGCGCTTGAGCGCGCTGGAGACTCAATCCCTTATGCCGAGATCGCGAGGAAGCCTTTCAAGGCACATTATGTCTTGAAAGGCTTCCCTGAGAAAGAACGCATCAGAGTGAGCAGCTGACATTAGATTGAGCAGCTGACATTGCGTTGCACTTCGCGCTTGAATTCACCGCATCATGCGCCCCTCGCCAACAGATAGGCTTCCAGATGCCGGTGGAGCCGGTGGCTGATGACCGCGAAATCCTCCACTTGGCGGGACTGTTGCAGGATGGCGCAGTGCATGATGAAGGCGACTAGGCCGTCGTGCAATTCTTCCGGCGTCCGGTCTTGCCGCAAGGCTGGCGTCATGGTGCCGGATGTCTGCCAATGCCGCAGGAACGAGATGAGCCGGGCATCGAGCGCGTCCAGCTGCGCGACGAATTCGGGCGCGCAATGGCCCTTTGTCACACCGATATTTTCCATGAACACCCGCAACATCGTCTGTGACGAGGTGATCACTTCCATGAGCGCCATCATGCGCTTGACCAATGCGCCGAGCGGGTCGGCCATATCGGCTTCGGATGTCATGCCGTCCGCATCCGAAACGGCGCGCAGATCCTTCAGCCGGTCAAGCAGCAGATAGGACAGGAGCCCGTCCATGTCGCCGAAATGGGAGAATACCGTGCCCTTGGCCACCCCGGCTGCCTGTGCGACGGCTTCTGCGGTGATGTCGTCCAGTGTTCCGGATCGGGCGATATCCTCTGCCGCGGTCAGAATTTTCTGGCGCGTCAGCGCCGTGCGGGCCTGGGGTTTTCGGGGCTTTGGGGCGTTGTTCTGTGAATGATTGGCCATGCGTGCTGCTGCGGTTCGTGACTTAAAAATTGACCAAGGTCAATTTAGTGATTGACTCCAGCCTCCACTTGCGTCAATAAAATGACCGAGGTCAAGATTTTTTGCCCGGATCGCGTTGAATGGTCCCGGGAATCGGGCTGGCGACCGGAAATCCAAACGGAGCAAGTGACATGGCAAGACGGGTGTTGGTGCTGGATGGTCATCCGGCAGGGGAGACTTTTTGCGGTGCGTTGGCGGGTGCTTATGCGGATGCGGCCCGGAAGGCCGGCCACGACGTCAGGATCCGTCACCTGTCGTCCATGACATTTGATCCCGATTTCGGCTTTGCCTCCTATCGGGATTTCAAGCCCTGGGAACCGGATCTGGTAGCCTTCTGGGCGGATCTGGAATGGTGTGAGCATGTTGTCATTGCCCATCCGCTCTGGTGGGGCGGGTTGCCTGCCAAGTTGAAGGGGCTGATTGACCGTGTTCTGCTGCCGGGAAAGGCGTTCAGTTATGAAAGGGGCGATAAGATGCCAAAAAAACTGATGGACGGGCGCAGCTCTGAAGTGCTGGTCACCGCCGACACGCCGGGCTGGTTCTTCCGCCTTGTCTATGGCTCCGGCGTCCGCAAGCAGATGAAGCATCAGATCCTGAATTTCTGCGGCCTCAAGATGAAGGGCTATGCGTGGTTTTCCCCGATCCGGAGCTCGACCGGCGACAGCCGCGCCGCCATGCTCGCCCGCGCCGCCCGTCTGGGAGCGGCGTTGGGCTGATGCGCCCCGAAGGATCCGTTTCATAGCGAAAAGATTTGTTCAGAGACCGTTGGGTGCCAGGTCAAATACCTTGCGGCCTTCCGCAAATTTTTTTGGTTGTCCGATCTTGCGTCTCTCACGTGGGACCCAATTTCGTGAAGATTGAGATTGTATCAAAAGACTATAATGCGCGGGGATTTTATGGAGCCGGTCAATATTTTAACAGCCATTAAGCGTCTTGAACCGGGTAGGTTGCTTGATATCGGCGCAAGGGATTGCAAGTTATCCCGTGCATTCGCCGAGCTTGGATATCGCGTCGACGCTCTTGATCCGCAGTCCTTGTCTGGCGGTGGCCCCGGGCGGGGGGTGACGTTCCATCAAACAAGATTTGAGGATTTTGATACGAACGAGCCATATGACCTTATCCTCGCGTCGCTCGTGTCACATCACATTGATTACACAATCCCGGAATTTCTGCTACGCCTTAAGGCGATTCTGGGGGAAGGTGGCCTGATCTACATCACATTGCTTGGTTCAGATGATGGCTGGGCGGCAAGCCCGCGCGCCAAAGCTATGGATTTTGAGCAGGCATTGCATGTGCTGAAAAGCGTGGGACTGCGTCCGGTTTATCGGTCCTCAGAATGGCTCGAAGGGTATGTTTATTCAGGAGAAGCCAAATACTGGAATCTGTATCGATTTGTCCTGGAGAGGGAAACATGCTCCTGAAAGAGCTATGGATTGTGCCGGTTGACAATCGGGCTGCTTTCAGCGGCATGACCTTGTGCTTGGTGGAGCCGTAGTCTGAGAACGGGGCCTGCCAACCATAGGTCCTGAAGGAGTTGAAACCGGTGGCTTCCCAATTCTTGAGAAAACCGGCGGTTTTTGCCAGATGATCCCCGGGAAGTGATGCGAACAGTCCGGGTGGTGAGCGCGTGAGGCGTTCCGATCAACGAACGCTTTGAACGCCATTCACCGGAACCCGATCTCCAGCAATAGGGGCTTGGGGGCGCCAATTTGTCTGACCGTTGGGGCGCCGGGCCGGTTCCAGCGGAACAGGGTGACATGCCACAGGCCCGGGCGGCGGCGGGAGGGGTCGATCAGCCCGTCAAAACCCATTGCCCGGATCCTGTCGGCGGCGCGCCAGGAGGGTGGTTCGCCGCCTGCCTCCAGCACAGGGATCCAGCTTTGACGGGCGTCTTCGTAAAGCCCGATTGCCTCCGGATGGCGCAGGTCCAGAAGGTTTGCGGTCCGCACCTCGAAAGTGAGCAAAACCCGTTCTTGATTGGCCTCCGTCACATACTGGCCGATGGCGACCCGGGCGCTGGTCTCGTCCGGGCTCAGGTAAAGGGCGTCCTGCCTCGGCCGGTTGAAGCGAGACGGTGGCCGGTGCGGATCGCCGCGCTTCAGAAGGATCTGTTCGTCTTCTTCCCTTGCAATCTTGACGAATGCGCCGCCGATGCAGGTCCTCAATGGCGATGCTCCGGATGCCGGTGATGGCGCTCGGCCTTGGCCTGATACACGGTTTCCAGAGGCGTGAAGCGGTTGGGATCCGCCATCAACCAGTAGGTTGAATAGCCCGAGATGTCATGGTTGTCGGACAGGAGCTGGCCGGGTTTCAGCCAGGTCAGAATGGCGCTGGCCGGCTTTGTGACGCCGCGTTCCTCGTGAAGGTAAAAATGCTCGGGCTGGAACTGGCTCGGGTGGTCCAGTCCTGCGGCAGCCGTGAAGTCAGCCAGTGCCTTCAAGGTGTTGCGGTGGAAATTGCTCACCCGTGTGGCCTTGTCAGGCACGTTGAGGGCGCCCTGACGCACCAGATCCTGGGTTGCAACACCGGTCGGGCAGGTGTTGGTGTGGCACTTTTGCGACTGGATGCAGCCGAGCGAGAACATGAAGCCCCGGGCGGAGTTGATCCAGTCGGCTCCCAGTGCCATGGTCGAGGCGAGATCGAACGCGCTGATCAGCTTGCCGCTGGCGCCGATCTTGATGTTCTGGCGCAAGTTGGTGGCAACCAGCGTGTTGTGCACGAACGCCAGTCCGGTGCGCAAGGGCGTGCCGAGATGGTTTGAAAACTCGATCGGCGCCGCGCCCGTGCCGCCTTCGGCTCCGTCGACGACGATGAAATCCGGCGTGATCCCGGTTTCCAGCATGGCCTTGACGATGGCCATGAATTCCCAGCGGTGGCCAAGACACAATTTGAAGCCGGCCGGCTTGCCGCCGGACAGGTCTCTCAGCTGCTTGACGAATTGCAACAGCTCGATCGGGGTGGAAAAGGCGGTGTGCGCGGAAGGGGACACACAGTCGACACCGACCGGCACCCCGCGGGCCTCGGCGATTTCCTCGGTCACCTTGGGGCCGGGAAGCACGCCGCCATGGCCGGGCTTTGCCCCCTGGCTCAACTTGATTTCGATCATCTTGACCTGAGCGGACCGGACCTGTGCGGCGAATTTCTCCGGATCGAACAGGCCGTCCTTTGTCCGGCAGCCGAAATAGCCGCTGCCGATTTCCCAGATCAGGTCGCCACCGCCTTCCCGGTGATAGCGCGAAATGCTGCCTTCGCCGGTGTCATGCGCGAAATTGCCCATCTTCGCACCCTGGTTCAGCGCCAGGATCGCGTTGCCGCTCAAGGCCCCGAAGCTCATTGCCGAAACATTGAACAGGGAATGGGAATAGGGTTCCTTGCATTCCGGCCCGCCCACAGTCACGCGCATGTCGTCTCCGGTCGGCTTGTGCGGCGAGATCGAGTGGTTCACCCAGGCATATTCCTCGGCATAGACATCGCGCTCGGTGCCGAAGGGCAGATTGTCCTCGATGCCCTTGGCCCGGTCATAGACCATGGAGCGTTTTTCGCGCGAAAACGGCCTGCCGTCCTGATTGCTCTCGAAGAAATACTGGCGCAGTTCCGGCCGGATCGCCTCGGACAGATAGCGGAAATGGCCGATCACCGGATAGTTGCGCAAGACCGCATGATCGATCTGCTGCTTGTCGTAAAGGCCGACAATCGTCAGGGCCCCGGCAATCAGGAACAACCAGAAAAACAGAAAATCAACCGACAGCATCAAAATGAAGAAGATCACCGTCAGGACGGCGAGGGTGTAGAAAATGTAGTAACGCGAGTCGAGGTTCACGGCGGGCTTCCTTTTCTTGAAAAGGGGCTGGCTGACCTGACTGTGTCAGGCTGAAGCGCGCTTGCATAGGAAAAACAACCGCAAATGCCTACCCACACTACGTTTTTCTTACCAATATGGGAATGTGACGCCCGAGTGGCCGATGTCCAGTTTTTTAGCAGTGAAATTCAATAACACTACACCAACGTTTCATTCGTTATGAAGGATTGATCGTCTAGGGTTGGAAAGCCTCTGCTATTTCTTGTGTCACATCCCTTGGTGTCAAAAAGACGACTTTTTGAAAAAAGTTCTACTAAATATAAAGGTTCCATCCTTTATTAATAGTATATTATACTTATATTTTCTGGAAATATTATTTAGCATTTGATCTGATATTTCGATTTTATCTGATA
>NZ_SMMF01000312.1:0-566 GCF_009711355.1 Roseibium sp. RKSG952 | reverse complement strand
GACTGTCCGGAAACAGGGACGAACTCCATTTCAGCATTGCCGGGGTCACCAAGACAATCCCAACGCGTGAATTTACCAAGCCCTTGTCGATAGCCCTCATCATCGGGACACCAAGACCAAGGTCCTTCTCGCTGAACCACACACGGACGCCACACGATTCGAGTAGATCATAGAGTTCCTTCGCCGACCCCTGCCTGTCATCCCACGCATGACAGAGAAACACACCTCGAAGGTCAGGTTGCGAGACCGCTAGGTTCTCCACGTTATCGCGAACGGGTGTGAGCGCCTGCACCTGCTCCGATGTGTACCATACACCCGAGCTTGCTTTCGACCAGCGTGGCTTTGCTGTCCGATTTCCCGATCCACCAATGCTCGGTCGGCTGCTGGGCGCTGAGGAGGAGTAGGAAGGGGAAGCTTATGAGGTGTAGTTGTTGTAGCCGCCCCCATAGCCACCGTAACGGCTATAGCGGCCCCCACATGCAGGGCAATCGGCTGCGGCGGCCGATGAGCGATGACCCCTTACTGGCGAAGTGCATCTAGTTGTGAGTTCTGAGAAGGTTGTTCAT
>NZ_SMMF01000470.1:0-1185 GCF_009711355.1 Roseibium sp. RKSG952 | reverse complement strand
ATGGCGAACAGATCCTGGCCGTTGCCTTGTCGCACTGCGCGGCTGAACCCACCGCCTGGAGCCGCCGGAGCACGGCCCATAATCGTTCTGGAAAACAACAGTGCCCCAGTATTGCCGGCCCTGATTTACCTCGAACAGCTCGCAGATTTTATGAGTTGAATTGTTTGCATGGATTTAATTTTATTTTTGTATGTTTCTTGATGTAAAAAAATTTTTTAGTTTTTCCTTGAATAAAAGGGAAAACTCCGTCATACAACACCTATCGTTTCTTTGGCCAGTTTTGGCTTTTCGCGGCGTCAAACGCTTTCGACCCGCCAATTTCTTTCCAAATAGCCGATTGTAACCGCGCTGTTTTTTTGGCGCGGAATGTTATCTTCAGGAACTACGTAAATGAAAACTGGTACAGTTAAATTCTACAATGGCCAAAAAGGCTTCGGATTCATTCAGCCGGAAGACGGCAGCAAGGATGTGTTCGTGCACATCAGCGCGCTGGATCGCGCGGGCCTCGGCGGGCTGACAGAAGGTCAGGTGCTCGAATTCGACGTTGAGACCGGCCGTGATGGCCGCACGTCGGCAGCCAATGTGAAGCTGCTCTGATTTGGCAGATGCAAGTGCACATGCAGGCAATAGCGGGCGTGTGCACGGCCATTGATGCAAAGCGGGGATCAGTCCCCGCTTTTTTGTTTTTGGCCGGTGAAAAAGGCCGGCCCAGTTTGGTGTCCAGTAAGGAAGAGCATGCAAGTCTTAGTCAGGGACAACAATGTGGATCAAGCGCTGCGCGTCTTGAAGAAAAAGATGCAGCGGGAAGGCGTTTTCCGGGAAATGAGGGCGCGTCGTTCCTATGAAAAACCATCGGAAAAACGCGCCCGGGCCAAAGCTGACGCAATCCGGCGTGACCGGAAAGCGGCTCGCAAGCTGGCGCAACGGGAAGGCCTGGTTCCAGCGCGCAAGCCCAAGACCCGCTGATGTCCGGCAGCGTTGAGACCGGACAGATGCGCGCGGGCCCTGCTGCCCGCCGCGCGGCAAGGAGCAATCATGACAAAACTGACCAAGGAAACCCTGTTCAAGCCCAGCCGGGCGGAAAACAAGCACGCAAAAACGGAAACGATTTCAAAACAGATCATTGATGCGGAAACCGAGGCACGCCGGACAAAAAGGTAGTGTCAAAGATCTTTCGCACTTTTG
>NZ_SMMF01000286.1:0-509 GCF_009711355.1 Roseibium sp. RKSG952 | reverse complement strand
GACTTCCGAAGGCGGCATCACCCCGATCTTTGGAGAAAGTTATGCCGAACGCGTCAATTCCGGAGACTACAGGTCCTTCTTTCGTCAGAAAGTCAGTCGGGAACATCACCTCCTTTCCGCAAATCCACCGGGAGCGGATCAAGGATGTTATCGACGAGGCTCGCTCGACGATGGAAGAGGCGGGTGTTTCCCTCAAGGACGCGCGGTTTCCTTTCATACTGCACCATGAGCGCATGAAATCGGCTTTCCGTACAGGCGGGCTTCGTCTGACGCACTCCGAAATTTACGCCCTTCTCTCCCTTTGGGCCGCAGAGCGCGGCGAGCCGGACGATTACGCCTGGCAGGTCGTAGGCGGTGCCCTGGATCTCTTGAGGGTCCGAGGAGAGGTCGTGCCTGAAGATGTCCGTTCGCACGTCGATAGGGTGTACGGGAGCGGGGATTTCCTTGAATTCTGCCGGAGTAGGCTTGCGTCCGCGAGCGAACGGAAGAAATCTTGACGGAAGGTCTTG
>NZ_SMMF01000551.1:0-1759 GCF_009711355.1 Roseibium sp. RKSG952 | reverse complement strand
AAGATCGGGGTGATGCCGCCTTCGGAAGTCAAAAGCCGATCTTTTCTCGACCCCGCTGATAATGGGCGTAATCGAGGACTACAACGCCGGCGACAGATTGTAGTCCTTAATGTCTTCCCCGCCCTGAAGGACGGGGGCAGCGCACAGTTCACGTGAGGCGAATGTATTCCGGCGAGATGGAGCCGTCCAGAAAAGGACACCTCTGTCACCAGACTGCTTCTATGTCATCGGTCAAAACCAACGCCGAACGAAGAATCCTCAATGGAGGAACTGCTGAAACTTTTGTTAAAATCAGGCGAGAGCGCCCTCACAGTGATCTCGGTATAGGGCAAACTAGACAGCGGAATGTCAATAATGCCAGCATCAGCAGTGCGGTTGTCGACGCGTCCGGAGGCGCCCAGATTGCTGATATCCAGGCTGCCGCCTCCGGCAAATGTACCAGATGAAATCGCTTCGCGCACAGCGGCTTCGAAGCCATGGAGATCGCCATGTACTGCGCCGTCCCAAATAGGGAGAAGTCCCATTTTATTCATTTGGAGTCCTCTGTGGGCGAAATTCATGCATTGGTCCAACAAAAGCCGCAGAGTTTTGTTCTGGTCCGATACTTCTGAGTTAACCTCATCAATGTTCACATCAAGGATATTGGTCGGGCACTGTCTGGCTGCCCGCCTCAATTCCTGCAGCAAATCAGATGTTTCAATTAATTCAACAACGATCTTATCGACATCCTTTTTGAGTTTAAAAAGAACGTCCCCCAACACGATACATCGCCGGGCGGCCGCGAGATCACTTCCGACAAGCGCTTCGACCTTTAGAATGGCTTCGTGATTGATGGGCACCATAGCGGCTTTCGACCCGAATTCGAGCACGGGGGTCTGGTCCTTGCGTTCCTTCAGCCTTTCCATTGCTTTGAGACGCATATGGTGTGCCACGAGGTCCTCATGCAGACAACGTGAGGCCTTATGCAAACCGCGTCTTACATTTTGTAACCGCTCCTTCGCCGCAGGACTGACTGAATTCTCTGCTTCAAATGCGGAAAGCGCCTTCACTGCGGCTCGCTTTTGAACTCCGAAAATGAAAAATTTATTTTTCATCGACTGCCAGAACGCATCACCCTCTTCCGATAGAAGATCCGGAAATCCAGCGCCCTCAAGATCCTCAGATAATTGCCGAATGGGGACAAGGAGCAAGTCGTCTAAGTGAATACTCTCCTCAAGTTCATTCTTTTGATTCTCGACCTCTTTGATCTGCGGTGTAAAATCCGCTTCGTCGGCTATGTTCGAATCAGTCTCTTGGGTCGTGATTTCGAAATTTTCGGTATCTTGATTGCGCTTCAAAAACCTCGCTTCAAGGTCAAGCCCTAAAACCTGATCAACCTCGCGCAAGACTTTCGCGTTGACGCTATGTGAATTTAGAAATTTCATAATTGGCTGAATCGTATCCGTCCAGCCAGAAGATCTCAACTTTTGGCCTTCCGCCTCGAGAAAGTCAGAAATATAAGCTGACCTCTTCAACAGCTTTTCTTGAGACTCTAAGAGTCCGGTTGTCATGCCATCAAAAATATTCTCGCGGCGGCCTATCACGAACATAGTCACTCTTTCTCTGTCTTGTGCATCACCCTTAGCAATCACGAGTATGCTCTTTAAACTAAGCGTCTCACAACACCCTAAGCAGAGATTTTTTCCTGCCCTACGAATGGTTTAAATTTTCGTATCTGTCCACTAAATGCGAAGTTAACGTCTTCCCCGCCCTGAAGGAC
>NZ_SMMF01000335.1:0-626 GCF_009711355.1 Roseibium sp. RKSG952 | reverse complement strand
CTGGCGCGGCGAGATCGGGTTGATCTTCGGGTTGCCCGGGAACAGCCAGCCTTGCGGCCGTGCCTCGCGCCAGTAATCACGCAACAGGTCCAAAAGCCCGGGCGACAGCATCACCTTGCGGTCCTTGCGCCCTTTGCCCTGCTCGACATGGATCAGCATCCGGTCGCTGTCGATGTCGCGGACCTTGAGGTTGCATACCTCCGCTGCCCTGAGACCCGCGCCATAGGAAATGCTGAGGGCGGCGCGGTATTTGAGGCCCGGCCCAGGCGCTGCCATCAGGAGGTCGGACACCTCGCCGACGCTGAACACCACAGGCAACTTCCGTGGCTGGGTGCGGAACTGCATGTACCGCTTCATGTCCTCGCGCCCGCAGGTCATGCCGAAGAAAAACCGCAGCGCCAACGATACGGGCGTTGAACGTGGTCGGTGAAACGCCCGCATTGGTCATGTGAAGCTGGTACGCGCGCAGATCCTCCGGCGAGGCCGTGTCCGGGGACCGCCTCAGAAAGCCTGCAAAATCCTTGATCGCCCGAATATGGCTCTTCTGGGCTTTGTCGCCCATCCCGCGAATGCGCATGTCTTCGATCATCCGCTCGCGCAGCGGCGTGGTTCTCTCCTTCGTCATG
>NZ_SMMF01000512.1:0-1476 GCF_009711355.1 Roseibium sp. RKSG952 | reverse complement strand
GGAAGGGGTTTGCCGCGCTTCTGGATCATCTACCTGTGGCGGGAATCTCGTTCCTCCTCCGCCCGGTCGAGACGCTCCATTTCTGCGATGACCAAAGCACCCATAATTTCGAGCATGCGGCGCAGTTTCTTCGGCTTCCAGTCGCCCTCGTCCCAAGGCCAGGACGGCGGAGCCGTCTCTGTGAAGGAGTGCCCGGTGGTTCCCTGAAGCAGAGCGTCCTCACCGTACGCCAGGGCCGCCTTCAGTAGGGAAAAATCGTCGTGAGCGTCGTCATGCAGGTCGTCGTATCCTTCGAGGCGACGTTGTCTCGCCCGCTCGCCGAGAGTATCGAGCGCGGCGCGCGAGGCTCCTGAGACCCCTTCCTCGTGAGCGGACAACTCGCGTTTGAGTCGCCCGATCTCTCGGGTTAGTAATTCGATGTCCCGCGCTCCTTCGTCGGTACCGCTTGTTAGGGATCGGATCTCCATTGCAGCGCGCGAGGCAAGATCGAGAGACGCATTCGGATTGACGGCTTTGAGGTATTCGGCTAGTGCGCTCATTTAGTGAGTCCCTGACACATGACAGAAGTAGTTACGTCAGATTGCACACCGATTGGAACGAAAAGGCAACACGCATAGAAGCACGGCCCGGTCAGGTCGGAGCGGGCCGTTGACATCGGTCGGGAAACGAACTTACTCGGGATTCCGATCTCCGCGACCCTCCTTGCGCATTTCACGCATGTGCTTTTGCGCGGCCATAGCTTCCTCCTTTGAGATGGATCCGTCGCCGTCGGCATCCATTTTGGAGAACATCTCGGCGGAGCGCTGGGCGGAGAATGCGGAGTGCTCAGCCTGTGAAATGACACCGTCGCCGTTGGCATCGGCCTCATTGAACAATCGACCCTTGCCGCCGGGACCTTTGGCGAGGGCCGGAGCGGCCATGGAGATTGCGAGAACTGCGGCGATGGCCGGGAAAATGTACTTCATGAATTCCTCCTGAAAATTTGTTCAGCGGGGTGTCCCGCTCCGTCAATATGATCAGTAGAAATCGCCGGCGCTGTCGCAGAAAGATATTTAAATGTAACGATTTGTGGCTATTCGTCTTGAGCTTCGTTGCGGGGAGGCATCTGTCTATCTCAGTCCGCTGCTTTTGAAATCTCGCCGCATGAAACACTCACCGCGCTCGAGATGCGCACGGTAGTCGATAGAGTATCCCGCGTTGTCGTTCCCGACCGCCAAAATGTTGAAGTTGAATTCGTTAAGCTACTTCAGTAGGGAGCTCCCGACGAAACTGGAAGCGCCTGTGAGAAGGGGGATGCGTGAGCGGAACCAGTGGAACCGTTCAGGTCATTCCGCACGCGACAGATGAAAACAAGTCGAGACCCTTCTGCCCGTATCCGCTTTTTGCGGCGTTCATCCAAACCGCTGCCGGGCGTTGACGGGCCGCTCTTTTAAGGCGAGCCTAATTCAGAAGCGCGGCAAACCCCTTCCTTCAGGG
>NZ_SMMF01000408.1:0-871 GCF_009711355.1 Roseibium sp. RKSG952 | reverse complement strand
CTGGAAGGCGGGCGCGGCCTATCTGCCGCTTGACCCGGAAGACCCGGATGACCGGCGTGCCTTCATGCTGAAGGATGCGGGTCTGAAGATCTGCGTGACATCAAGGCGGACTGCTTCAGGGTGCACCGGGCTTTTCAGCGGCGGGGTCTGCGGTGTTGTGTGTGACGATTTCGGTTCTGTCATCCGGATTGCGGGGATGTCTGCCGGGCCTGTGACGGATGCCGAGCCTGTGACGGATGCCGGGCCTGTGACGGATGCGGAGCGTCTGGCGCCATTGTCTGCGGATTGTCTTGCCTATCAGATCTACACGTCCGGTTCGACCGGGAGGCCGAAGGGGGTGATGGTCGGGCATGCGGCGTTGTCCAACCGTCTGGCCTGGATGCAGCAGCTGGTTCCGCTCGGGCCGGGGGATGTGGTTCTGCAAAAGACCCCGGCAAACTTTGACGTGTCCGTCTGGGAGCTGTTCTGGTGGGCCTGCCACGGGGCGCAGCTGGTGATGCTGGCCCCGGGCGCGCACCGGGACGCGGGCCGGGTGGCGGAGGCCATGGCGGCCCATCAGGTTGGCGTGCTGCATTTTGTGCCGAGCCTGTTCGACCCCTGGCTGGATCTTGTGGATGGCGGGCAGGCTGTTGCCGGTCTGACGGGCTTGCGGGCGGTGTTCACCAGTGGTGAGCCGCTTGCGGCGGAAGCGGCCGCCCGGTTCCACCGTCTGGCCGCACGGGAAGGCCGGGAGATCGGCCTCTACAATCTTTACGGGCCGACGGAAACCGCGGTGGATGTAACCGCCTGTCAGGCCGATGGCACGGACACGGTCTTGCCGATTGGTGCACCGGTCGCCAACACGCAAGGTTATGTTGTTGATCCTCATCTC
>NZ_SMMF01000570.1:0-1964 GCF_009711355.1 Roseibium sp. RKSG952 | reverse complement strand
GTTTGCTTTCGGAGGGATGACAGCACTAGCGCCACGTCCGTCGAGTTCTGCGACAAACCAATCAGCGTCTAACGCCTTGTCAGCCAAGAGGGACTCAAATGACACACCCTCGATGAGCGGACGAACGCCCTTCATGTCATGAGCCTGACCTGGAAGAAGAACAAAATCGACCAGGTTCCCGAGCGCGTCGACCATAGCCACGACCTTAGTGGTCAATCCGCCACGCGAGCGCCCGACGGCTTGATCTTGTGTTCCCACCTTTGCGCCGCTTGACTTCTGCTGTGCCTGAACGATCGTGCCGTCGATCATCGCGTATTCGAGATCAGGAAAACCGTTGGTTTCCATGAAAATTCTTTCAAAAACGCCCCTTTGGCCCATCTGCGAAAGCGTCGAAATACGCTATTCCACTTGCCAAAATCTACCGGCAAATCGCGCCAAGGAAGCCCCGTCCGCACCCGCCAAAGGACAGCCTCCAGAAGCCTGCGGTTGTTCTTGGCTATCACGCCGCTATCGCTTTTCTTCCCCGGCAATAGTGGAGCCAGATGCTCCCAAACCTTGTCCGACACCATATACCGGTGCTCGTTCATTCAAACCGCCTTTTGGAAGGTTGAATCAAGTTATAAGAACGATGTGAACCGCGAATGTCCACGGGCCCAAGATCACCGACATGATTAGCCTGTGACCCGGCCCCGGTTTTTCTTGATGTGACTTTACCAGAACGCAGGATCGTTGAAGGCGGCGACGCAGCGGGCCGGTCCGCGCAGGGGCGTCAGCGGTGCGTCGGTCAGGGACTGGGCGATCCAGCCCTCTGGCTGCTGAAGCGGTTGCGGCGCGGGAAGGTCGGCCTCTGCGGCGGGCCTAAAGCCGACGCGGCCGTAGAATGCCGGATCTCCGTAGGTCACCGCGATATCCGCACCTTCTTGCCGGAGTGCGTCGAGGCCGTGTGTTATGAGCCGCTGGCCGATGCCCTCGCTCTGCCGTCCGGTCACCACCGCCACAGGCGCCATCAGGAAGACCTTGCGCGGATCGCCCGCGTAGGTGAGGCGTGTGAAGAAGAGACCGCCGAGGAGCACGCCGTCCTCCCAGGCTGTAATGACGCGCAGATCCCCGGCAGGTGTCTCCGCGATCAGGCGGCGCGCGAGGGCGCCGATCAACGCGCCTTCTTCAGGGCCTTCAGAGGTGGTGAAGGTGGCCGAAAACAGCTCGGCAATATCCGTGGCGCGGGTCTCGTAGTCTTTTGAAAAATCCATGTTCCTGTCTCAATCGTCGGGGCGAACCTGCCATGCTGTGGTTGGAAAATCGGATCGTGCCGCCGCTCAGGGCGTCTGCTGGACGAACATCTCGAAGCCTTTGACCCCGTCATCGGCGCGGCAGGCCGCGTGTTCCCTGTGCAATTCGTCAAGGCGGGGCTACCTTTGCGACGCAACTCCATCCGTGCGACGCGTGCCTCCGATGGGCGATAACACGTATCCTTTGCCTTGCGCTACATGTCGAGATGCCCGAGCATGTGGGGCATGGCCTCGTGTCCCGAGGCTCTGAGGTCGTCCGCCATCCCGGCTTTGCAGATCTTGATTTTGGGTTCGCACCAGCATGGTCAATAGCCGCGTTCAATGTGCCTTGCAGTCTCGCGGAATTTTGGCCGGGAGCAGGTTGAGTCTCCATTGAAAACATCATTCTGGTGAATGTTTTTTCCGGTTCTGACTGAAAGGAACTTTTGTGCCTGTTTGGCTTGGTGTCAGGAATACACCATCGAATTCATTGGCCGCCTATAGATAAAATTCCTATTGCGATTAGTTGAATTGCCTTGTTATGTAAAATGCAATCGATCAAACCATAGGTAGATTGATGCAAAACATGCTTGCGCGCATTGGCTCGTACAAAATCAGAACGCAGATCGGGCAGGGCAACATGGGGGCCGTATTTGCAGGCGAGGACTGACCTGCCCCCGATAAATCGGACCATTC
>NZ_SMMF01000524.1:0-1567 GCF_009711355.1 Roseibium sp. RKSG952 | reverse complement strand
GTTTGGGTATTACGAACGAGGACTTCACTGCAGCTTGGAGTTTGAGCTTTTCCGATATTGAATTTGCCACTTCCAAACTGGCTTCTTCCTGTATTGGGTTGGCGGCGCAGCTGAAGTTTTTTGCCGTGCATGGCTATTTTGCTACCGACAGCGCACAAATCCCAAAGGGAGCGGCCGGGTATTTGGCAGAGCAGCTTGGGTCACACCCCGACGCCCTGTCAGACTATGATTTTTCGGGGCGCTCGGCGCGCCGACACTGTGCAGAGATCCTGAAATATCTCGGCTTCCGCCGGATGACACGGGCTGACAGGCAGGAGCTGGGAACATGGATCATGCAGGATCTGTGTCCAGCTGGACAACCTGTCCCCGCCATGTCGAGGCCGTCTGCTTGTGGTGCCGTGACAGAGGCATTTTCGGACCTGCGATGGCCGAATTGGACCGCCTTGTACGATCTCAACGCCAGCAATATCTGGAAGGTTTGTTTGCCCGAATAGCAAAAGCCCTTGATCCTGCAACCACCGCCATGCTGGAAGCCTCGTTGGATGAGCCGGACCTTCCGACTGGCTTCAATACCATGAAAGCTGATGCCGGACGGGCCAGTCTGGACAATATCCTAGAGGTGACCGAGCGGTTGGGTTTCATCAAGAGGCTCGAACTGCCGCGCCATCTTCTTGACGGTGTAGGTAAAAGCTGGATCGATCAGATCACGCGGCGCGTTGCAGGTGAAAAAGCCTCGGAAATGCGCCGTCACAAGCCCGCCCGCCGACAAGGTCTTTATGCCGCATGCCGCTTATCTGATGGTCCGGGAGGCGGTGATCACAGATGCCATGATCGATCTCCTCATAGAGACGGTACACAAGATCAAGACAAAATCGAAGCGGAAGGTCGTGAACGAGATCGCAAAGGATCTTCACCGCGTTTCCGGCAAGGAGCGGCTATTGGCCGATATCGCAACGGCCTCCATTGATGACCCGTCCGGGCGCATCTGTGATGTAATCTATCCGATCGCGGGAAAGGACAAGCTGGCTGCCATTATCAAGGAGAACCGGGCAAAAGGGGCGTTTGACCGCCAGATTTATTCTGTGATGCGCAGCTCCTGGGCAAGCCACTACCGGCGAATGCTGCCGAATTTGCTCGCGACATTGGAATTCCGGTCCAACAATTCTGCCTGGCGGCCGGTCCTGCAGGCTATGGAGTGGCTCAAGGCAACATTAGACGAAGGTTCCAGGGTTGTTTCACCGGAAGCGGTTCCGGTCGAGGGCGTCATTCCGGCCAAATGGCGCGGTTCAGTCCGGGACAACAAGGGCCGTGTAAACCGCATCAGCTACGAGATCTGTGTGCTGACCCAGCTTCGGGAACGCATCAGGTCCAAGGAAGTCTGGGTTGTTGGGGCGGACCGGTACCGGAATCCCGACAAGGACCTTCCGCAAGACTATGAAAAACGCCGTTCGGCTTATTATGCGGGTTTGAAACTGACGCAAAACGCACGTGACTTTACAGCTTCCGTTCGCCACGAGCTCGAGCGCGAACTTCTGCTGTTGAATGACACAATCCTTGAAAACGACAA
>NZ_SMMF01000680.1:0-3958 GCF_009711355.1 Roseibium sp. RKSG952 | reverse complement strand
ATCCCGCCGGATGGCATTTTCACCCCGAACGGAAACCCTCAAAGCCCCATAGGAGCGCTCCGGACTGCCAGCGCAACGCTCAAGTGTGCCCTGTCAATCCCATAGCCGTCGCACAGACACAAACCAGCGGTCTGATGCATAATCCGGGCTAGTGAAAGACAAATCGGGTGGTTGGCTTTCACTGGTGCAGATCCTTGGCGACAAGCAATATGGCAGCAATCAACAAAGCGGCAGCAAGGGCGAACGGCGCACCGGGAAATTGTATGAGCGTCTGGGGTGTTGTGAATACATGATAGACTTGGGTCATAACAAGAGGGCTGAAAATCAATGATATGCCAGCAAGTGCTGCTACGATCCCTTGAAGATCGCCCTGGGCATTGTCACTGGTCCTGTTCGCCAATATTCCGTTGAATGCAGGGGAGGAAAGTGCTCCAAGGGCTGCGATTGGGATCACGGCAAATGCCAACCATGTTTGCGACGTAATCGCAAGAATCCCCAATGCTATAATGCCGGATAACATCCCAAGCGCCAGTGTTGTGTTGAGACCTAGCTTTCGCGAGAGGACACGTGTCAGGTAGCCTTGGACAAACGTGTAACTGAATCCGTAAAACGCGAGAGAAATGCCGATTTGAGCCGGTTTCCAGCCCAGGGTGCCTTCCGTGAAATAGGCCCATACTGCCGGATACACATTCTGTGCGAGCATGTAAAAAAGCAGAGCAAGAAGGAGGGGCCGTTGTTTGCCCGGGACGGCGAGTGGCTTCAATGCCATAAATGGATTCGCACATTTCCAAGTGAAGCTTCGGCGCTTATCCATGCCAAGCGTTTCGGGAAGGACGGCAACCCCGTACAGCAAACTGGCTGCGTTGATGATGGCCGCCGCATAGAAAGGGGCCCGCAAGCCAAGTTCAACGATGAGTCCTCCGATAGCGGGGCCGATTACAAATCCGAGACCGAACCCCGCTCCAATAAGGCCGAAATTGGCCGCGCGGTCTTGCTTTTCGGAAACGTCCGCAATGAAGGCAGACGAAACAGCGAATGTTGCGGCGGAGAATCCCGACAAAATGCGCCCGGCAAAAAGCCAGAACAAGTCTGGGGCCAATGCCATAATAATGTAATCGAGAACCAAAAGACCTAAGGAGAGAAGTATAACAGGACGTCTTCCATGTTTGTCAGAGAGGTTTCCGACAGCTGGCCCGGCCAAAAACATGATTACGGCATACATGCCGGTTAGAATTCCGCCCCAACTGGCTGCTTGACCGATCGTTCCTCCTGTTAAGTTCGTTATAAAAGATGGCAATACAGGCATTACCATGCTGGCACCCAGTGAGTTAACAAATACAACCGTAAAAATAAAAAAAAGTGCGTAGCGATTATTGTTTTTACTATTCGATTCTAAGGTTAGTGACGACATTTCGAGATCCATGATCTGCTTTGGGTGCAAGAATCATTTATTTAAAATGACTATATTTAATGCGTATAGATTGCATTATGAATGATTGCACCTTCATCGAGCGGCTTTGCCCACAAAGCGTTGGAGGATGTTTGCAAAAGGATATTTTGTCATATCAGCTCCTTATTGGAATGGCTGATCACGAAAGGCCCGGGTGAGGCATGTTCGAAAGTCTTTCTAAGACAATATTATAAGAAAATACGACATTGTAGAAAATAACTATTAAATATTATTAACTAGAAAATTTAGACAGTGTAAAATTTACTATAGTCACAACAGCGATGTCTGAGAGAGCGCTGATCCCCAGATGCTGTAACCATCGTCAGTGCCGTAATCTCTGCATCAGGAGAGTGCGCAATGAATATGAGTTCGCTTTCTATAGATACGATTGGCCAAATCCTTGAATTCAGGGCCAAATCGACACCCGAGAGACTAGCTTACAGATTTTTTTCATTTCCCGAAAAGGACTGCCCTTGCGAGGTTTCCTTGACGGATGGGCAATTGTTCAAATCAGCGTTGAAAATTGCGAGCGCAATTAAGCATCGGCTATGTACCGGTGACCGTGCTTTGATTTTGTGCGCGCCGGGACTTGACTACATATCGGCGTTTTTCGGGTGTCAGCTGGCCGGTGTCGTTGCAGTTCCAGCTTACCCCCCAAGAAACACCAAGCATATGGATCGGCTTTATTCCATCCTGGCCGATGCGCAAACCTCGACAATTCTATGCCAATCGGATCAGTTGGATAAATTGGCTGAAGGCAATCTTGATCTTGTGTTCCTTCCGGTGGATGAAATAATAAAACAGGAAACGTTATGCGATGTAGTTGAGTTTAATAGTGGTTCTCTGGCCTTTCTCCAGTATACGTCGGGAACAACTGGAAAGCCCAAAGGGGTGGCTGTCACAAACCGGCAGTTGCTGGCAAATGCAGAGCGTATCCACGAATACTTTGGCCATTCCCGAAGGGAGGCAGGAAATCCGGACGAGGCCATGTGTGGATGGTTGCCACCCTATCACGACATGGGTCTTGTTGGAACGATCCTATATCCGATGTTCGCCGGGATGCCGTCTTATTTGATGGGACCGGCCAGCTTTATTCAACAACCCAAAAGGTGGTTGTCATTATTGTCTGAGACAGGGGCAAGCATCACAACGGCTCCAAATTTTGCATGGCAGATGTGCTGCGACAAGATCGAAGATAGTGAGACAGCATCGCTTGATCTCTCGCATCTGAAACATGCGCTCAACGGAGCAGAACCCGTGCGCAAAGGTACCTTGGAAGCTTTTAGCAGGAAGTTCGCTTCTGCAGGCTTTGAGGCAAGCCGTTTCCGCCCCGTCTATGGAATGGCGGAAACGGTTTTGATCGCCAGTGGTCAACTGGTAGACGAAACGGGAACAACGGTTCGTTGGCAAAAGACTTTAAAGGATCCCGATCGGTTCTCATCAAAGAGACAGGGAAAGAACGCCGGGCGTGAACTCGTCTCGTCCGGTGTCCCTGTAAGCGGGCATGAGGTCATGATTGTCGATCCAGATACGCGCGAACCGAAAACGGAAGGGCTGGTCGGAGAGATCTGGGTATACGGGCCATGTGTTGCTTCTGGTTACTGGAACAAGCCTGAAGCGACCGAAGAGGTTTTCCGGGCGCGGCTTGCAGGCGATGACAGTGGACGGACCTGGTTACGAACCGGTGATCTGGGGGCGATAGAGGGCGGTGAGCTTTATGTGCTGGGCCGGATCAAGGAAATGGTCATCGTCCGGGGCCAGAACCACTATGCGATGGATCTGGAAATCACCGCCAATGACAGCGATCCATTGCTTGGTCATGACTGCACGATTGCTTTCGGAATTGACCACGATGGCGATGAACAACTGGTTCTGGTGCATGAATTAAGCCGGTCCTCCTTGCGCCGTTTTGATCCGAACAGTCTGGCAAAGGCCATGCGCCGGGCGGTGCTCGAGCTCCACGAGATTGATGTTGCGGCCATCGTGTTCATTCTGCCTGCAACACTTCCGAGAACCACCTCCGGGAAATTGCAGCGCGCAAAGGCCCGCCAGCAGTTCGAAGACGGAACGCTCGCCGAAGTGGCGCGATGGGAGGCGGCAGGCGATGTCTCGGTCCTGACCGACCCCGGTGTTATCCGCCGTCTCGCAGGGTTTGACCGCAAAACGGATATTCCCGCAAGCGATGGCATAGGCAAGCTACTTTCCGGTCTGCCCGGATTGGAAGACATTCGCAGTTTCTGGTGTCTGGAAACGGACGGTCAGGTCCGGCTCAGGGTCGCCGTGGCGCGTGGGGCCGGGGCTCCGTCCCGGATCGGCCTGGCTCAGGAGGGGGACGGCCGGATGCGGTTCGGGCTGTTCTTTTTCGGATCCGATGATGCGGATGCTGGCGACGACAGCGGCTACAATTTGCTCCTTAAAGCGGCTGACCTTGCGGATGAGGCCGGCCTGGAGGCGGTCTGGACCCCGGAACGGCACTTCGGCCAGTTTGGCGGCCACTATCCGAGCCCG
>NZ_SMMF01000162.1:0-317 GCF_009711355.1 Roseibium sp. RKSG952 | reverse complement strand
CCTGCGGAGTTGCCGGACACCGTGCTGTTGGTCAGGGTCACATTACCCATCCCGTAGACACCTCCGCCGGTGAACCCAGCGGTGTTGCCGGACACCATGCTGTTGGTGAAAGTCAGGGCCATTTGCCCGAAGATTCCCCCACCCGCGTTCGAGGTGTTGCCGGACACCATGCTGTTATAAACTGTCAGGCTTGCTGCACTGTAGACCGCTCCGCCATCGCCGTTTCCGGTCACGCTGCCGCCGGTCAGCACAAGACCTGTCAGCTGCGTGTCAGCGGATACGCTGGTGATATGGAAGATCCGGCTGTTGTCGCTCAG
>NZ_SMMF01000597.1:0-2324 GCF_009711355.1 Roseibium sp. RKSG952 | reverse complement strand
ATGGGGGGATCGACTGGAGCGGTCCTCCGCCACCAAATTTCCACTTTAAATTCAATAGCTTAACGCAGGGGACAGTGCAAGACACGTCGCCTCTCATTGTTGTTTCGGTAATTTGTACCGACTCTGTATCGACCACATGAATGCTTGAACCTCCGAATGGATGCATCCTTGAGATCAGGACGAAATCAACGGAGACGAGCCCTTGAGCGGCCACCTATTAGATAGCGGTGGCAAACGCCAGAATGGCTGCACAGCCTTAGCCAACACCATGCGGCTCCCGCTATTTCAAATCCCCAATTATTGGGGATTTAGGAACTTTCATCAGATACTCAGGTAGGAGCAATTCGTTCCGGGGTATTTTTCATGACCAAATTTGCGATCATTAAGAATGGTGGAGCTAACATTGCAGTTGATTTCAACTACGATGCTATTCCCACCGAGCATCGCGAACAGCTGAGATCCGATGCGATTGCGATCCGTGCAAGCCTGATAGCTGGCGCACAATCTCTCATGGATGCAGGGGAGAAGCTGGCACGTTGGCGTGACACCCTTCCTCACGGCGCTTGGCTCCCGTGGGTCGAGGCGGAAACTGGAATGTCGGAGCAATGGGCCCGTGACGCCATAAACGTTTACCTTCGGTTCCGTGGTGATCCGTTGTTTTTAAAGGACAACGGTTTAGCTTTGCCGCAGACTGCACTCGTCCGGCTCGCAACTGCGCCGGAGGGCGCATTCGAGGACGTGAAGGATCGTCTGGAGAGGGGGGAACGTCTTCGGGTGTCCGACGTCAGTCAGATCGTCAAACGGCATCGTGAAATTGGGCAGGAGGAGAGCCACGATTCGGAGACCCCAAGAAAGCCTACAACCAAGCGGCTATCTGCTTCCGAGGAACTCCGGGCGATGTCGGACAAGGCAATCAATGAGCTTATTACTCTTTTCGTCGAGCGCCTCGCGCAATTGCTCCAAATTATCGAACACGCCCGAACCGAGAAGCCGAGCAAGAAGAACCTAGAGAAGCAGATGCGCACCCGTGCTCAATGGCTATCTGATGCGCTTGAGCAGATTGCACAGCGGCGTGCCCAGTCGGCAACCGAGTTTGTGCATGTGACATTCCTTGATCGCCCGCCTTTTGAGCCGGGTCCATGGGCAGACGTCGCAGCTTTCCTCCGCGACATTGCGCATTCGTTGGCTTGGGAGCGGATAAAGGCGTCCGACATTCCTGAGTTGCTTCGTCGAGGCAAAGAAACACTGCAAACGGTTCTCGTCTGAGGAACCATCTGCCTTCGACGACAGATGCAACCGAATGAGAAAAGAGCTTGGAAGGTGAAGGCAACTCAACCCGGCGTCTGCCGGAAAAAAAACCCTCGGTTTGCACCGAGGGCCTTCCGTCTTGGTCGCGGCCATCGGCGTCCCCGCCTGTTCCGCAATCATGATGCTGACATGCCTTGCCGCGGGCGACAAGATCCTTCCGGATTGGTCTATAAATATCCCCGGGATGCCAGAGACGGCAAAGCCGTCGACGGCGGGCGGGAGCCCAAGAGCCGGCCCCCTAGGGCCAATGAACGAATCCGCTACGCGGGAGAACGTGAGTGGCGAAAGCCCGCTACGAACCTTTCCTGCCTTAACACTGTGTCTTGCATGAA
The DNA here is from genome assembly GCF_009711355.1 of Roseibium sp. RKSG952. Lineage (NCBI taxonomy): Bacteria > Pseudomonadati > Pseudomonadota > Alphaproteobacteria > Hyphomicrobiales > Stappiaceae > Roseibium > Roseibium sp. RKSG952. Next base: position 684 of record NZ_SMMF01000597.1, on the reverse strand, counting down.
CGGCAACTTACATGGACATCGCAGCAACGATTCCCTACGCCCTTCTCATATGTACTCCGAAGGCCGAGAGCGTCGTGACCATATCGTCCGGTTACGAAATCCATCCGCTGGTAAGGAACTTGGTCGTTTCAGAGAATTCTTTCTGGTGGCTTACTCCGAACCGTTACCGGAATTTGATGAAATGAGCCTTCCGGACACGCCATCAAGTATGGGTGGGTTACAAGCTGAAATTGCCAAATCCATCAAATTAACGGCCGTACCGACCCCTCGGTCTTGACGGCCGTTCCGCCGACGGTCAGCATAAAAAAATAGCCCCGGATCTTCGCGCTTGCAGGCGCTCCCCGGGGCATCATTAGGACGGGTTTCATGGTCGCATTGGCAAACATGACCGTCAACCGGATGTTGGTTGATCGGTGAGCGTGAGGTTCGGCATAACGCCGAGCCAGACGACGCCCGATCAGATCCGGAATAATTTGCATTTTGCAAATTGCAAATTATTCGATCCCAACCTTCCAAACCGTAGGCGTTCGCGTCGATCCGCGTCCGGATCTCTTGATGCTGTTTTCGACGCTGCTTCCGTCCCCCAGCGCGCCGAGGATAGTGTTCGTGAACTCTCCGCAGGCTCCCCCGCCCGCCCGCAGGGCCGGGCGCTTGGGAACGGAGGAGCTTCGTTTCCGCACAGCG
>NZ_SMMF01000183.1:0-337 GCF_009711355.1 Roseibium sp. RKSG952 | reverse complement strand
GCGGTGAGGCAAGACGGCAGGGCGTTGCAACATGTGCCCGAGAGCCACCGGACGCCAGAGATGTGCCTCGAGGCGGTGAGGAAACGCGGGTATGTGTTGGGACATGTTCCGGCCCCCCTCCGGACAGCGGAGATGTGCCTCGAGGCGGTGAGGAAAAGCGGCATGGCGTTAGCATTTGTGCCGGTCCCCATCCGGACGAAGGAGATGTGTCTTGATGCGGTGAGGCATGACACTTTTGCGTTGCGATATGTGCCGAAAGCCCTCCGTACACCCGAGATGCACCTCGAGGCGGTCAGGCAAGACGGGATGGCGTTGCAATATGTTCCGGAAGCCCTTC
>NZ_SMMF01000403.1:0-837 GCF_009711355.1 Roseibium sp. RKSG952 | reverse complement strand
TCGCCTACAATTCCTGCAAGAACCGGCATTGCCCCAAATGCCAGGGACCGGCAGCCCGGGACTGGATGGCCGCACGCACCGAAGACCTGCTGCCGGTGGAATATTTCCACGTGGTCTTCACCCTGCCGGCGGAGGTCGCCCGGATCGCGTATTGGAACAAGAAGGCGGTCTATGGGCTCCTGTTCAAGGCATCGGCCGAGACGGTGCTCACGATCGCGGCGGATCCCAAGCGCCTCGGTGCGCGGGTCGGCATGACCTGCGTGCTGCACACCTGGGGATCGGCTCTGACCCACCATCCTCACATCCACATGATCGTTCCGGGCGGCGGCCTGTCGCCGGATGGCTCCCGCTGGGTCGCCTGCAAGCCCGGGTTCTTTTTGCATGTGCGAGTGCTGTCCCGCCTGTTTCGGCGCCTGTTCATCGAGGGTTTGCTCGCCCTGCATCGCGCCGGAGAACTGACCTTCTTCGGCGACTTAGCCAGCTTGGCGGACACAGCGGCCTTTGCTGCCTGGCTGGCGCCGTTGCGCAAGAGCGAATGGATCTTCTATGCCAAGCCTCCCTTCGGTGGGCCCGAAGCTGTGCTCGCCTATCTCAGCCGCTACACACACCGGGTCGCGATCTCGAACAACCGTTTGATCAGTGCCGACGCAGACACGGTCGCCTTTCGCTGGAAGGACTACCGCATCAGGACCGGCGATCGGCAGAAGGTCATGCACCTGGCAACGGGGGAATTCATCCGCCGTTTCCTGATCCATGTCCTGCCAAACGGTTTCCACCGCATTCGCCACTACGGCTTATTGGCCAGCGCAAGCCGCCGGGCCAACATCGCAAGGATCC
>NZ_SMMF01000533.1:0-1630 GCF_009711355.1 Roseibium sp. RKSG952 | reverse complement strand
TAAAGCCACCTCTTTCGGAACTTCCGATCAAGACCGCTGACAACGGTTTTTATCGGGGGTTCAGTATTAATGTGACGGTGATCAGCAAGATCATCATCAGCCTGCTGGTTGTCTGGTGTATTGTGTGGCCGACACAAGCCGGGCGCGTCCTGGGCGATTGGAATGCGGCCATTCTGGCGCAGTTCGCCGCCTGGTACATCTGGGTTGTGACTGCGTTTGTGATCGTCTGCATAGGCTTGGCGATGTGGCCCACAGCGGGGCGGCTGAAGCTGGGTGTGGAAGGCGAGAAGCCCGAATTTTCAAACTTCTCATGGTTCTCGATGATGTTTGGTGCGGGCATTGGTGTTGGCATGCTGACATGGGCCGTTGCCGAACCGGTGGCGCATTTCAAAAACAACCCGTCGGTCATTCAGGGCGTCACAACGGCTCTGGACGCCGACAATGTACGTACGGCCTATGTCTGGTCTTATTTGCATTGGGGTTTCGGGGCTTGGGCATGTTACGCGATAGCTGGTTTGGCGCTTGCTTTCTTCAGCTACCGTCGCGGACTGCCACTGACGATCCGCTCTTCATTGACACCATTGTTTGGTAAATCGCTGTCGGGCAACCTCGGCCATTTGATCGACATCGTCGCCGTTGTTGCCACTATTCTTGGGGTAGCCCAGACATTGGGTTTCGGTGTCGAGCAGTTCGTTGCAGGGCTCACACGTATCGGTGTCGGCGGCCTTGCTCAGCCTGATGGTTCGGCCACGACACTGGGCATCGTCGTTGCTCTGATTGTCATCATGGGTGCGTCGACCTTGTCGGCTCTATCCGGTGTCGGGAAAGGCATCAAATGGCTGTCGAACATCAACATGGGCCTATCGATCTTCCTTTTGGGTTTCTTCATCCTGTTCGGTGCCACCTTCTTTGGTGCAAAGGCGTTCTTCGTAGGCATCTGGGATTATGTGATCGCGCTGCCATGGCTGAGCTTCAACGTGTACGCCTCTGATGGTGTTGAGGGGTCGGAAGCGTTCCTGCTTGCACAGTGGCAGGGCTGGTGGCCGGTCTTCTACTGGGCGTGGTGGATTGCGTTCGCACCCTTTGTCGGCCTGTTCCTGGCGCGGATTTCCAGAGGTCGGACGATCCGTGAATTCGTATTGGGCGCGATGATTGTGCCCGCACTGATGTGCTTTGTCTGGTTCGCCTGGGCCGGAGGCACGGCAATCGATCTGGAACTGAACGGAGACGCAAACGGCGTCATTCTGGATGCGGCGAACGGCGACAAGATCTTTGCAATGACGGAACACATGCTTGCTCCGATTGCAGAAGCATTGGCGTGGGCGATGGCCGCTGTGATCGTTGTCCTGCTGTTGACGTTCCTTGTAACGTCCGCTGACTCGGCGGTCCTGATCGTGAATACGATCAATGCAGCCGGCGACGAAGGTCCCAAAGCGCGTCCGCACATCATGTTCTGGGGCGCGGCTCTGGCATTGGTAGTTGGTGGTCTGCTGATCTCTGGCGGAACAGGAGCGATCCAGACCGCGATGGTCATCGGGGCGCTGCCATTCTCGATCGTCATGGCACTAATGTGCATCGCGCTGATCAAGGCCATCTGGAACGACGGCAGGCGCGAAGCTGCAGGCGTCGC
>NZ_SMMF01000803.1:0-10881 GCF_009711355.1 Roseibium sp. RKSG952 | reverse complement strand
TATTGAATTTTTCTCCAAATCTCCTTTGTAAAAAGCGTTAAAAATTTCTGTATCCTGGTCATATATTTTTATCTGATTTATGTGGGGGTGAAACTCTATTCTTAAATTTGAGTTCGAATAAGTCAGGCTTACAGAAAGAAATACGCAAATTATCAAAATTTGTGTAATTTTAATTTCGTATTCTGGTGAGAAAAAATACCCGTATATGCCTCCTATTGTAAGTATAGAGAAAAATATAGCGGATATAATCCAAAAAAATCTGTTCGCCCTTTGAGTGAATATTATTATTTTGCCATCCATTGGGCTTCCGGTGCTTCTGCGAGTTCGATTTGATAGGGAAGTATGCTGTTTAGCCTAGCGGTGCCAGTTGTATTGGGTTGAAGCGCGCTTGCATAGGAAAAACCGTGCAGCCAGAAGGCACCGGGCCGTTTTGACCCCTGGCGGCTCCGGTGTTATCCGGCTGTCATTCCATGCAAGAAGGGCGTTGCGATGCAAACGGCATTCACCCTCCAGTCCCGTGGGGCCGGACTATACGAATTCACTCACGATGTGGCCGGATGGTTGCGGACAAAAGGGGCCGGTGACGGGCTGCTGACCCTGTTCGTGCGTCACACGTCCTGCTCTCTGCTCATTCAGGAAAACGCCGATCCGGATGTTCAGCGGGATCTGAAAGCCTTTTTCTCCCGGCTGGTGCCGCCTTCCGATCATCCGTCGATGTCCTATCTGGTGCATACGCTGGAAGGTCCGGACGACATGCCGGCCCATATCAAGGCAGCGCTCCTGCCCGTGTCGCTCTCAATCCCGGTCGCCGGTGGTCGGATGCGGCTTGGAACCTGGCAGGGGATCTATCTGTTCGAACACCGCACCCGGCCGCACAGCCGCGAGATTGCCGCGCAGTTTTTGGCCGGGTGAGAGGCGAAGTAAAAAAATAGGAAAATATTCTTGACAGCGTGACGGTGATTTGCTAGGAATGAATCACGGTCGGAGAACTGCGGCTGGCAAGGGTTGGTGGCAAGTGTAACGCCGATCTGGCTCGTGTGGATTGGCGGTGACGCCTTGTCTCTCGGGCAACCGCGCCAGAACGCAGGAACGATCAGGGACGACAAGAAAACTGGGCGCCACGGGCGCCCTTTTTTGTGTCCGGACTGTCGTGGGCTTTGTTGGACAGGGCGCTCCTCTTCCGGTTCCGGGTGTGCGGAAGGCAAGGCAAATCGACCACATGTCTGGCCGGCACATGCCGGCCTTTTCTGTTTTGAAAGGACTGCCATGACCGGCGGAAAGGAGCTTCGCGGGGGGCCGGGTTTTGCCGAGCGGTTTTCCGGCAAGGGGCTTGCTGATGTGGTGAAGGCTGAAAAGGCGAAGGATCGGGCCGGGCGCAAGAAGGTCCGGCAGTCTCCCGAAGGGACCCGGTCTGCTCCTGCGGCCGGGCCGGACCGGGAGCGCCCCGGCGGGCAGGCGAATGCGGCAGCGGACGAAGATGCGCATGGAGCCCTGGTGCGGCGGCTTTACCGGGCCTTTACCGGCCAGATGGACCAGATCGAGGCGCGGCTCGGGACTTTGGATGCGGATGGGGCCGATCTCGGCGAGATCGACAAGACGGTGAAAACGCTGGCGAGCCTCGCCCGCACGCTGACCATGCTGATGGATCTGGACCGGGAGGCGGGTGGCAAGGAGGCGGCCGGCGAGGATGGAGACAACGACGACCAGCTGCGCCGCGAACTTGCGCAACGCCTTGATCGCCTGCGCGCAAGCCGGGCAGCTGGAGGCGCTGCTTGAAAGCCTGTCCCGGGCCGAAATAGAGCTGTTGCTGCATGAATGGCCGGTCTTTGCCCATGATCACCAGATGCCGCCGGAGGGCGCGTGGACGCTGTGGCTGCTGATGGGCGGACGCGGCGCGGGCAAGACAAGGGCCGGGGCCGAATGGGTCCGCGCGGCGGCGGGCGGCGGCAGGCACGAGGGCGCAAGGGCGGGCCGGATTGCCCTGATCGGCGAAACCTATGCGGATGTGCGCGAGGTCATGGTGGAAGGGGTGTCGGGCCTGTTGGCGGTGCATCCCAAGTCCGGACGGCCGCGCTGGTCGCCGACCCGGCGGCGGCTGGAATGGGACAACGGTGTGGTGGCGCAAGGGTTTTCCTCCGAAGATCCGGAGGCCCTGCGCGGTCCGCAATTCGATCTCGCCTGGTGTGATGAACTGGCGAAATGGCGTTATGCCGAGGAGACTTTCGACATGCTGCAATTCGGACTGCGTCTGGGTCAGAAACCCCGTCAACTGGTCACGACCACGCCCCGGCCCGTGCCCCTGATCAAGCGTCTGCTCGGCCAGCCGGGCACGGCCGTCACCCACGCGCCGACCCGGGCCAATGCCTACAATCTGGCCCCCGGATTTCTGGAGCGGATCGTGTCGCGCTATGCCGGAACCCGGCTCGGGCGGCAGGAGCTGGACGGCGAGCTGATCGAGGACAGGCCCGATGCGCTGTGGTCCCGGCATGCTCTGGAGGCGGGCCGGGTGGAGCGGGCTCCTTGTCCCTTGCGCCGGATCGTGATTGCGGTTGATCCGCCTGCAAGTTCGGGCAGGCACTCCGACGCCTGCGGCATCGTCGCCGTGGGCTTGGGCGAGGACGGTCAGGCCTATGTGCTTGCCGACCGCAGCCGCAGGGCGGTGAAGCCCGCCGACTGGGCCGCCATTGCCATCGGGCTTTGGCATGGGCTTGACGCGGATTGTCTCGTGGCGGAGGTCAATCAGGGCGGCGAGATGGTGTCGGAGGTCATCCGGGGCGCGGACCCGTCCGTTCCGGTCAAGACGGTGCGGGCCACGCGCGGAAAATTCTCCCGCGCCGAACCGGTGGCCATGCTCTACGATCAGGGCCGCATCCACCATGCAGGCGCTTTTCCGGAGCTGGAGGACGAGATGGCCGATTTCGGCCCGGCAGGCCTGTCCAGCGGCCGCTCCCCCGACCGGCTGGATGCGCTGGTCTGGGCGGTGACGGAGCTGATGCTGGGCCCAAGGGCGGAGCCGCGTGTGCGGGGGCTCTAGCGCGATCACTCAACCGGAAGGTCCCAGCAGTAGGCTTCAAGCTTTGCGAGATGCATGGTCCAGCCTGCGAGGTGATCCTTGCGCAAGGTGTCTCCCTTGTTTTCGTGAAGCGTTGCCCAGCCGGTATGCTGAAGGGTCAAACGGGTGCCTGTATCCGTCCCTTGAAGTGTCAGAAGCAACTGCGTTTCGCCCGACCAATCATCATCGGCCCAGTTCCATGCAATGGCCGAAGGAGGCTCGAACCGGGTTATCCGGCCGGAAGTGACGATATCGCGGCCGTCTTGCCGCCATGTCTCACGGAAGACACCGTCCGGCCTTGCGTCCAGAAACACATGGCCGCCGAACCAAAGCGGCAAATGCTCCATACCGGTCAGGACGCGCCAGACCGTCCCGACCTGTTGGCCGAGATCAAGCGTGAGGCGGATGGCATCGGGGCCGGACTGGGTCACTGTTTTGCCTCGCGTTGCGGGTCGGAGCGACTGTGACGCGATTTGCGGAAGGCGTGCAAGCTGGCCTCCAGCAGCTTTCTTTAAAAGGCGTGACAGGACATCGCGCTATTGATCTGGAAATAATGCGCTTTTTAAAATGATGCGTTGGTGAGTGGGGGCGTCATGACGTACAGAGCCGGGAGAATATGGGCGGGTTCAAGGGCTATTGGATATTCGCGGCGCCAGTATGTAGCTCCGGTCCGGAAAATCCGGCCGTGGAACTTGAGAAAATCAGGTTCGGGGCGCTTTGGTCTTCGAAACGGAACACGCAGCGTCCGGTCTGGTCCATGCCGAGTGCCCGGTAAAAGGCCACTGCGGGATCGTTGTGCTCGTAGACGGTGAGATAGCCCCGGCAATGCCCAAGCCCGTGCAGTTCTGCCATCGCGGCCCGGAACAGCAGGGTGCCGAGGCCGAGCCGGTGGTGGTGGCGGCGCAGATAGAGGGTCTTGATCTCGGCGGTGCCGCAATCCGGTGCGGGCGGGTCCGGGGTCAGATGAAGCCGGACATAGCCGAGCAGATGCGCCTGCCGCTCCAGCACAAGCAGCCGGGTGTCCGGGGCATGCAAGGCGGCTTGGAAAACCTCCGGCGCGTACTCGCTCAGAACATGGTTTGCAAAGGCGCGCGAAACGCCGTCCCGGGCATAGGTGTCGAGCCAGACCTCGGTCGACAGGGCTGCAAGCATCAAGGCGTCTTCGTCGCGGGCGGGGCGGAGGTGGAGGTCGGGTGGGGACACAAGTGGACCTGATTCAACGTGAAATGGAAAAGACCGCGCGGTGTTATCCGATTGCGAAGGCTGTGGCCAGATGTGGTGAGCACCTCGACCTCGCGCGGTGAGCGGGGTTCGGGCTCCCGATCCGTGACCGTCGTGCCTTGGAGCGTGATGCATTCATTCAAAAATGTCAAAAAAAACGAGATAAAACATGCGCTTGAAACAGGCTTTTGACACATTGCTTGCCCGTGGAAACGCACCCGGGCAAAAGGCATCGCGCACCGGCCCCTTGCTGGCGCTGCAGGGCCGGGCGCAGCCGGTGTGGAGCCCGCGCAACTATGCGGCCCTTGCGCAGGAGGGCTTTGCGAAGAACCCGGTGGTCTACCGGGCCGTTCGGATGATTTCCGAAGCTGCGGCCAGTGTTCCGCTGACCCTGTTTGACGGAGACGCGGAGCTGGAGGTGCATCCGCTCACGGATCTGCTCGCCCGGCCGAACCCGGACGAAACCCGGGCCGATTTTCTGGAGCGCACCTATGGGGCGCTGCTCACCTCGGGAAATGCCTATCTGGAACAGGTCGGCCTTGACGGGACGCCCCGCGAACTGCATGTGCTGCGTCCTGACCGGATCAGGGTTGTGCCGGGGCCGGATGGCTGGCCGGAAGCGTTTGACTATACCGCCGGCGGGCGCACAATCCGCCTGTCCGGGCTGGCAGACGAGGGAGCGGCCCCTGTCCGGCATCTGAAACTCTATCACCCGCTGAATGATCATTACGGCTTTGCGCCGATCGAGGCCGCGCAGATGAGCCTCGACATTCACAATGCGGCGGCCAGCTGGAACAAGGCGCTGCTCGACAATGCCGCCCGGCCGTCGGGCGCGCTGATCTATGGGGCGGGCGATACGGTCAATCTCAGCGCCGACCAGTTCGACCGGCTGAAGGGCGAGCTGGAGGCCGGGTATCAGGGCGCGCGCAATGCCGGCCGTCCGCTGCTCCTGGAAGGCGGGCTCGACTGGAAGCCCATGGGACTGACGCCCAAGGACATGGATTTCATCGAGGCCAAGAACCAGGCCGCCCGCGAAATCGCGCTGGCCTTCGGCGTGCCGCCCATGTTGCTGGCGATCCCCGGCGACAACACCTATTCGAACTATCAGGAGGCCAACCGGGCCTTCTGGCGCAATGCGGTGCTGCCTCTGGTCCGGCGGGTGACGGCCAGCCTGACGGCCTGGCTCGGGCCTGCCTATGATACCGGCCTCCGGCTGGAACCCGATCTTGATGCCATCGAGGCGCTGGCCCCTGAACGCGAGGCCCTGTGGCGCCGGGTCGGGGCGGCAACCTATCTGGACGAGGACGAAAAACGCGCCGCCGTTGGTTATGGCGCCCGGGCCGGACGCGTCTCCGATGACTGAGGACATCACCCGATCGGTGATCGAGCGCGGGGATCTGGCGCATCTTGCGCTGTTCCTGTGGGCGGTCTGCGCGTCTGTTCTGGCGCTCACGCTGGTGCGGGAGCTCGGCCAGTCGAACCGGCGGTTTTCCGATTTTGTCGAGGAGATTGCACGTTTGAACAGGCGCCTCAACGGATTGCAAAATCACATGAGAAATGAAGCTCAGAATACTGAAAGATAATGCTAAAAGAGCATCATACAGGCATGTAGTTTCCGGTGAACACGACGCGCCTGTGATGCTCGATCTCTCATGACAAACTGGCGAGGAAGTCTTTCAAGGCGGACGCCGTCTTGAGAGGCGTTCCTTGCAAAAATCATTTTCGCCGGGCACGGGCAGTACGCGTGCTGTGCGGCGGCAAGAGACGCTTTCAGATCAAGGATCCGACAACATGTTCAAGAAATTGTCCGGGGCGCGGATGCGCTTGCCCGAATGGTTTGTGCTGCGCCTTTTTTCAAAGAAAAGCCGCAAGTCCGGCCATCACACGGAGGTGTTTCGCGGCTTCACGCAAGAGGTCGAGATCCTGCGCAAGGAAGCCCGCCGGTGATGGCGGATCTTGAGACAGACGGCCTTTGGGTCACCGGCTATGCCAGCCTGTTCGCCCAACCGGATTGCGGTGGCGACATCGTGCGGCGGGGGGCGTTTTCCAAAAGCCTCACGGGCCGCCGGTGCGTTGCCATGCTCTGGCAGCACGACGCGCATCAGCCCATCGGCACCTGGCGGGAGCTGCGCGAGGACGCAAGCGGCTTGCGGGTTTTGGGAAAGCTCAATCCGGGGGTGGCGCGGGCGCGTGAGGCGGCAGCGCTTCTGAATTCGGGCGATCTCACCGGTCTGTCCATCGGCTTCCGGGCACTGAAGGCGCGCCGGACCCGTTCGGGCCGGGAGCTGATCGCCATCGACCTTTGGGAAATATCGCTGGTGACCTTCCCGCAAGCGGCAAAGGCGCGTGCGCGGCTGGTTGGCATTGCTTCAAGGAGACAGGGATGACACGCTTGGATGATATTGACCGCGCGGACGCTGGCGCGGCCGCTTTTGAAACCCCGGTTTCTGGAACACCGGTTTTTGAAACACCGGTTTTTGAAACAAAGGCGGGTCTGACCGGTGCCGAACCGGTGCCTGCCGGACCGATGGCGGAAGGCGGGGCGGGGGCAGACGTTGCCCGCAGTTTCGATGAATTCTTCCGCGCCTTCGAGGCCTACCGCTCTGTCAACGACGCGCGGCTTGCGGAGATCGAAAGCCGGGGCAGCGCCGATGTGGTGACTTTGGAAAAGCTCGACCGGCTGGATGCGGCCCTTGATGCGACCCAGCGCCGGATTGACGATCTGAGCCTCAAAAGCCGCCGTCCGGCCCGTGCAGGGAGCCCCGGCCGGCAGCCCTCGGCGCAAGGCCTTGAGAGCAAGGCCGCGTTTGACACATATCTGCGCTCGGGCCGGGAACAGCCCGCGCTTGAAATCAAGGACATGTCGGCAGGGACCGGGGCGGATGGCGGCTATCTGGTGCCAGACGAGACCGAAACCGAAATTCTGGAGCGCCTGTCCCATGCCTCGCCGATCCGTGCGATTGCAGGCAACCGGCAGGTCTCTGCCACCACCTACAGGAAACCCTTTGCCCGCACCGGCCCGGCAACCGGGTGGGTGGGCGAAACCGCGGTGCGGCCCCAGACCGGCACGCCGCAGCTGGAAGAACTGAACTTCTCCGTCATGGAACTCTACGCCATGCCGGCAGCAACCGCGACCCTTCTGGACGATGCGGCCATCAACATGGACCAGTGGCTTGCGGAAGAGGTGGAAACCGCCTTTGCCGAACAGGAGGGGGCGGCCTTTGTGTCCGGCGACGGTGTCAACAAGCCGACCGGGTTTCTGTCCGTGCCGCAGGTGGCCGAGACCGGCTGGAGCTGGGGCAATCTCGGCACGTTGCAAACCGGGGTGGATGGGGCGTTTCCGGCCTCTGATCCGGGCGATGTCCTGATCGACCTGGTTTATGCGCTCAAGAGCGGCTACCGGCAAAACGCCCGCTTTGTCATGAACCGCCGGACCCAGGGGGCCGTCCGGAAGCTGAAAGACGCGGATGGCACCTATCTCTGGCAACCGCCGTCCGGGGCGGGCGTGCCCGCGACACTGTTGAATTTTCCGATCACCGAGGCCGAGGACATGCCCGACATCGGGACGGGCACGACACCGATTGCCTTTGGCGATTTCCGGCGCGGCTATCTGGTGGTCGACCGGATGGGCGTACGCATCCTGCGCGATCCCTTTTCGGCAAAGCCCTATGTGCTGTTTTACACCACCAAGCGCGTTGGCGGCGGTGTTCAGGACTTCGACGCGATCAAGCTTCTTAAGTTCTCGGCCGGGTAATGGACCCGTAGGGGCGGTGGCTCACCGGTCCCGTGTGTGAACAGCTCCTTTGAAGATGCGGAGGCGACGCAAGACCTCAGCCTACCCGCCATCATCCCGCGAACCAGCGAAAAACCTCCCCCAACTGGCGCCGGGTTTCTCTCAGAAACCCGGCGTCGCTTTTTGGAAACCGGAGATCAATCCCCATGACCGTCCATCTGGAAAGCCCGCCGGCTGTCGAGCCGGTGAGCCTTGACGACATGCGCAAGCATCTGCGGCTGGTGTCAACGGCTGAAGACGGCACGCTCGCCAGCCTGATCACGGCGGCGCGGAGCCATGTCGAGCAGGCAACCCGCCGGGCGCTGATCACACAGGGCTGGCGGATGTTTCTTGATGCTTGGCCGCCGGGCCGCGTGGTGCCGCTGCCGCTTGCACCGGTAAGCCAACTTGACCAGATCCTTGTCTATGATCTGGACGGCATGCCCACCACGCTTGATCCCGATGCGTGGGTGCTCCTCAAAGAGCAGGACCCGCCCCGGCTGAAGGTGGCCGCCGGAGCCGGATATCCTGCGCAAGGGGTATCCGGCATCGAGATCGGGTTCACCGCCGGTTACGGCCCGGCTGCGGAGGATGTTCCGGCGGGTTTGAAACAGGCGGTGAAACTGCTTGCCGCCCATTGGTTTGAAAACCGGGAGGCGGGCAGCGACCGGCCGGTTGCGACCGTGCCGGTCGGCTTCGACCGGCTGGTGCTGACAAACCGGGTACCGTTGCTGTGAGGGCCGGGGATCTCAACGTGCCGGTGGTCCTGCTGGAGCCGGTGCATGCAGTCGGACCGGACGGAACCGCCAGTTGGAGTTTTACGCAGGCGGGGGCCGATTTCGCGGCAATCCGCTTGCGCGGGCAGGGCGAAAGTGACACGGCCGGACGTCTGGACGGGACCGCAACCCATGACATCTGGCTGCGCTATCGTCCGGATGTGAAAAGCGGCTGGAAGCTGATGGTCGGCAGCCGGACGTTCCGGTTGCTGTCGGTGGCCGATCCGGACGCACAATACCGCAAGCTTGTGTGCCGTGCCGAGGAGGAGGGAACATGAGTTTCCAGCAGGCGCAGACGGCGCTGCGCAAGGGGCTCTTCGCCTGTCTTGCCGCTGACGGCACGCTGACCGGTTTGCTGGGGGCGGGCCGCTTGTTCGATCTGGCTCCACGGGGGCAGTCCTTGCCCTATCTGGTGTTGCGGGCGGTCGATACAAAACCCCTGTTGAGCCTCGCCGAGGACGGACTGGAACATGCGCTGAAGCTGGCAGTTTTTTCCCGCGCGCCGAACCGGGATGAGGCCGCAGAAGCCGCGGGGCGGGCGGCCGATGTGCTGATCCACGGGCCGGTGCCGATCGCCGGGTACCGGCTGATCAATCTCACCATCGGCGCGATTGCAAGCCATGTCCTGAAGGACGGGCGCGGGTTTCAGGCCGAAACCGCAATCCGTGCCGTCACCGAACCGGTCACCGATCAGGGCAATCAACCCTCTTCGTCATCCCGCTAAAACCGGAGTTTTTATGCGGGATCGCAGAGCCCGTGGCGGAAATGATGTCCGGGGTTCGCCGGTCGCGGATCGCCGCTTCGCTGCGTCCGGGAAGACCAACAACGGAAATTCTGAAAGCTTGCGGGCGCGTGCCGTGGGGCGGCGTGCTTGCAAGGTGCTGCAGGGATGAATGGAAGGCCAGAGGAGGCAGCAAGGACATGAGTGCGCAACGCGGACGCGATTTGCTTTTGAAACTGGATGCCGATCAGACCGGGAGCTTCGTGACGGTCGCGGGCCTGCGGGCGCGCCGGATCGCGCTGTCGGCCGGAACCGTCGACATCACCACGGCTGACAGCCCCGGCCGCTGGCGGGAGCTTCTGGAGGCGGCCAGCACCCGCACGGCCAGCCTGTCCGGCTCGGGCCTGTTCAAGGATGCGGCAAGCGATGCCCAGGCACGGCAATTGTTCTTTGATGGCAGTATCCGGCCCTGGCAGGCGGTGATCCCGGATTTCGGCACGCTTGAGGGACTGTTCCAGATCACGGCCCTTGAATATGCCGGGCGGCACGACGGCGAGGTGAGTTTCGAGCTGGCGCTGGAATCTGCCGGTGAACTGACATTCACGGCGATCTGATCAGGGAGGTTTTGATGGCAAACCGGTTGCGCGGGGAAATCTCCGCAATGCTTGACGGGCGGCGCTGGACGCTGGTGCTGACCCTTGGCGCGCTGGCGGAGCTGGAAGACGCTTTCGCCTGCGAGGATATCAATGCGCTGGTCGAGCGCTTCGCCACCGGGCGGTTGTCGGCGCGGGACATGACGAGGGTGATCGGTGCCGGGCTTCGCGGGGCCGGAAATGCCGTCACCGACGAGCAGGTGGCCGAGATGACCGCGCCCGCCGGCATTGCCGGGTTTGCCGCGATTGTCGCCGATCTGCTGAAAGCCACTTTTGGCGATCCGGAGCCGGAAGAGGCCGGGGGCCAGGAGCCGAAGGCGCTGGTGCCTGCATGAAGTCTGCCGTGGCACCATTTCCCTGGCGGTCCTTGCAACATCTGGCAGCCCGGCAGCTTGGCTGGACACCGCAGGTGTTTTGGGCCGCAACCCCGCGCGAGTTGGCGGCCGCCCTTGGTCTTGAGCGGCAAGCGGCTCCCATGGAGCGGGACCGCTTCGACGCGCTCCGGCGTGCTTATCCGGACACCTGAATTTCCAAGGCCCGCGAAGCGTGCATCTAGTCAACTTGTGGGCTGTTTATGCCCGGTTTATCGACGTTTTGTCAGGGAACGCCATCAATGGCGGTTTCCGCCATTGATGGCTTCCGGGCCATTTTGTCCCAAGGGATTGATTGTCAAGGGCGCGGAACGC
>NZ_SMMF01000550.1:0-1757 GCF_009711355.1 Roseibium sp. RKSG952 | reverse complement strand
CTGTCAATCCGAACGAAGAGCTTGCCGGACCGATCTGCTTTGTAGGCCAGCTTCGATATGAAGCTATGCCAGCCCGCATCGGCAAAGAACCGGGCGAGGGCCCGGTTCCGGAGCATTCCCCTCTTCGGCAGCCTTTTAACAAATCTCAAAAACATCCGGCCGCTCACTGGATGTACAATTTTTTGTTGCTTGGACATTTTTTTTGTCTCACAATACACCTATTCAGACATGCAAGGTGGGCATTATGTTCAAAAAGCAGTCATACGAACAGGCAGTAACAATTCACCGGTTTCGCATACTTTTTCGACTAGCTGATACTGCTTGGCTAGCGAAAGAATTGGGCGTCAGTGGGAAACAGGTTAAGCGCTACCTTCAAAGCGCTGACCCTAAAAAACCTGAAGTTCTGGCGAGTATGCGACGCCTTATTGACGAGCAAAAACATGACCCAAATTTTTTGGGTACGCTCGAGCAGATTCGAGCCACCTCCGAAAAAGAACAGCTATTAAATCCTCATTTTCAAATCGCTAACATCGAGGGAATTGAAATACCCGGATGGTATGACGAGGCGCGGGAGGCAATTCGAAAGGCCGAATTCAATGATGCCCTATTGGTCTTGCGGCAGCGACGCAGACACCAAGACGATTGGGACAGGATCCCAGATATTACTAAGCCATATGTTTTGGGCAGCACTGGATTAGCATCTTACTACACAGGGCGTTGGAGTGAAGCTGAAGAAGCTTTTCGCGCTGCCCTCATTTTAACCCGAAAAATTAGAAACGATACACCAGTCGAATTTCTTATGGGGTACACGACAAATCTCGGTTTGGCTTTAATGCGTCAAGCGCAATACTTTGAAGCATTCGAATGCTTCCAAGAAGCCACTCATTACGCCCCATATGTGCCCGCGATATATTACAATGGTATATGCGCTGCATCCATTTTAGGGGATGTCGAAAGGGTTGGGAATTGGAGTGGCCGAATGGTTATGATCGGCCAAAACGCTAGCACGGAAGACATTGAGCACGTCCTTAAAACATGGGAGGGGGACAAAGATCTTGTCTTTGCTCGTGAGTGTGATACATTCATTGACGCTATGAATGCTCTTGAAGCGATACTCATTAAAAGGAGTGCAAACGATGCGTGACAAGCCGATTCACCTGATTTTGCAATAAGAATCCGGGGGATTGCTAATGGCGCAGCTTATTGATCCAAAACCATATGAAACTAAAGTAGGATGGTTTGCCAAGTGTAGGTCAAAGCTCGTCGGGAAGCGCCCCCCACAAAAATACTCGCCTGCTGATACTGGCGACCACTTTACATGGGTTCGTGCCGGAATAAGCGCGCTGCTGGTTGGGGCTATTTGTGCAATAGCACTAGCAGGGTTTGATGTCTTGGCCCCTTATTGGATTTTCGGCGGGCTAACCGCCGGATTATCCATGTTTTTTGTTTCAATATACCTCTTCCGAACAGCAAGCATGTTGCGGAGAGCGTTCGTTACCTGTCTTTCTACATGTGCTCTCGTTTTCGCAGCCGGTCTCGGTGCAATTGCGGTTAAGGTCGATGATTTTCACATAGAAATAGTTCTAGACCAAATTTCTATACCGGCCATGACAGGTTTGGCATTCATTCTATTCCTTGCTCTTGTAGCCGCCCTCGCCGAAATTCATTACCAGCCACGCTAAAGACATTCATTCGACAGCCAAAAGGTGGATAGCCCTTGGAGATTGTGTGATCCAGAAGCGCGGCAAACCCCTTCC
>NZ_SMMF01000927.1:0-67444 GCF_009711355.1 Roseibium sp. RKSG952 | reverse complement strand
TTGTGTTGCACTTGGCGCTTGAATTCACTCACTGCAACACAAGAAATAAAAAAAGACTTTACACACCAGATTTTATCAACGGGAGTCCAAGAGAAGCCCCGGAAATTTCTTTCCAAAGTCCAACGCTCCATAGAATATCATTCAAAAAGCTTGATGCGCCCCGGCATCCATAATAAGAAAAATTATCGATAAAACAAAATCAAAACAATCCTCGCACACAAGACCCGTCAGGCCTCATGAAACTGGACTCGGCTACGCTCTTTGCAAGTGTAACCTTCGCGACATTCGCTGGCGTGGTAGTCATGCTTCTTTTTACACTTTCCCTACGTCACCGCACGGCAGAAATCACCTTCAGCGGGATCGTTTGGGCATTCGGGCTTCTTGCAATCGCTATCGGCATGCTGCTGGTCGGTTTGAGGGGATCGATCCCGGACTCACTCAGCATTTTCGTCGCTAATCTGGTACTTATCACCGGAGCAGGCCTACGCCCCAATGCCGTGGCTTCGCTGTGCGGCCGGAAGCCGTTTTTGTGGCTGCCTTTTCTTCTGTCCGGCTTTTGGGCGGCTTTATGGCTGCTTCCAGCGTTTCGCGAGCAAGTCTATCTGCGGGTCGGTTTCGTGAATGGAGCCTATTTGGCAAGCGCGCTTTACATCATTTGGCTTTGCGCCTTTTGCAACACCGCAAGACTTGTAAACGCACGCATTCTGGGAATCATAATGAGCCTGGAAGCCGTGGCACTGCTGATTGCGATCTCGCATCACACGCTTGAACAATACTCAAGCTACGCGCAATCCTTCCAGACCCATGCCATGACGGTTTACCTGACCCTGCTGCTTATCACGACAATCGGCAGCACCATGTGCGTGGCGGCAATGGCGCTCGAACGCATTCAAGGCCGGTTTCACGAACAGGCGATGGAAGATGATCTGACAGGACTGCCAAATCGCAGGGCTCTGTTCAAACGGGGCCGGCAGATGCTTGAAAGCAAGGACAACAGAAAGGCACCTTACGCCGTCATCCTGCTGGATATCGACCACTTCAAATCGATCAATGATCGCTTGGGGCACGCCACCGGCGACGAGATCTTGCGCCTGTTCGGCAGAATCACGAAAGGTCTTCTTCCGCAAGGCGCCCTCGCCGGCCGATTGGGGGGCGAAGAATTCGCGATCATTTTGCCCGGAGCCTTGCACCGCAAAGCCGAAATCACAGCCTTGGACCTGGCCCAGGCATTCACCAGAGAAAGCGAGGCTGTTTTGGGCAACGGCAACCACGCCACCATGAGCGCCGGTGTCCTGACCACCGGAATTTCCAGTTCGCTTGATGTCTCCCTGAAATTTGCCGACGCCTGCCTCTACCTTGCCAAGCGTGAAGGCAGAAACCGGATTGTGTCGGAAGACCGGAGCGGGCAGCGGGCCGGTGCAACCAGCACAATCGCGACAATCCTGGACCAAGACACGGGAGAATTGCAGCGGTTATCCATCCACGCGCCGCCGCCTACCGAAGAACCTGTAAATTTTAACAAGCTATCAAATTAAAGCTGGAAATGCTCATATTCTGACGCCAATCAGCTCGACAGCAACGACAAGATAAATTAATCAACTCCAATTAAAATAATTTCCACCACTTACTCATTGCAGAGTATAGAGAGCCCTACTCCCGAAACTTGTCTTTTGAATTTAGCAATAATATTTACATATATGTTTGAATTAGAGCATAAATTAAAACATGGAATTAACCAGCAGGCGCTTAAAGAAATTACCGATGCATCGCAGTCGCTCACGGGGGGCAAATGCGGCTTGATTCAGCAACACTTTATACAAGCATAACGTTTGCTTCGTTTGCAGGCGCTGGCGTGCTTATGCTGTTTCTGGTCAGCTTGCGTCATCGGACCCGGGAAATCTCAGCAAGCGCTATCGTCTGGTCGCTCGGATTGCTCTGTATCGCTGTTGGAACGCTGCTGATTGGCCTGCGTGGCGAAATCCCGAATTTCATCAGCATCTTCCTGGCCAATGCGTTTACTATCATGGGAGCAGGCCTGCGCCCGAATGCCATTGCGATTTTTTTCGAAGGCAAGCGATTCCTTTGGGCCCCACTCCTGCTGGCGCTTTCCTGGATGTTGTTGTTACAGCTCCCGGGCTTTCGGGACTCAGTCGCCCTTAGGGTCGCCTTCGTACAAGGGACTCTTCTTATTGCCGCACTTGCCATGGCGTGGATGTGTATCCGCCTCAATCGCGAGAAGCTTGCAAGTGCGCGTATTCTGACGGTGATCGTGTTGTTCGAGGCGACCTCCTACATCACGATAATCACCGTCCACACGCTCAACCAACCAAGGGTCTTTTTGACCACCTTCCAGTCGCCAGCCGCGACTTACAATCTTTCCGTCGCGCTGATCAGCATAATCGCAACCACCATGTGCGTTGCTGCCATGGCACTCGAACGCATTCAGAACCGGCTTCATGAAAAAGCGATGGAAGATGACCTGACCGGGCTGCCGAATCGCCGCGCCTTTTTCTTC
This sequence comes from Roseibium sp. RKSG952, assembly GCF_009711355.1. NCBI lineage: Bacteria > Pseudomonadati > Pseudomonadota > Alphaproteobacteria > Hyphomicrobiales > Stappiaceae > Roseibium > Roseibium sp. RKSG952. Next base: position 64,929 of record NZ_SMMF01000927.1, on the reverse strand, counting down.
AAAGCCCGCCAATTACTGGAGAGTTCCGGCAAGCATCACAGCCCTTATGCCGTCATTCTCCTCGATATAGATCACTTCAAATCCGTCAATGATCGTTTCGGCCACGCCGAAGGCGACAGGGTTCTGCGTTTGATGGGGCAAATAACAAGGGACACACTTCCGAAAGATGCAATTCCCGGCCGGCTCGGTGGCGAGGAATTCGCCATCGTTCTTGCCGAAACCTCCGCAGACCTGGCGGACATGACGGCGAAGCGTCTGGCCAAAGCTTTCTCAAGCGCGAGCAAACAGGTCTTGGGGAACGATGACGGTGTAACTTTCAGCGCAGGCATCTCGCTCTGCCCGCCTCAAACGCTCCTTGAACACGCCATGGTTCAAGCCGACCATTGCCTTTACGAAGCCAAACGCCGGGGACGAAACCTGATTGTCGTGGCGGACCCGGAAGCCGCCGGGTTACTTGATGAAAAATACCTGCGCCCGGCAATGCAGCGCGTTGACCCGAATCGTTGATCCGGATCTTGGCACATAAGGATACCGGAAAAGAAAACGGCCGGGCGGGAGAGGAGCACCGCACCGGCCGTCTTGCAGGCTGCCCAGGGTGGGGATAGGCACGACGGAGCGGGCAGCCTGTAACTTGGAAAGCGGATATAACGCGCAAGCCGGTCACGCCTCACATCCACCATGCAATTTCAGTTTGGTCTGCAAGTGCGACCAACCGCCAGCCGTCAAGCAGCCCTGGTTTCGGTCAGCACCGGATAGTCCGTGTAGCCTTCCCGGCCACCACCATAGAATGTGGATTGATCCCACGGGTTGAGTGACGCGTTCTGCGCCAGCCGCTCCACCAGATCAGGATTGGAAATGTAGGGGCGCCCGAATGCAACAAGGTCGACGTCTCCGCCTTCGACCCGGTTGACCGCAAGATCCCTGTCGTATCCGTTATTGCCCATCTTGACGCCGTCAAAGCGTTTGTAAAGATCTGAAAGGTCAGCGCCTTCAGGCACATCCCGCGGTCCGCCGGTCTGACCTTCCACAAGATGCAGATAGGCAAGGCCGTAGCGATTTAAAAGATCGATTGCATTAACAAACGTTTCCTGCGGGTTACTATCTGTTATGTTGTTGGCGTTCGAATAGGGGCTCAGGCGGATACCGACCCGGTCAGCACCAAGCTCGCCGGTAACAGCCTCCACAACCTCCTTCAAAAAGCGCAGCCGGTTTTCGACCGATCCGCCATATGCGTCTGTGCGCTTGTTGGATCCATCCTTCAGAAACTGGTCAATCAGATAGCCGTTGGCCGCATGGATTTCGACACCGTCAAATCCAGCCTCTCGCGCATTGGCAGCGGCCTTCCGGTAGTCTTCGACAATGCCGGCGATTTCCCCGGTCTCCAGCGCCCGAGGCTTGGTCGTATCGATGAAGTTCTCACCGTCAAAGCTCTTGGAGTTTGCCGAGATGGCAGAGGGCGCCACCGGATCGGCCCCGCCCGGCTGCAGAACAGGATGCGAAATCCGTCCGACATGCCAGAGCTGGATGACAATCTTGCCGCCCCTGGCGTGAACCGCCTCGGTAACCTTCTTCCAGCCGGCGACCTGCGCATCCGAATAGATCCCCGGCGTCCAGGCATAGCCCTTGCCCTGCGGCGAGATCTGTGAAGCCTCGGTGATGATGAGGCCCGCTGACGCGCGCTGCGCGTAATACTCGGCATGGATCTCATAGGGCGCATCATCCTCGGCACGTGCGCGGTTGCGCGTCAGCGGCGCCATGACGATCCGGTTTTTCAGATCGATAGCCCCTGCCTTGATCGGGGAAAACAGCTTGTGATCGGACATGTTCCAAATTCCTGTATTCTCTAATTCCGGACCAAACGGTCCATAAATAATCCTGCCCCTGTAACCGCGAGAACCGTCTGGCACCGCGATGGTTCCATTAAAAACGGATCAGGGAGACAGGATCGTGCGGGCTTCTTTCAGACTTCTGGCAATCTTTTCCGGCGGAAAACCGGATTTGCGCATCGCCAGGGTCCCGATCGTGAGCGCCGACAAGGCTCGGGCCTTGTCCAGTGCGGCGTGCGGATTTTTCGGGTCGATCGTCCCGGCCAGAATCCGCTCGATTTCTTCAAGATGACGGCGGCCTAGTGCGGCCACCTCTTCCTGATGGGGCGCCATTTCGGTGATACAATTCACCAACAGGCAGCCCTTTTGACCAGCCTCCAGTCCGGTCAAGGCGTTGAGCATCGCGCCAAGCGGATCGTCCGTGGCGGTCGACGCAATTTCCTGAAGACGCGTCAGATTGGCGTCCGAGTACATTTTCAATGCAGCCGTGAGGACCGCAAGCTTGGACCCGAAAGCCCCATAGAAACTGGACCGGCTGATGCCCATGGCAGCAGTCAGGTCATCCAGCGACGTCGCCTCGTAACCTTGCCGCCAGAACACCTCAAGCGCTGCCGTCAACGCGGTCGCTTCATCAAAACTGCGCGGCCGTCCGGGGCTGGTACCGGACTTCCGGGTCTTTGGCTCTATGGTCTGGGTGCTTGTCATGGCTGCTAATATGGACTGCCTGTTCCACAATGCAAGAGTTCTTGCTGAAGTTTTTGGATCAGTCAGTCCGGAATGACGAGGCCGGATCTCATCCCCCGGACAACACTTCTTATGCAGCCAAACGCCTCGAAAATTCTGCGATATGCGCGCCGCCTCGGGAATCAAGCGCATGAGAACGGTCCCTCACACCGGTTTGCCGGGGAAGCAGGCCTGAAAGACCCCTGCATATGGAAGCAAATCGAAACATGCATAAGTTGGACTTACGCCAAAGACGTGGCGATGACGCCATAAGGAATTGAGCATCAAGGGCGCGGGTCGCGCCGCTATGCGGTCAAAGATCCTTGACACTCAATTCCTTATGGCAAGCTGGCCAGGAAGCCTTTCCAGGCGGAAACCGCATGGAAAGGCGTTCCGTGAACACTTCAACACCATCCCCAATAGATGATGGGCAGACTTGGCGCGCTCAGCTGCTCGGACCAGCAATATGCAGAGGTCTCTCCGAGCCCCCGCAAGGGCAATGCAACCAAAACGGGGCGCCACGCTTTGCATCCAATGCCAAACCCCTGAAAACGCATGGCGGCTTCGCCCGGCAAATTCTCCAACCGGAACAATTATGGTTAACCATTTCTAAAGTGCTTTGAGAGCCAAATATCCAAGGCTTATTTCGTAAACGGAAAGTCCCGGCAATCGCGAGCAACGCTTTGCCGTAATCTTGACTCGATTGGCAGGCATGAAATGGCATTCTGGTAGATATTGATAAATTTGCCAGTGTCATATTATTGACAAGGCGTAAATGAATCGGGCTAATGACCAATACTCACCTTGACGTACAGGGCAGTTTATAGCGCTTGACCGGCGCGAGTGACGAGTGGGTAAACGGAGTTATAGAATTGCGGAACAAGAGCGCTTCCAAGGCGACGGCCAATTTCCGGTCTTCTCAATCCGGCCATTCGACCCCTTCGAGCAAACGACTCGTGGCGTCCCCCGGCATCCGCTGGGCCGACGATCCGGGCCCTGCACTTTGTGAAACGGATCTGCCCGGCCGCGCTGAAAAGCCGGTGCGTGACCGAACCGGAAACCTCTCGCTCAAGCTCTTGGGCACGGCTGCCGTCATCGCAGTCACAGCAACCGGCGCGGCGGTCTACGCTGCAAAGGAAGGCAGCCCCGTTGCTCCCAGGCTCCTGCATGTCGGGCAGACCATCGTGCCAAAGCAAATGATGCGGCAGGATCACTCTCCGGAAACCGCAAACTTCGCGGCAATCGACACACATTTCGACATCGCGGCCGCCAGCACCCGATCCGGATTGGAGGAAGCCCTCAAAAACAGTGTCGAGCTCGCCCAACTTCGGTCGACCAACAGCCCCGATATCCAGCTGACATCGAACGATGTGTTACGCACACGTGCAGCGACAATCATCGAGCCCGAAACATCCGCAGCCCTTGCCTTCACTGAAACCCCGTCAGGGAACGATGATGCGGCAAGCGCCATTCTGGCTGCAACGGCAGCGGACCCGGACAACTCCACGCCGCAACCGGCCGCGCCCGCAACCGGCGCCCTGTTGAGCAACAACCCGGATCCGGCAAGCAGCCCCAGCTCGAACCGGTCTGGCGAATCAGCGGCCTTGCCGTCAGCGCCGGGAGCAACCGTCACGGCTTCGGTCAACATGCGGGCCTCGGCAGACAGCTCCTCGCAGGTTGTTGCGATCCTGCCGGCTGAAGCCAGGGTGCTCCTCGACAGCTGTGACAGCTGGTGGTGCTCGGTCAGCTATGATGGCAAGACCGGATATGTCAGCAAGCAGTTTGTTTCGGGCCACAGCTGACCTTCGGCACCGGCACCACGGCCTGGCGCGATTTTCATTCCGTAACTTTGTGTTATTTGATTGCCTGATTTCCCGAGGGTAGGATCACCCTGAGGAGTATTTCAATGGCGATCACACCGTTCTCACCAGCGGCTGCAATTCTCTGCGCGTTTGTCGTGAGCGGTGTTGCGATGGCCCAGCCGGCCGCCCAGGCAAACACCAACTGCGTGCTTTATGCGACCGACTATGCCAACCGGTATGCCGGCAGTGGCGATCCGGTGGGAGACGCGGTGCAAGGCGGCATGGCAGGCGCAGTTATCGGCGGCGCATGGCGCGGCCCCGGAGGCGCGGTCAAAGGCGCGCGGGCCGGTGCAGCCCTTGCCACGCTCGACAATCTTGGCTCCATGCCGGGCGGCTGGCAGGGCCTCTACGACATGGCCTTTCAGATGTGCCAGCAACAAACCTCGCCGGTCAATGCAGACACGCTTTACCCCGTCCCGCCGGTCGCACTTCCCCAACCGGCCTGCCGGTCCAGCGCATCCGTGGACAAGCGTCCCCTGCGCGCGCCGGACGGATCGATTTCCGCCGGATCAGGCACCACCGGTTGCCCGTAACACCAATTTGCGGGCAACCGCAGCGAACGGCCAATTGGTGTTGCGGGCAATGGATCAATTGCGAAATCATCTCCGGTCCAAGGTTGACCTCACCCGGTCCGATCAGCCACTTTCACCGCAAATCGCAGAGCCGACAACCGGAACCCAGACATGATTCGAACCGCCCGTTTTTTCAAAACCCTGACATTCCTTGCCCTTGCAACACTTCCGGCAAGCGCGCCCGCATTGGCCCAGCAATGCGGCGGGAACTTCCAGCAGTTTCTTGCCGGAGTGAAACAGGAGGCCGTTGCAAAGGGGTTGTCGGCAAGTGCTGCGGACCGGACACTCAACGGCGCGCAGATTGACCGCAAGGTTTTGTCCCGGGACCGGGCACAGGGCGTCTTCAAGATGACCTTCCTCGATTTCTCGAAACGGGTCATCTCCGGTTACCGCATGAATAACGGTGCGGCGAACATGCAGAAATACGCCAGCGTGTTCCAGCGGGCCGAGCGGGAATACGGCGTACCCGCTCCGGTGATCACCGCCTTTTGGGCCCTGGAAACCGATTTTGGCGCCGTGCAGGGCGATTTCAATACGGTCAACGCACTGGCCACGCTTGCCCATGATTGCCGCAGACCGGAACTATTCCGCCCGCAGCTGATCGCGGCGATCGCCATGGTGCAAAAGGGCGATCTGGACCCGCGCACGACCACCGGCGCCTGGGCGGGAGAAATCGGCCAGGTGCAGATGCTGCCCGAGGACATTCTGCTTTACGGCCGGGATGGCGACGGTGACGGCCATGTCGATCTGAAGGGCAGCGCTCCGGACGCGATTCTCACGGCGGCAGCCTTCATCAAGCATCTGGGCTGGCGCCCGAACGAGCCCTGGCTGCAGGAAGTCACGGTACCCTCGACACTGGACTGGAGCCAGACCGGGCTCGGCAAGGCGCGCCGGGCAAGCGACTGGGCCGCTGCCGGCGTCACGCCGCGCTCCGGCCAGATCGCCGGCGACCTGCCGGCCGCGCTGATCCTGCCGCAGGGACGCAACGGACCGGCTTTCCTCGCCTATCCGAATTTCGACATCTATCTGGAATGGAACCAGTCCTTCATCTACACCACCTCGGCAGCCTATTTCGCAACCCGCCTTGCCGGTGCGCCGGTCTACAATCAGGGAAATCCGGATCAGGGCCTGAATGACGCCCAGATGCGCCAGCTGCAGACCAAGTTGTCGGCAGCCGGATATGATGTCGGCAAGGTCGACGGTATTCTTGGCGCCCGCACCCGCGCCTCGGTTCAGGATGTCCAAAAGCGCCTCGGGTTTCCGGCCGACGGCTGGCCAACCCCTGCCCTTCTGGCGCAACTTTAACAATGGCAGCCAGAACGAAGGGCCATCAGGCCCTTCGTCAAACTGTTCCACAAGCTACGGCACCGTTGTGAAGGCACGCAGAGCATTGAAAATTTTGTCTCGCCTTGCGGCCAAGGCACTGGGGAGAAACCAGCCGCTTTCGGGATCGCGACCGCTCTACTGGATTTTTTCGCGGGTTTCGCCCGGTGCCTGTTCGGGTATTGTCGGCTGTTTGCCGTCGCCGAGCATGAAGACGGCCAGCACCTGCACCAGCCCCTCGCCCGTGTTGACCCCGCGATGCGTCGCATGCATGGCCTCCAGGAACCCGTCGCCCTTGCGATAGACCCGCTTGCCGACGCCTTCATAAGTCACTGTCAGTTCACCTTCGAGAATGTAACCGAACGTCGGGACCCCATGCTGATGCCACGCGGTTGCCTCGCCCGGGCCCAAAGTCACGACGACAGATTTGATCGATTCGTTTCTCCTCGGAAAAACCAGAGGCTCACCCGCAACCGTCTTGTCGCCGCTGAACACATCACGAACGCTGGTGTAGGGCACCTTGTCCGACACCTCGGCACCGGAGGCGGCGTCCTCGCCGGGCTTTGCACCGGGCGCTGCCGGGCCCGGCTTGGCGCCGGGTGTCAGGGACTTGTCGGCTGCAATCGCCGGCAGGCCGGAGGAGACAGACAAGATCAGTGCGAATGCAAAAAGTCCCCGGGCAACTCTGTTGGTTTCAATCATGGCCGGATTTCCCGCTTGTTTTGTTTGAGCCGCTGTCATGATGGCAGCATCCCCATGACGTTCGCAACATTATGTGGTCCTGTGAGATTCTGTGGCGCGGACCCAAGCCACCTGAATAGCCGATGTCCTGATGGACACGACCGGATACGGTCACCCGGCACCCGGTCAGGTGTCCTGTTCCGGACCGGTTTTGGAACCCGGACCTGTTGCAGGGTGATCGCCCAGAAGGAAACGCGGCCCCCTGCCCTTTTGCGCGGCCGCATCCCCAGCATTGTAAAGCCGGCACGACTTCAGCGACAGACAGCCGCAGCCGATGCAGCTGTCCAGCTTGTCCCGAAGGCGGGTCATGCGGTCGATCCTGGCATCCAGATGCGTCCGGAACGTCTTGCTGATTCGCGTCCAGTCCGATTTGTCCGGCGCGCGTCCCTCCGGAAGCTGCGCCAGTTGCCCGGCGATTTCCGTGATTGTGAAGCCGAATTCCTGCGCGACCAGAACAAAGGACAAACGCCGGATATCGGCTCTCAGAAACCGGCGCTGTCCGCCCGAATTGCGAAACGGTGACACCAGCCCCTTGGATTCGTAGAACCGGATGGCCGACACCGACAGACCGGTCCGGTCGGCAAGTTCGCCGATCGACAACAAATCATTGCCTTTCCTGACCTGAAGATTTTTTTCGCGCACCATCTCTTGACCTCAACTTAGGTTGAGGAATTATATCCAGTGTCCCGAGGCAAAAAAGCCTTGTTTTTCAATTTCAAACGGAAAGGGACAGATCATGGCCAGCGCATTTCTCGAGCATGTCAACGTCACGGTAAAGGATCCGGAGGCAACCGCACAAAACTTTGTCGACTGGTTTGGCTGGCATGTCCGCTGGCACGGCCCGGCAAAGGACAACGGCGTGACTTTCCATGTCGGCAGCGATACCAGTTACATCGCACTCTACTCTAAGGGTGGAAACCACAAGGCTGATCACGCAACCTATGTCACGCAAGGCGGCCTGAACCATCTGGCAGTAGTGGTTGACGATCTGGATGCCACTGAAAAACGTGTTCTGGCATCGGGTTTCAAGACCCATAGCCATTCCGACTACGAACCCGGCAAGCGGTTCTACTTTTACGAGGAAAACGGCATCGAGGTTGAAGTTGTCAGCTACAGCCACTGACGATCAACCGGGGCGGTCATCGAAACCGCCCCTCTCTCCTATGGCTGAGACAGGATGCCTTCAGGCCGGTAGAAGGCGACCGCATTGTCATAAAGCGCCATCCGGCCCATGTTGTCACCGAGCGCGTCCCAGATCAGCTTGATATCGGCCGGCTTGAATGGCTGCTTGGCCCGTGTCGACGGCAAATCGCTGCCGAACATCAGCGACTCAGGGTTGACACTTGCAATCGCCTTCAGCGTTTTCGGAATATCCATGGAGCCAAGCCGTCCGAAACCGCTTGCCTTGATCCTCGCGCCCTGTTCCGCAAGCCGCTGAAGCACCGGCAACGCTTCGGGTCCCATTCCCAGATGATCGATCACCAGCTGCGGAACGTTTTCAAGCTCCTTTTCCATGTCGACGAGGGTCTTGGCCGATGCATAGACCTCAAGGCTCCATCCGGCTGTGTCCCATATACGCGACCCGAGGGCCGCCAGCGTTCCGGTGTCAGGCTTGCCTTCGCGAAAGATGTTGACCCGTGCCCCCTTCACCCCGGCCTTGTCCAGCTTGAGGATGTCCTGATCGGTCGCATCAGGGGCAAGCTGGATGACACCGACATAATTCGACCCAAGCTCGGCCAGCCCGTCGAGCATGTATTGCTGACGGTCACCCTGAAAGGAGGCTGCCACCAGCGCGCCGCCGGCGAAGTTCAAGCCCTCGATCTTGTTCTGGTAATCGGACACCGAAAAAGGCTGCGGCGTGAAGCCGTCATTTGCGCTGAGCGGATATTCCGGATCGAAGATATGAAAATGCGCATCGAAGATCGGTCCGTAATCACCGTCGGCAGCAGCAACACCAGGCTTGGCAATTGCGCTTGCAGTCAGCAGCGCGGCGGTTCCGATCAGAAGCTGGCGGCGGTTCGGGGAAGTCGGAGCGGTTCGGGTCATCTGCGGTCCCTGATCTAACTTCAAAAACGGAGCGGTTCGGCCCAAACGATGGACCAACTCCGCTCCGATTGGAAGTCTATATCCCGGACGCCGTCAATTCCTGACCCGCAGCCCCCACCATCCGCCGAAATAGTTGCAGGCTCGACCGGCAGACTGGACGACTGCCCGCACAGCCCGGATTTATCATAACCGGGGACAATTGAGCGCAAACAAAACCACGGGAACGGACAGGGCAACATAGAGCCAAAGATCGCGAAAATTGAACATGGAGTACTGCTGTTTTCGACCTTGCGACAAGGCCAGCATCGTTTCCCTGCCGGAACGCCGGTGCCAATCATATGCCTTCGGGCACCGGGAGTACTTGTTGCACTTCAACTGAAATAACGCGCAATACGGCGGCTACAGATCCAATACACCGCTCAACCGCTTGCCCCCACTGTCGAACCGTGACTGAGCCCAAAAAATTGAAATGATCAAGCCGTGTGAAGGGCGCAAAAACGGCACCAAACAAACTCACTCTACGTTAGATATTTCTTGACCATTGACCGTCCTGATGACTGAATTGCCTTCGGCATGTTGTTTCGATTTCGATGCTGAGAATACTACTTTTGAAAATGGGAGATGGAAGTGACAAACAAATTCGCTCGTCTTGCAATATTTTACCTGATGCTTGTTCCTGCATCGCTCGCCCATGCTGATACTTCCGCAACAAGCGCAGGATTTTATGACAAGAATTTCTACACCAAAATTCCGTGGACTGTGTCCCAAAAGGAGAAATTCGACGCGCTCCTGGAACACAACCTCAAAACACCGGACACGGAGTTGCACAGAGACAAAACGGCTCTTCTCGTAATTGATACACAAAACGACTGGGGAACTGCGAAAGGTTCCGCTCCGGAGACAGATATCGAGATTGTCGTGCCGAAAATCGCCGAGCAGGTAAAAACCTGGCGGGAAACCGGGTCGCTGATTGTCCATATTGTGCGCATGTATTACGCAGACGGCAGCGATGCGGACATGTCGCGCAAATGGCAGATGGAACAAGGTCAGTTTACCATGGCCGTGCCGGGAAGCTGGGGCTCCCAGCTTGTCGCCTCGACAACACCTGGCCCGGTGGAACTAGACTACAAGACGCTGCTGGACCTCGGAGTTCAGCAAATCGGTCCGAACGAATACGTGATCTACAAACCTCACTACAACGGCTTCGACCGCAGCAGCCTCAACGACTTCTTGAAGTCGAAAGACATCGATAGTGTGGTTTTCATCGGCATGACATTTCCGAACTGCGTGAGGGGTACGCAGTATGGCGCTACAGACCATCATTACCGGGTCGCAGCCGTTCCCGAAGCGATTACTCAAGTTTATCCTGGTGGCCTCGTGGCAATGCAACGGCAAGGTGTTCAACTGATGTCGATGGGCGACTTCAAAGAATTTGCCACCCAAATCTCCGACACTGCCGTGCCTCAGTAGCGGCAAGATCCATATGAATTGTTTCGACTGGCCAGACGGGGTGGGTTCATGAGCGAAGCGCAACACAATGTAAGTTGTTCAATCTGAAGCGCTTTTTCTGAGGGAAAGCCTCTCAAGGCATAACACGCCTTGAGAGGCTTTCTTGCGATCCAGGCGGAAAGGATTAAGTGTCAAGGGCCTGTAGGCCGTCAAGCGGTTTCCCGCCTCCTGACACGCATTCCCTTACGGCGAACCATACCGTTGCCTTGTTGCACTTCACGGCTGAATCCACAGCATGCCGGTTCAGCGCCGGAAGCCTGACAATCGATACGAGGCATCGTTCGATTAGCTCAAAGCGAACCGAACCGGCGGCAAATTGCAAGGCTGTCCGACCTGCCCGGTTACCTTGGCGCCATACGGATGGCGCCGTCGAGGCGGATCGTCTCGCCGTTCAGCATGTCGTTCTCGCAGATCGACTTGACCAGCTTGGCGTATTCAGCGGCTTTGCCGAGACGGGAGGGGAACGGAACCTGCTGGCCCAGCGAGGCCTGCACGTCCTCCGACAGCCCGAGCAGCATCGGCGTTTCAAAGATACCTGGCGCGATCGTCATCACGCGGATACCCGACTTGGCGAGATCCCGGGCAACCGGCAACGTCATCCCCGCAATCCCCGCCTTGGAAGCCGCATAGGCAACCTGTCCGACCTGGCCGTCAAAGGCCGCAACAGAGGCGGTCGAGACGATCACCCCGCGTGCGCCATCGCCATTGACCGGCTCCAGCTCAGCCATTGATGTGGAGGACAGGGTGACGCAGCGGAAGGAGCCGACAAGATTGACTGCAATCACCTTTTCGAACATGTCCATCGGGTGGTGGGCACCGCGCGATGTGGTCTTTGCGACCGGTGCGATCCCTGCACAATTGACCAGAATCCGTTCCGCGCCATGTACGGCACGGGCCGTCTCAAAGCCGGCTTCGACGCTTTCCTGCGACGTCACGTCGACTTGGACAAACAGGCCGCCGATTTCCTCCGCAACCTTCTGGCCTTCTTCAACACTCCGGTCGAACAAGGCGACCTTGACGCCTTCTGCGGCCAGCATGCGCGCCGTTGCCGCCCCAAGCCCGGACGCTCCGCCCGTCACCACAGCGGAGACCGTGTTGTCCAGCTGCATATACACCTCCTGATTTAGGCTTTAACCGTCTGTATTTTTATCTTTTTTGATCTCTTATTGACGAAAGCGTCAACGTGACGACGACACTATCGAAATGGTGGTGAAGATCAAGTGAGGATGAGGAAATATAGCGGTTTTTAGCTATAAAGACGCCCAATCGTCAGGTGCCGAGCCGTCTTCGGAAGGGGTAAACATCCGCCGGGTCCGGATCAGGCCAGTACCGCCAGATCCAGCGGCCGCCTGATCCCGGTGACCGGGCGTTGGGAGCGTATTTCGGCAGGTGTCCCGACATACCCCTGTTTGAGCGCCAGATCCCAGGTGCCGGCATCGGTAAGGCCACGGCAGGCTTCCGTCTTGTTGGCATCTTCAAGCTTGGCCGCCCGGTTGACCGCATCGCCGATCACCGTGAATTCCAGCCGGGTTCTGGACCCGACGACGCCGACAGTCACAGGCCCTGCGGCAACGGCCACCCCGACCCGGAAAGGCCCCGGCCACCCCGCGTCCGTCATGGCGCCGCTGTCACCCGCAAAGGTCTCGATCAGGCCGCGCGCGGCCCGAAGCGCATCGGCAGCAAAGGTTTCGGACGGTTCCACCGCGCCGAATGTCGCCAGCACCCCGTCACCCAGAAACTTGTCGACCCGCCCGCCATGGCTTTGCACCACCTCGACAGCCTGGTTCTGGTAGGCGGCCAGAACCGCCATGACCGCTTCCGGAGCCATTGTTGCGGAGGTTCTGGTAAAACCGCGCACGTCAATGAACAGGATCGCCGCATCGCGCACCGTTCCTTCGCCCGCTTCCAGCATTCGGTCTGCATCGGTGATCGATGCAGCCACTTCAGGCGCGAAGAACCGCCTGAGGTCACTTGCCGCCGCATTGTCACGGATCGAGGCAAACAGCATCGATCGCCCCCGATAAAGTGCTACCGACAGAATGACTGTCACGGTGAGGATCACGATGGTCTTGTCGAGCTCGGCCCCGACCAGAATGGTATTCCCGGTCAGATATTCGACATAGTTGCGCGTGACCCGCATCCGCTCCATGTCCGAAATCACCGCATAGGCGACCAGTCCGACCCAACCTGCAACGGCTACCAGACCAGTGGTCAGGACAAAACGCGGATCAAACCGGAGCGCCCGCAATCCGATGAAGATGAAGACATACATCAGCGTCGGCGCCTTGAGATAAAAGGTCGGGTGCTGATCATACTGAATGTGGAAGGAAAAGATCAGCCCGACCAGAAGCGCGATGTCGACCATGATCGAGATCAGCAGATACCATTCCGGCAACTCCGTGCGGTGGGACAGCACCAGCCGGGCCAGCGTGAAGAGGAAATACAGCCCGAGGGCGATCGGAACGAAATTGAAGCCTTCCGAGCCTTCGGCGCGTGGCGCGATCATGTAAAGCCCTGCGAAGAACAGCACAATCGCGAGCTGGATCCAGCTGATCAGGCGCTCCGACACGTTTTCGCGCCGGCGGATCTCGCTCAAAACCCGCGCCGGAATGCCGGTCTGCGGCGGCCCGCCCCGCAAGATGTACCGCACCGTCTCACCAATACCGGCCATGCACCACCTGACCCTCGCTCATTCGCCCCCCGAACTGCACAACGGCGCTGCCCGCCGGCACCCATGTCTTTGCCCCCTGCGCTAAGCTGGACAAAGCGGCTGCGGCTGGCAAGCCCCTCCCCGGCAATGTGAATTCCCGTGAAGACAGCCCATGGGCAAAGTCGGGCGTTGCAAAACGCTCAGGGACGCAGGATCATGCCCTCGCTGGCAACGAGGGTCCCGGGATGGAGTGACGCGGCGGCCATGCCGATTTCGTCGAGTTCATCATCGGACCGGCGCGGATCGTGGTGAAAAAGAACCGGGACCTTGACGCCACCCGCGACGGCCAGTTCCACGCCCTTTTGCCACGTGGAATGCCCCCACCCGCGGTAATTGGCGTATTCCTCGTCTGTAAACATGGCATCATAGATCATGATGTCTGCATTGCGCACGAAGTCCGGCAGTGCGGCGTCGGTCTCCGGATCGCCATGCTCGTGATCGGTGATGATGCAAATCACCTTGCCGTCGAATTCGAAGCGATAGCCGCAGGCCCCGCCCGGATGGTTGAGGCGCATGGTCCGGATCACGAGCCCGTCATCGCGCGGGATCACATCGCCCGTCTGAAATGTCTTGTAGGACAGGCTCTTGAGCGATTTGGCCGCCAGCGGAAAGATCGGTGGCGACATGATCCGGCTGACAATGTCGTCGAGATTGGTGCTGTCGTCCTGAAAGTGCCCGGCCCAGGCAGTGACCTCAAAGTCCGGATAAAACACAGGCTTGAAAAAGGGCAGCCCGCAAATGTGGTCCAGATGCGTGTGGGTGAACAGAAGGTCGAACTTGATCGGCTTGAACTTGCAGATTTCCATGCCGAAATTGCGCGCCCCGGACCCGCAGTCGATCATCACCAGCGCGTCACCGGCACGCAATTCAAAACAGGTCGTTTCGCCGCCATAGCGCAAGGTCGACGCCCCCGGCGTCGGTGTGGACCCGCGCGCGCCCCAAACGCGCATGTAGAACGGCTTCGCCACCATCTCTCCTTCAGCTCGCTCCATTGGCGGACCGGCTCGCGGCAAGTGCCTGGGTGGTTTTTTCCAACCTCAAGGCGAGCGTCCGCATGACTTCGAGCGACATGTCCGGGAATTCTTTCAAGAGCTTCAGGAAATCATCCTTGCGAACGGTCAGCACATCCAGGTCTCCGGCGGCAATCAGCGTTGCCGTACGCGGGACATCGCACAAAATTGCAATCTCGCCAACAATTGAATGCTCGCCGACCTCGGCGACCTTGCGCTCCCCTTCCGGCGCATGAACCAGAACATCCGCAACACCTTGCAGGATGATGAAAGCGCAGTCCCCTTCCTCGCCCTGACTGCACAACCGCTCGCCCTGCTTGTACTCCATCCGGTCGCTGATAAATGCCAGCAACCGAAGCTTGGTTTCGTCGATACCGTGAAACAGCGGGATCCGCCGCAGCACCTCGACTTCCGTTTCAAGCGACACTTAACCCTCCCATTTCGATCCTACCGGCCGTTTCCGCAAAAACCGCCTGACCGATGCCGTGCGCCGGAACAATTTCCCCATTTGTCCGGCTCAGGCATCCTGATGTCCTTCCGATGCGATCCGCCCTTGATCCAGGACGACTTGATGATCGAACTCCCCGGCAATGGCCTTGTTGGATGTTCCGAAGATAAAGGTCCTGCCGCCCAGAATTTCGCGAAGGGCCGTCCGTGCCTGTTTATCTTCATCCGTCAATCCGCCAGCGATATCATCCAGAATAGTCACCTTGGCATTTTTAAGTAATGCACGCACGACCGCAA
Source organism: Roseibium sp. RKSG952 (assembly GCF_009711355.1). Lineage (NCBI taxonomy): Bacteria > Pseudomonadati > Pseudomonadota > Alphaproteobacteria > Hyphomicrobiales > Stappiaceae > Roseibium > Roseibium sp. RKSG952. The sequence goes on along the minus strand of NZ_SMMF01000927.1, from coordinate 49,863 downwards.
GGCGTCTTCTTTGGCTGGCCGACAGTCGTGACCCGGCCACACCGACATGATAGCCGAACCCTGCAAAAATCACCGGCTCCCGCAAGCCCGTTTCCTCCACCACAGAGCGGATCACCGCATCAATGCCCTGACGCGCATCCCGCCGGTCGACCCTTGCACGGCCAAACAGAAGATTGTCCTCGATTGTGAGTGGCGGGAGATAGACATCCGGATCAATGGCGATGAACTCTTCGCTGCGATTCACGACTTTTTCGTGGAATTCATGCCGCGAGGCGACGATTTCCTCCTTGAGCTCGTCCGTCATGACGCCCAGGCGGTGTTTGGCCGGGACAAGTTTCAGCGCCAGCCCGATCAGCTTTGCCCTGTCGTTTTCACTCAAGGACGGTTTCTGGCCAGGCGATTTTGCAATTCGCACGATCCGGTCGAACTCCGGCAATTCATCCTGGGTGATGAAGGAATAGGTGCCAAGCAGGCCGCTGTCCCCGGAGATGTTGGCGAAGAGTTCCACCATCGTTTGGGCTATGCTGACCCCGATGTCCTTCAGCTTCTCGCCCGATCCGGTCTGCTTCAGGAAGGCGGACACGGCCGGCAAGTCGGCCACCTGATCCATGGTAATGGCAGGGTCGGAAGGCACCGCGAAAAACAGGTTTTCAGCGAGCGTGGCACTCGAATTGAACCGGCTTCGATCCCAAAGCTCGACCAGACCGGCCAGTTTCTCGTCCTCCGCGAGACGGACCGCGAGCTGGCGGCGGACACCCAAGATCCGCTCGGCAAAACCGTCATCCATCTTGGGATCAAACCGGGACTGCAGCCCCAACCGGTAAATGTCGGCATCCAGCCCAACAGCGGTCAGGAGTTTGAGCGCAGCACCATCAAGGTCTTTCGAGCTCTGGACACCCACGGCCTCGAAATCCTCCCACTCGGCTTCCAGATCATAAGTCGGATTCTGGGTTTCGGCCGCCTCCCGAAGGTTGCGCTCGTAGTCTTTGAGCCGGTTTCCACTCCGCTCGGGCAAAATGACGGGACGATGGCGCAAACCGTAAAACAGGTTGTCGCGGATCGTGCCGGTCCAGATATGCACCGCCCCCCCGACATAGGCGATTTCGCGGCCAAGCGTGGCCGCCGGGAGCTTGTCCAGATCCTGCCCGCCAATTTCCACCTTGCCGGTTTGCGCGCTGAGAAGCCCGGCCGCCAGCTGCAACACTTCCGTGCGCCCCGACCCGTCCGGACCGACTATGGCGCAGGTCTCGCCCTTCGCGATCGTCAGGGACACATCGAACACTTCCTGCCCGGCCGCCCCGCCGGAAAAACTGACATCCGAGAGCTTGAGATCGCCGTCAAGACCGGCCTTCTCGTCAGAGGTCAGGCGATCGACCGGATAAATGTCGGGCGGATCGAAGTTCTCGACCACTGTCTGGTACTTCACACCGACATCCGCCGTCATCTGATAGTAGGCCAGCAGCTCCTTCCACGGACCCGCCAGATCCTTGTAGGCGGCGATCACCGCAAGCAGCGCGCCGATGCTCAAATCCCCCTGAATGACCAGATACCCGCCGATCAGATAAAAGAAGAAAGGCGTCAACTGGTTCATGAAGTTGTTCAGGAACTTGATGAAATATTTCCAGTTGTAGATCTTGTAGCGGATCTTGAAATTTTCGTAGAGCCGGTCTGCCACATCGGCGGAGTGCCAGGCCGAGGTGTCATTGGCGTGGATTTCAGGAATGCCGTTGATGCTCTCCCCGACCTTGTCGGCAATCACCCGCACGTTCTTGACCCGCTTGCGCGACAAAATCACCACCTGCCGCTGCAGTTTGGGGATGATGTAGGCCTGCATCGGGTAAGAGCTGATTGCCGCCAGACCCAGCCACGGATCCTGCATGAAAATGAAGCCGAGCTGCACGACCAGCATCCCGCCCTGATAGGCAGGCAATGCAAACGCCTCACCGATAAACCCGCCGACATCCTCGACTTCCGAAGTGATCATCGGAATGATCTCGCCGGAACTGACTTTCCTGAAGTGGGGAAGACGGAACCGTAAAACCCGTTGGAACAGCTCGAACCGCAGACGGCGCAGCATGCGTTCACCCAGGCGGCCCTTGTAGATGTTAATGTAAAGCTTCAGGCCGTTTGAAACGACCACAAGCCCCAGAAACGACAAGCACAACACAAACAGATAGGCAATCTGATCAAATTCGAACCCCAAAAATGCGCGCGGGAAGCCTGACCCCTGAACGGCGTCGTTCACGATCAGTTTGGGCAGCTCCAGGAGGATATAGGTGATCGGGTAGGAAATGACCGTGATCATCAGGATGAAAATCTGCTGCCGGGCGCTGAATTTCCAGATGAATTTGAAAAGGCTTTTTTGCATTGGGATTCCGGATTGCCCCAGATGAACGGAAAATCATCAAAATGTGAGCATGCATATTAGCTTGTCAGATGCGATGTGCCAGAACGGAATGTCAAGCAATTGTGCAATACGTGCCAAGCCAACCGAAAATCGTATTAAATTTGCCACTATTCCCAAGGGGTGCACAGGCTAGTCGCATGTTGATGGGTGACAAGTGACGTTTTCTTGGGCCATAAAGCAGGTGAGGCCGACTGCGCAGTCACGGGGAAACATGCGTTCCACTTCACCGAAAATCCTGATCTACAGCCATGATTCATTCGGGCTGGGACACCTGAGACGTTGCAGAGCAATTGCGCATTCTCTCGTTGGAACCTTTGACACACTGTCGGTGATGATCCTCTCCGGGTCGCCGATTATCGGCAGTTTCGAATTCCGCTCGCGAGTCGACTTCGTCCGGATCCCCGGCGTGATCAAGTTGCGCGATGGTGAATACACGCCCCTCTCGCTGCATCTCAATATCGACCACACGCTGGAAATCCGAGCCTCGATCATCGAGCACACGGCCAAGGTTTTCGAGCCGGATGTGTTTATCGTCGACAAGGAACCGCTTGGCTTGCGCGGCGAAGTCCTGCAGACGCTGGAAGCGCTCAAGGAAACAGACACCCGCCTTGTGCTCGGCCTGCGTGACGTGATGGACGATCCGGACGTGCTGCGCGAGGAATGGGACCGTAAAAACGTCTATCCCGCCTTGCAGGAACTCTATGACGAGATCTGGGTCTACGGGCCGGAGGGAATCTGCGATCCTCTGGATGGCCTGGAACTGGGCGAAGGCGTTCGTGAAAAACTGCGTTACACGGGGTATTTGCGGCGCGACCTGCCGGACAATCTCAAACATCAGCCGTTTTCCAGCCCTTTCGGCGAAGAGCCCTACATCCTTGTCACGCCAGGAGGCGGTGGCGATGGCGTGGAAATGGTCGACTGGGTAATCCGCGCCTATGAAGCGCGTAACAGGCCGCTGTTCCCGGCGCTTGTGATCCTGGGGCCGTTCATGCCCGCGGCAGCGGTCCAGGACTTCACTGACCGGGCCGAGCACCTGCGCGACGTCGAAATCATCCGCTTCACGCCCCAGATCGAACCATATCTTGCCAATGCCACTGCCATTGTCGGCATGGGCGGATACAACACGTTTTGCGAGATCCTGTCCTTTGACAAGCCAACCTTGATGGTGCCGCGGATCATACCGCGCCGGGAACAGGCCATCCGGGCCGACCGGGCGGAAAAAAGCGGCTTGTTGCGGGTGCTTCCGATCGACAATTATCCCGACACCTCTCTCATGGCAAATGCGCTTGCGGAGCTGCCACAAATGCCGCGGCCGTCCGCTGCGGGGATCGAAAACCTTCTTGACGGGCTCGACACCATTGGAGCGCGGGTCGGCGAAATCTTCGAAGACCACCGCAGTGCCCGCCTTGCCGAAAAACTTGTGCCGCTCAATGGCCTTGCGGCGCGTGCCACTTCCGTGAATTGAGACTTGAACGCATGTCCCGCATTGCCGTTGTCGTGAAGGGCTACCCGCGCCTTTCAGAAACCTTTATTGCCCAGGAAATCCTTGGACTGGAAAAACGCGGCATCCCGATCCTGATCGTTGCCCTGCGCAAGCCCTATGATCCCTATATTCACGACCTGCACCGCCAGATTTCCGCGGAGGTCATGTATCTTCCCGAATATGTCAAGGACGATCCGGCGCGCGTTGCCCGTGCCAAACGCTGGGCGGAAAAACAACCCACCTATGAAGCGGCCAAAGCCCTGTTTGACACCGACTTTGCCCGCCAGTCCAATGCCGACCGGCAGCGGCGGTGGGCGCAAGGCTGTGTCTTTGCCCACGAGTTGCCTGAAGACATCAGCTGGATCCACACCCATTACCTGCACACACCGTGTTCCAGTGCTCGTTACGCAGCACATCTGTCCGGGCGTGGCTGGTCGTTCTCGGCCCACGCCAAAGACATCTGGACAAGCCCGGAATGGGATCTGCGCACAAAGCTCGACGACACGGCCTGGGGGGTGACCTGCACAGGCGTCAACGTCAGACACCTGAAGTCGCTTTGCAAGGACCCGGACAAGATCGAACTGGTCTATCACGGTCTGGATTTTAAGGGCTTTCCGGAACCGTCCGGCAAACCTGCAACACGCGACGGCAGCTCCGAGCCGGTACGGATCGTATCCGTCGGCCGGGCGGTCGAAAAAAAGGGCTACGACGATTTGCTCAAGGCATTGGCAAGCCTCCCGGAAGCGCTCAACTGGCATTTCACACATATTGGCGGCGGAGAATTGTCGGATGCGTTGAAAACGCAGGCCGAAGCCCTTGGCCTGACAGACAAGGTGACATGGCGCGGAGCGCAACCGCGCGAGGCCGTGATCGAGGCCTGCAAGCACTCGGACCTGTTCGTGCTGCCCTCGAAACTCGCCAAATCGGGTGACCGGGACGGGCTGCCGAATGTGCTGATGGAGGCCCAGTCCATGGGCTTGTGCTGCCTGTCGACCCGGGTCTCCGCCATTCCCGAGCTTATCCTGGACGGCGAGACCGGCCGCCTTGTACCGCCCGCAGATCCGGCGGCACTTGGCGAAGCTCTTGAGACCCTGATCCGTCAGCCGGAGCAAAGGGACCGCTTCGGTCATGCCGCCGCCAAACATGTGCGCGAAAACTTCTCGACCGATCCGGGGCTTGATCATCTGGCAGAGAAATTCCGTAAGCTGATCTGACAATCCCGGCAGGGCCGCAACCGTAAGCCGATCATGAAAATAGCCTTTACCGCACCGATGAAGCCCCTTGACCATCCCGTCCCCTCCGGAGACAGGACCATGGGACGGCTGATCGTGGCGGCGTTACAGTCAGCCGGGCACGACGTCTCGATCGCGTCCACATTCCGGGCATGGGCGGGGCAAGGCGGTGAAGAAATCCAGCGGGAGATCCGGGACGCGGCATGGACGGAAGCAGACCGCATTGCGGCCGCCTGGGAAGCCTCGGGTGACCGGCCGGATGTGTTCCTGACCTATCATCTCTATCACAAGGCGCCGGACTGGATCGGACCGCATCTGGCTGACCGCTTCGGCCTTCCCTACGCGATCATCGAGGCAAGCCGTGCCCCGAAACGCCAGTCCGGCCCCTGGGCTTTCGGCTTCCGGGAAGCTGACAAGGCGCTCAAGCGCGCCGACATGGTCGCGGCCCTTCACAATGCCGATGCCGGATGCCTGGCCCCGGTTCTCGGCCCGGATCACCTCACAGTCCTGCCGCCATTTATAGACACCACCGCCTTTGACCGCGCAGCAGCGCTTCCAAAACCGCTACCGGCCCCGCCCTTGAAACTGCTTGCGGTCGGCATGATGCGGACCGGCGACAAGACACGCTCCTATGAAGTTCTGGCCGGGGCGCTTGACCATGTCCGGGACCGGCCCTGGCGTCTGACCATTGTCGGCGACGGCGAGAACAGCTCCCATGTTCTGAGCCTGTTTCCAGCCGACAGGATCAACTGGCTGGGGGCCAGACCGCTGGAGGACCTTCCGGGGATCTATGCGGCCCACGACCTGCTGGTCTGGCCCGCCATTCGCGAGGCCTTCGGCTTGGCGTTTCTGGAGGCTCAGGCCGCAGGACTGGCCGCTGTTGGCGGCGCCACATTTGGTGTCCCCGACATCGTCAAACACGGCGAGACCGGATTGTTGTCGGCGGAAGGGGATGCCCTGGCGTTTTCCCAAAACCTCCTGCAGTTCCTCGAAAATCCGATGCTTGCCGAGACTTTCGGGCAGGCCGCAAGACGTCATATCGCACAAACCCATACCCTGCACGCGGGAGCACGGCGGCTGGTTGACTTTCTGCAATCTGCAGTCGCAAACTACACCAACCGCTAACGATCCGGGCACTTCATGGCAACTCACGCATTCATTCATGTGCAGCATCTGCTTGGAACCGGGCATGTGGTTCGCGCCGCCGCGATCGGGCGGGCCCTTGCGGATCGTGGCGTGGACGTGACCCTCGCCAGCGGCAACAGGATCCCGCCAACCCTTGATACAACCGGCCTGACGGTCGTTGAACTGCCGGCAGCACGCAGCCCCGACGCCGCGTTCAGCCGCCTCGTGACGCTTGAAGGTGACGACGTGGATGCGGACTGGAAAGAGCGCCGGATCACCGCGACCCTGGAGGCATTCGGCGCGCGGGACGCCGACCTGCTTTTGACAGAGACCTATCCCTTCGGGCGCAGACAGTTCGAGTTTGAAATGAGCCGGTTGCTACAGGCAGCAAAGGCACAAGCGCGCAAACCCGTCATCGCCACCTCGATCCGGGACATTCTGGTCCGCAAGCAGGACCTCTGGAAAGAGGAGTGGATGGCAGATCAGGCGCTTGCGCATTACGACCGCATTCTTGTCCATGCGGATCCCGGCTTCATTCAGCTTCAGGACAGTTTTCCCTTTGCCGGCCGGGTGGAGCCGCTGGTCCGCTACACAGGCTATGCCAACGGGACCGCGCGCCCGGCGCCGCCCGAAGGCGATGGTGAGGACGAGGTGATCGTCTCCTGCGGCGGCGGGGCTGTCGCCGAAGGGCTGCTCTCGGCAGCACTTGAAGCCCGTCCGCTGTCCCGCCGGGCCGAAGATGCGACATGGCGCATTCTGATCGGTCATGACGTTTCAGAAGAAGCTTTCCGGCTCTACCAGCGCAATGCCGCACCAGGCACTATCGTGGAACGGGCGCGCAGGGACTTTCCCGGACTTTTGCAAAATGCCCGGCTATCGGTGAGTCAGGCCGGGTACAACACGGTTCTGGACATTCTGATAGCCGGTGTCCCGGCTGTACTTGTCCCCTTCGCCCAAGCTTTGGAGACGGAACAAACCCAACGGGCCGAGGCGCTTGCCGCTCACCGGCGCGCAATTGTAGCCCCCGAAACCGGACTGACGCCCGAACGCCTGGCCGCAGCAATCGACGACGCCCTCGCCCTTCCCCGCTCCAAACACAAGGTTCTTCTTGGCGGAGCGGAAAAAAGTGCCGATATACTCCTCAGGGACCTAACGGAACGTGCATCCGCGTGACCGGTCCCGGCCTCGATTGTCCGGGAGTGAGACAGCCATGGGATCTGAATTTGGACTGAAAAACTTCACCGCGCTCGAAACCGTCGACGACATTGCCGATTACATCCATATGCTGGAAGCGTTTGACGGCATTCCGCAGCTTCGCGAACTCAAGATCCTCGCCCGGAGCAAGGGCGGCATCGGCCCGGGAAAGAGCGTTCTTGATGTCGGATGCGGGTTCGGCCTTGAAACCTTCCGCCTTGCGCGCGCCATTCAGCCCGGCGGACAGATCAGCGGCATCGACAGAAGCACCGACTTCATCACCGAAGCCAGAACGCGCGCTGCGGACCTGGGACTTCCAATAGACTTCCGGATCGGGGATGCACAGGCCCTCCCCTTTGACGACGATTCATTTGATTGCGTTCGGGCCGAACGGATCCTGATCTATCTGGACAACTACGGGAAGGCCGTGTCAGAGATGCACCGTGTGCTCAAACCGGGTGGTCATATTGCGCTGCTGGAACCTGACTTCACCACATTGAGCATCAATCTGGACCAGCAGCCAACCAGACAAAAAGTGCTCCAATTCGAGGCCGACACCGCCGTGCGGAGCAGCTGCCTTCCCGGACCTTTGTGGATCACTCTTCAAGAGATCGGGTTTGAGGCACGGAAAATGGACTCGCGGGTCCTTGTCCTGCCCCAGAAGCACGGCGGGGATTACATGAAGAGCAGCGCAGTCCATGCGGCAGATGCAGGTGTCATTTCCACGGCCGAGCTGGATGCATGGACCCGTGCCATTGATCACCTTGTTGAGCGCAAACAGCTTTTCGCGACAGTCGGATATTTCCTGTTCACTGCAAGACGTGAGCCGTAGGCCCACGTCAATTGACGCCCAGCCCACAGGCTTTCCCTGAAGATGGCCGCAGGCCTCTTGACGGCTGGCCTCCGTAAACCGAAAACCGGAAGATCGCAGGCCAAATGCCCACAGCATCTGGCCTACCCGCCTACCGGTCCGGTTCCCGGGCTACTCATTTTCGGATCCGTTCGTGAACACTGACATCAACGACCCAGGTCTTGACCGCTTTCGGCAAGACCTGATCAGCCATCTCGACTGGTTTGCCGACCGGGGCCGCAGGGTGCGGTTCTGGTGGCGGGACGATGATGCGATCGAACCGACAGACGATCTCGACCGCCTGCTCGGTCTCGCCAACATGCATAATGTCGATGTGGCGCTGGCCGTGATCCCGAAAAACGCAACCGAAGCGCTGGCGTCACGCCTTGAGAACGAGGCCCACGCCATTGTTCTGCAGCATGGCTGGCAGCACCGGAACTTTCAACGCAAGGACTTGGGGGAGAAAGCGGCCGAACTCGGCAGCCGCCGTGATCCTGACCAGCTGATGGCGGAGCTTGCAAGTGGCAAGGCGCGGCTTGAAACCCTGTTCGGGCCGGAGCGGTTCGTTCCGGCCATGGTGCCGCCATGGAACCGGATTACACCGGACATCTCCCGCCGGTTGCCGCAGATCGGCTTAACGGGCCTGTCCACTTTTACCTTTCATCATTTCCCGCGCGCGCAACAGGTCCAGAGTCACATCGATATCATCAAGTGGAAGAAGGACCGCCGGTTCATCGGCTGGGACAGCGCGCGCGCCCGGCTCGACCTGCAACTCTGCCGGCGCCGCACCAACCCGGACGAGCCGCTCGGCATCCTCTCGCATCATCTGGCCCATGACGAAGGCTGTTATGTTTTTCTGGATGCGTTTTTGAAGATTGCCGCGCATCATCCGGGCGCCTGCTGGCCCCGCGTACGGGACTTGTTTGCCTGTTCATCAGGTGTTTAATGCAGGTCGATGCGAATTGGGTCCCATTGTTGATGAAAACAGGCATGCCCGACCATCGTGTCCGCGATGCGCGATATGACAGATCTCAGCGGCACAAGCCGTTCTCATCATGACACGGTAGTCAACCTGTCAATATTCACAGTAAATATTTGAAACTGAAACAATAAAACAAATCGGAAATAAAGACAAAATCCATCCACTCAACTTAAAAGACAATAATATTAACGATATTATTAAATAGTATTAATCATAGGATATTTAATTTTTCATTTTCCGAAAACTACCTGATCCTTGGCACCACGGGGCGAAAAAGTCAGGAGTTCAGGAATGGCAACAGCAATTGAATATGCACTTCTCGCTGCACGTGTTTCGGTATCCAGCATTGGAAATGTTGTTAAGCTTGATAGCTCCACAGCGAGTATTTCCGACCGAATAGACACAAGTCCTGATGACTTTTCGGCGATCGAGAGCTTTAGCAATGCGTCGGTTGACGAAACCTCGCCGGAGGTGACAGACGCTGACACCGTGACAAGCCCCACCGAAGATGCCGCCGTGCTGTCGACCGCCTTGTTGGCCGATGACGCGTCGCTTGCGACAAGCACCGCCGGGCTGGAGATCCTTGCGGTTGAAGATACGGCGTTCGAACCCGACACGGTAACGACCATCGGCACCAGCGACGCGGAGCTGGTTTCCCTTTAATCCCGGGCCACTGCGAGAACCGTGGTACGGGCTCGTCACGTCTTTCCTTGCATTTGAGGATGGATTGCGACGCCCGGCACCGGCAAGCATTGGACTATCGATACAAGTTGAACCCACAAGCATGTCCGGATCCCGACCACCAAAAGGTCAGGCTCCGGTCATGTTGGGGGTATGCAACGGCTTCAAAATGGCTTTTTCACTCCGGTTGCCCGGGTGCCCGGCACAAATCTGATCCCTTGCCAGACACCCAATTCCGCCAAGGCAAATTCACCCGGCCTTGACATTTGCGTCAGCCCAATTGATGGTGCTGGCATGATCAAGATCTGCAACCTTACCATGGTAGTGACACATACCGTCGTCCCGGCAGGGACTGCGGGCGGATCACCATGGCCAGACAGCTTGACTTGATCCTTCCCGCAAACCCTGCCCCGAAAGAGCAGGGTTTCAAAGGAAAGGCCCTCTCTTCCCGGCACAAGATGATGAAGAGACGCCATGATTGCCGATTGCATTGCCCCTGCTGAAGAAAACCGCCCTCGACCAGACCGGCCCGAAGGTCTTGCGATTCGCCCGCCGGTTCCGGAGGATGCCGCCGGGATCACAACGCTTATCGGTCTGCCGGGCTTTCGCCGTGGCACGCTCCGCCTGCCCTATCCGCGACAGCAGGACGTTGAAGCACGCCTGATCAATGCCGGTTCAAACAGCGTGACACTTCTGGGCGTGCTCGATGAAATGGTTGTTGCAAGTGCCGGATTTACGAGGTGTGATGGCCGGCGCATGCATGCCGCCGGGCTCGGCATGGGGGTGCATGATGCCTATACCGGACGCGGGATCGGACGCGCGCTCATGCGCGAACTTCTTGATATTGCGGACAACTGGATGAACATCCGGCGGATGGAACTCACGGTTTACACCGACAACGCTGCCGCGATAAGGCTCTACAAGAGCTTCGGTTTCGAATGTGAAGGCACACAACGCGATTTCGCTTTTCGCGATGGCTCTTATGTGGATGCCTACATGATGGCCCGTCTCCGGCCATGACAACACCAAGGTCCCGGGCCGGCCACTGAGCGCTGCCCGGCCCCAACAAAAAATGAGTGGGTTGAGACATGCACAGCCAATCACCGCCGATCAGGACACTTCCGAAGGAACCTCTTCATATCCGCAGAGCGACACTTGATGATGCTCCCGCCATGGCCGCGATTGTCAATGACTGGATAGATGCGACCGGCTGGATGCAGCGCTTGCATACCCGGGATGAAGTTGCGGCCCTGTTTTCCAAGGCCTTTCCGGAGCGGGAAATCTGGGTTGCGGACGCCCCGGTCTCGGGATTTGTCTCGCTTACACCCGATGGCGCGGTCGTGCGTGCGCTCTATACCGCACGTCCCGGTCACGGGCTCGGCAAGGCCATGCTTGATCACGCCAAACAGGGCAAGAGCCGTCTCCAGCTGTGGACCCACGAGGCAAACACCCGGGCGCAAAAATTCTACCGGCGCGAAGGATTTTCCATCATCGACCGGAATCCGAAGGGCGACGACGGCATTCCCGAACTCCTTATGGAGTGGCGCAGATAGCCGGATCGGCCTTGGCCGGGTGGACGGACCCTACGGACGCCCTGCCACCCGGCCGTTGCACATCTTGCCGGACTATTGCACCCAAAGCCCTCTCAGTGCGGCTTTGAACCCGCTTCGTCCTGGGCGGTCTTTTCGGCTTGCGCCATAAGGTGTTTTTGCTCTTCCTGAATTTTCTTCAGCTTTCGCTCACGCTCTTCCTTGTTGGCTTCCAGTTGCTTGCGCACAGAAAGCGGCGTGATATCGGGCCAGGCCTTTTCGACATAATCGAGGCATTCCTGTTTGGAGCCAACCGGCCCAACCTGAGTCCACCCGCGCGGAATGTCCTTGAAAGTCGGCCACAGCGAATGCTGCTCCTCGTGGTTGATCAAGACCATCCATTCCCAACGCGGATCATCCCATTCATAGTCAGACATTCCAGTACTCCTGGTTTCGGAATTGCACCCAAGCCTGCGGAACTGCCCGGCACGAGCAAGCCCCGAAACAGCCGCAAATGACATCAGAAGAAACGAAGAAACCTCCACCCGCAGGATTTTGCGAAACAGAGACTTCGACAGATCCTAGATCTAATCACGATTATCCTGACATCAACCCCGCAGTTAAACAACACCGCAAACAAGAGCTAAACATAGTTTAATTTAGCAATACACGAAACTTCCGCACATTACGTAATTGTAATATTTCGCAAAACTCGGGCAATTGTTTATTGAACTTCACCCACCTTGGTCGCAGCGGCAACGACGTCCGGAAACCGGCAAATCCTGACCGCGTTTTTTGGCCGAACAGGGCTTTGTGATCTTCGTTGAGCAAATCGGGTCATTTTATTGTGCCCGCCGGCCGCTATCGGGGACAAGTGACCCAAAACGCAGTGCCCTGGTTGGCCGCTGATGACACTGGCCCGATATCAAACCGAGGCTCTGTATCAGCACCGGGCAGGCGGACAAACCTAGGATCGACTGCACTACGAAATCAATATCTGCAGTATATCCGAAGGCTCATGCGGAAGGCACGGCAAGTCAACAAGTGTCGTGCGGTCGGGCTGAAATCCAAAAAGCAAGGCGGCCCAAAGGCCGCCTTGCAAAATCACAATGCAAACATCTCTCAGCGGACCGGTTTGACCAGCCGCATCCGCCAGGTCACGCCCTTCTTGCCGGAGACCAGCCGGTAGTCGTCCAGGACTTCCCACGCGGTTTCATCGTCGGTCGCCTCCCAGAGTTTGGCAATCAGCTTGTTGGCCCCGCTTTCAGCCCGCTTGGGCGAATACATCGAGAGCGCGATCACGCCGCCGGCTTTCAGGAAAGGCACATAGCGCGCCACCAGAGCCCCCGGGTCATCGGCGAAATGAAGCACTTCGTTGAACACGATGGCCGAGAAAGTCTCCCCCTCCTGCGGCTCGAATGTATGCATGTCGCCTGCGCGCAGGGACGCAATGCCGGGATCGACATTGGCGATCTCAAGCGAGGCCGGGGACAGGTCGACACCGACATAGCGCTTCAGCCCCATGGGAGCGAGGCGCTCGTAAAGCAGCCCTTCACCGCAGCCGATATCGAGCACATCCGCATTGGAGCCGGTCAGGTTCAGCCACATGCCGATAATGCCATAGCGCCCGCTTTCGGGAAGCGATCTCAGGAAAGCCCAGCGGCCCGCTCCATATTCCTCGTCCCAACCTTCTGCAGTACTGGCATTTTTCGACATGGAGGCTCCGAAACCTGTTGTGTCCGCACAGGCCCGGTGCCGCGCAGACAAGAAAAGATCCAAATGGTTGAGCGATCACTTATAGGGATCGGCAGCATCACGCAAACCGTCGCCCAGAAAATTGAAAGCCAGAACCACGATGATGATGGGGATGACAGGTGCCATCAGCCAGGGATAGACCGTCACGACGGAAATGTTCTGCGCCTCGTTCAGAAGCACGCCCCAGGAAACAGCTGGCCGCCTGAGCCCCAGATTGAGGAAGGACAGCGCTGTTTCGCCCAGGATCATCGCAGGGATCGACAGGCTGGCGGAAGCAATGATGTGACTGGTAAAGCCCGGCAACAGGTGACGCGTGATGATCCGTTTCGGCTTTGCCCCCATCAGGACCGCTGCCTTGGCATATTCCTCCTCGCGCAGGGACAGGAGCTTGGACCTGACGGCCCGTGCCAGCCCCGGCCAGTCCAGCAGTCCGAGAATGACGGTCAGGCCGAAATAGATCCACACCGGGCTCCAGGTGACCGGCAGCGCGGCCGACAAGGCCATCCACAGAGGCAACTCGGGCAGCGATCGCATGATTTCGATCAGGCGCTGGATCGCGCTGTCGATCAGCCCGCCGAAATAGCCCGCAATGCCACCAAAGAACATGCCGAGCACGATCGAAATCGTCACACCGACAAGACCGACGGTCAGAGACAACCGCGCGCCGTAAATCAGGCCGGAAAGCTGATCCCGTCCAAGCCGGTCGGTCCCCAGTAGGAACACCGTCCCGCCCTCGGCCGGACAAAACAGATGAAAACGGGCATCGAACAGGCCCCAGAACTTGTAGGGCGCACCCTGACAGAAAAAGCGGATGGGTTCGACCTTGGTGCGGTCCGGTGTAAACACCCACTTCAGGTTGGTCATGTCGATTTCCGACGTCATGCCGTAAACGAACGGACCGACAAACTTGCCTTCATGAAACAGATGGACCGGTTGCGGGGGCGCATAAAGGTGCTGGCTGTCGCGTGTGTTGGGCGTGTAGGGCGCGATGACCTCGGCAAAGGGCACACAGAGGTAAAACAGGATCAGCACCACGCCGGACCAGAGCGCCAGCTTGTGGCGGCGGAACTTCCACCACATGATCTGCCACTGGGAGGCCTGGTAGAACCGTTCCTGTTCCGGGGTCAGTTCTTCGGTGGTCGCCGGATTGAAGGGCCGCGGATCGACATAATGCTCCGCCTGATGCTCATCGACCGGCTGTTTCGGGTTGATGTAATCGGTCATGACGCAGCCTTCCCGCCGAGGCGAATGCGCGGATCAAGGATCGCCAGAAGAATGTCGGATATCAACATGCCGAACAGGGTCAGCACGGCCACGAACAAAAGGATGAACCCGGCCAGAAACTGATCCTGGCTCTGCAGCGCGGACAGAAGGATCGGCCCGACCGTCGGCAGGTTGAGCACGACCGACACGATCACCGACCCCGACACCAGCGAGGGGATCAGGTTGCCGATATCGGCAATGAACGGGTTGAGCGCCATCCGCAACGGGTATTTGGTCAGCAATTTTTGTTCGCTCAGGCCCTTGGCCCGCCCGGTGGTGACATATTGCTTGTGCAGCTCGTCCAGCAGATTTGCCCGCAACCGCCTGATCATGGCGGCAGTCCCCGACGTTCCGATGACAATGGTCGGAACAATCAGATGGCCCAGGATCGACAGGAACTTGTCCAGACTGAACGGGGCGTCGATATATTCGGGCGCCATCAGCCCCCCGATCGACATGCCGAACCAGCGATTGAACAGGTAAAGCAGGATCAGGCCCAGCAGGAAGTTCGGGACCGCGAGGCCGAGATATCCCAAAAGTGTAAAGCCGTAGTCACCCCAGGAATATTGCCTTGTGGCGGAGTACATGCCGATCGGAAAGGACACGACATAGACGAACAGGATGGTCGCAAAATTCAGCACGACCGTCAGCATGAGTGTCGGCCCGATCACCTCCTCGACCGGCTTGTCGAATTCGAACGACCAGCCCCAGTTGCCTTGCAGCAATCCATCGAACCCGTGCGGGCCGGGCCAGGCTCCGATCCAGATCAGGTAGCGTTCGAAGAACGGCCGGTCGAGCGCAAATTCCTGGCGCAGAAACTCGAGTTTCGCAATCGAGGCCGATTCACCACTGGTTTTCAATGCCGCAATCTGATTGGAAATGTAGTCGCCGACCGGCAGCTCAATGATAAAGAAGGTCAGGAAGCTGATCACGATCAGCGTCGGTATCATCGTCAAGATCCGGCGCACCAGATAAAACAACATGTCGGACTTCGCGCCTTTCCTAAAGTCGGTTCATGACAGCTTGCACCCTAGCTTTCAGAGGTTAACGTCCGGCTCCTTGAGGACAAGGGTGACACCATCCGCAAAAGGTAACATGGAAATTGCAACGCGTTTGTCGGCCTTGAGCAAGCTGTTCAGGGCGCGGATGTCGATCACCGCCGGATCCTCGTCAAATCCCGGACGCACAACGTCACCGGACCGCAACATGTTATCGAAGATCATGATCCCGCCGGTGCGCAGGAGCCGAAGCGCAAGTTCATAATAGACAGTGTAGTTTTTCTTGTCGGCATCAATGAAGATCAGGTCGAATGTACCGGCATGGCCCTGCTCCAGCAGCGTTTCCATGAAGTCCTGGGCGCGCCCGACCCGAAAGTCGATCTTGTCACGCACCCGCGCCCGGCGCCAGAACTCCTCGCAAACCTCTTGCCACGCGTCGCGCTTGTCAAAGGCATAGACCTTGCCGTCGCGCGGCAAGGCCAGAGCCATCCACAAGGTGCTGTAGCCGGTGAACACTCCGAGCTCCATGACCTTGCGGGCGTTGATCGCCTTGATCATGAATTGCAGGAACTGCCCCTCTTCCACCGGAACCCGCATGTCCGAATGGGCCAGTTCCTCCGTCTTGCGCCTGAGTTCGGAAAGGACTGCCTCCTCGCGCGTCCCGTGGCTGCCGAGATAGTCAAGCAACTCGGCAGTCATCGGCAATCGGTCAGCCATGCAATCCCCCTTTGATGCAGGTCTCTCGTCAGTCGAGATAGAACTCGTCCATGCGATGGATACCGAACTGCGCCCCCGGATCCCAGCCGTAAATGCCGGTCAACGGAACATTGTGCAGACCGTTGACCACGACCGGCTGTGGCACCTCCGACACCAGACCGATCCGGATCGTTTCCTCCGCATTGATATCCAGCATTTCCTGCCAGATCTTCGTGCGCTCATCCGCTGACACGGATTGGGTCCATTGCTCGTAGAGTTCCATCAGACGGACGGCCGGTGCCCAATCAGGCTTTTCGCCGCCCTCGCCCTTGGTTTCATAGTAGTCGCCCCAATCGTGCCAGAGCAGCAGGTTGCCATTGACAGGCGCCAGATCCGAAGGCGGCATCTCGGAGGTTGCGACGCCGTTTTCCATGCCCCACCAGACCGACATCACCAGTTCGCCGGTGATCGCCCGCTCGCGCAGGATGTCACGCTGGCTCGGCTTGATATGCAGCTTGACGCCAATGTCCTTCCAGTTCTCGGCCACGAGTGCCAGCGCATCGCCCTCCAGTTGCCGCTCGCCGGCAGTCTCGACGATGATATCGAGCGGCCGGCCGTCCGGCATCCGCCTGATGCCGTCGCCATTGCGTTTGGTCAGGCCGATGTCGTCAAGAAGCTGGTTGGCCTTGTCCGGCTGGTAGGTCGCATGCAGGGTCCGGTATTCGGGTTTGTAAAGCGGGCTGGTGGCCAGAACCGTGTCGTTGCCCGCTTCTCCGAGGCCGAAGAACAGCACCCGGTCGACCATTTCCCGGTCGATGGCATAAGACAATGCATGACGGAACCGCTTGTCACGCAGGAGCTTGCGCCAGACGGGGTCGGCGACCGTCAGGTTCGGCTGGATCGAGATTTCGGATCCTTTGGACGTGGTCCACAAGACGGTCGCATAATCCTGAAGGTTCTCGCCCTGCTTCAGCACCGTGATGTCGGCAAAGCTCAGATTGCGTGCCTGCAGATCGCTTTCGCCCGCCTGGGTCTTGGCCGGGATCAATTTGCCATCCGCGACCGTCATGATCACTTCGCTGATATAGGGCAGCTGCTGACCGGCACTGTCCACGCGGTGATAATAGGGATTGCGCTTCAGGATGAAGCGGCGGTCACTGCCCTCGCCGGTCTGAATCCAGGGCTGCAAGGACGGCAGATCCGGATTACGCGCATCATACATGCCATCCATCTTGCCATGGAGCGATGCCCAATTGCGCGCCTTGACCTTTTCCGCCGCAGCAGAAATCGCCTCCGGCTTGCCGTATTTCTCGTGGAACTGCTTCAGATAATGTGCAGGCAAATAGATGAACGGTGGCCGTGCCTTGGCGAGCTCGGGCAGGAACAGCGGGTTCGGATCCTCCCATGTGTAACGAACGGTCGTATCGTCCACCACCTCGAATTTCGGCGGCTTGCCACCGGCGAGCATGAACGGCGGCAGGCCTGCCGGATTCAGCTTTTCATTGGTGGCAACATCTTCAAACCAGTAACGAAGGTCTTCGGCCCCGAAGGGCTGACCGTCGGACCACTTGTGGCCTTCCCGGGTTTTTAAGGTAAAGACCCGCCCGTTCTCCACCTGAACATCCGCCAGAATATCGGGAACGAGGTTCAGGTTGGCGTCATACCCCACCAGCCGTGCATAGCCCCAGACATTGATCAGGCGTACATCCTTTGCCCGTCCGATCAGCGTGTTCAGCTGACCACCCGGCTTGCCGGTCGTACGGCCATTCTCCTCCATGTCGACGATCAGAGGCTGCTTGGGCAGGCGCTCCTCGACTGGCGGGAGCGATGACGGAATATCGGGTGTTTCCTTCAGGTCCAGCGCAAAGGCCGGGACCAGCCCCGCGATGACCAGGGCCAGCGCAGCCAGCCCCCCGGTTTTCAAGATGCTCATGCGGCAGTTCCTTCAATGGCGGTCCGGGAACGTAGCCCGGGCGCGCAAACGAAATGGTTGGGTTCCATTTCAACAAGCGCCGGCGCCAGATCGTCCGTCAGACGGAACGGATCGGGCCAGGCGCCCGGATCGGAAGCGCGGTTGGCATCCAGCGCTTCGAAATCGAGTGGGGCATTGAGGTCCGGTTCGGGAACGGCGGACAACAAGGCTTTGGTATAAGGGTGCAAGGGGTTGGCAACCACCTCGCGGGTTTCGCCAACCTCGACGACACGGCCCCGGCACATGACGGCAACGCGGTCCGCGATATAGTCAACGACGGCCAGATTGTGGCTGACGAACAGGTAGGTCAGGTTCAGGTCGCGTTTGAGATCCTGCAACAGGTTCAGGATCTGCGCCTGGACCGAGACATCAAGTGCCGAGGTCGGCTCGTCGCACAGGATGAACTCCGGATTGAGCGCAAGCGCCCGGGCAATGCCGATCCGCTGGCGCTGGCCGCCGGAGAACGAATGCGGGTAGCGGCGCAGGAACCTGGGATCAAGACCGACAAGGTCCATCAATTCCCGGGCGCGTTGCATCCGCTCCGTTTGCGTGCCGATGCCGTGGATCTCGAACGGTTCGGTCAGGATATCGTTCACCGTCATGCGCGGATTGAGCGAAGAGAACGGATCCTGAAAGATCAGCTGAACCCTGCGGCGGTAGTCCAGCAACCCCTCCCCCCGCAAGTCCGAGATATCCTTGAGACCGTTGCCGTGATTGTAAAGGACCTCGCCACCCTCGATGTCGATGGCGCGCAGGACCGCCTTGGCCGCAGTGGTCTTGCCCGACCCGGATTCACCCACAAGGCCGAGACACTCGCCGCGCTTGATGGTCAGGTTGATGGTATCTAGCGCCCGGACACTCGACGCCTTCCGGCCGAACATGCCGCCCTTGCGCAAGGAAAACTCTTTCACGACATTGCGCATCTGAACCAGCGGTTCACCGGCCTTTACAGCAGACGGCTTGCGATCCTTCTTCAACCCATCGGCCTTGACCGCAATCGGCCGGATCGGCACCAGCCGTTCGTCCCGGTCCATGCCGAAATTCGGTACCGCTTTCAAAAGCGCCTTCAGGTAGTCGTGCTGCGGATTGGAAAAAAGCTGCCGCGCCGTGCCTTTTTCCATGATCCGTCCGTGATAGATCACCACCACTTCATCGGCCATGTTGGCAACCACACCAAAATCATGGGTGATCATCAGGACCGACATGTTCAGTTCGCCCTGCACGTCGCGGATCAGTTTCAGGATCTCGGCCTGGATCGTCACGTCGAGCGCGGTTGTCGGCTCGTCCGCAATCAGAAGCGCGGGATTGCAGATCATCGCCATGGCGATCATGGCCCGTTGACGCAACCCGCCGGACAGTTCGAACGGATAGGTGTCCAGCCCACGAGCGGGATCCGGATACTGCACCAGGCGCAGCATTTCCCGGGTCAGTTCGCGCGCTTCCGGCGCACTCGCCCCCCGGTGGAGCATGGCCGCTTCGCCGATCTGGTCGCCAATGGTATGCAGCGGCGACAAGGATGTCATCGGCTCCTGAAAGATGATCGCAACCCGGTTGCCACGCAGATGGCGCATCTTGGCGCCCTTGCGGTCAAGGGCCGCGATGTCGACCGGCGGCTCGCGGCCTTCCGGATCGGCCAGCACGACATTTCCCGCAGAGATTTCGGCAAACGGCGGCAGCAGGCCCATGATCGTCTGGGAGATCACGGTCTTTCCGGATCCGGATTCACCGACCAGCGCCACGGTCTTGTTCTGCGGGACGGAGAAGGAGACATCATCCACCGCCCGGATCTTCCCCTCAGCGGTGTTGAAATCGACAGTCAGACCATCGATCGACAGCACATTCACTGTCTTGCTCCTCCCATGCACATCGCAATTCTTCTTCAGCACCACTAAGCCCGCGCTTCAGCTAAAACACAACCACATTCGCCAAGCAGAAAGCAATGACGCGGATTGATCAGAATGATCATTGACCCAAATCACATGTCTTGATGACGCACCGAAGACGAAATCGACAGCCTTGCCGTGTGCCTGTCGGTCTTTCCTGAACGCAACGTCTTGATCGTTTGTTTGTGACGCGGGGTCCGCGCGCTGCCGCGCTTCGTCCGGTTTCATTTGTCCGCGCACCACGCACT
Source organism: Roseibium sp. RKSG952 (assembly GCF_009711355.1). Lineage (NCBI taxonomy): Bacteria > Pseudomonadati > Pseudomonadota > Alphaproteobacteria > Hyphomicrobiales > Stappiaceae > Roseibium > Roseibium sp. RKSG952. The sequence continues at coordinate 29,565 of NZ_SMMF01000927.1, read as the reverse complement.
CAGGCTTGGGCGACAATGAGGCGGCTATTTTTCTCGATCGATAGTTTTTGCAATGCAGTTGAAAAACTGTGCAAAATCCCGGCCTGCCCCAATTTTAGCCATCAAGTCAGACGGACCAAAGGCCGGCACCGGGTGCACTGCCAGGAGCGCACAGCAAGCCGGACCTCGCCGTCACTCGGCGGCGGTCATGCCGGGCCGGGTTGCCGTACTGGTTGTCTGTTGGAACGGATCGAGTTTCCAGACGCCAACTTCGCGCGACCGGCCACGCAAGCTGACCATGCCGACATGCTCCTTGGCCCGCTCCCCCGGAAGCTCCGCAACCGTATCGGCGCTTGCGAGGATGACGACCTCGTCCTCCCTGCCGACCTCGCGGCCAAGGGATTGAAGCCTCTCGGCCGTGTTCACGGTATCCCCGACCACCGTGTAGTTCCAGCGATCAAGCGCGCCGACATTGCCGACAACGGCAAAGCCGGTGTGAATGCCGATCCTCAGACGCAGAATGTCCCGGCCTTCGGCACGGGCCTGCTCATTGGCGTCATGGAGCGCGGCGGCGATGCGGCGCGCGGTCGTCACGGCAGCCTGCGCATGGTCCGGACGATCATCGGGAGCCCCCCAGAACGCCAGCATGCCATCGCCGATAAACTTGTCGACCGTTCCGCCATTGCTTTCGACCGCATCAACCAGCAGCGCAAAGTGATCATTCAGTTTGCGGGCCGTCTCCGAAGCGCTCATGTGCTCGGAAATGGCAGTGAAACCGACAATGTCGGTAAACAGGATCGTCAGCTCCGCTTCCCGGGCTTCTGCCGCGTTTTGCCCCCCGAGGCGCATCAGCTTGATGAACAAGGACCTCGGCACATAGGTGTTCATGGCCTTGAGGCCCTCGACCATGGCATTGAAGGCAATGGCCACCTGATCGAGTTCCTGAACGCGGCTGCGCGGCAAACGCTCAACCTCATCAAGAGACAGGGTGCCGACTTTCTCGGACTGTTTCGCAAGCTCCTTCAAGGGCCTTGCAACCCGGCGTCCCAGCCAGATCGCGACGATGACCGCCACGATCAGGGCAAAAAAGCCAACCATTGCCGATCCAGCGAGCCGTTCCATCTCGCGTGATACCGATGCGCTTTGAAAATACTGGCCAATGATCCATGGCTTGTTGCTGAAGCCCGGGATGACCGATCGCATCATGACAAATTCATCATTGCCCGCCTCGATGACGGACACCTCAATACCGGCTTTTGCCGCCCTTCGGAATTCCGGAAGGAGCTCTTCCGTTTCCATTGCAGCCAACACCGGATCACCGAAATCAAGACGTGATGCGGGAAGGTCCATGGCCGGCTGACCGCCGGTCTGCAGCCATGTCGTGTCGGAATGCATGATGACCTGATCATCATTGGCAATGATAAAAGTCGTCGCGTCCGCCCCCTCGTCGAGATTGGCGATCGCTCTGCTCAGATCGTCCAGAGAACTTGCTGCCGTCAGGGTTCCAAGCATTTTGCCATGACGCACGATCGGAACGGAGACATTCGCAAACTGGCCAAACTTGTTGTTGACCAACGGGCCCCAAGTGGGCGGGCTGTTCACATCCAACTGGGGAAGGTCATAGCTCTTGCCACCACTGTCTGGAACCTTGCCATCAAACGACTGGGGGGGCTGATGACCTTCCCGGTACGCTCCAAATCGCCGCCCGTCCGGTAATGTCACCATCAACACCGTGACTGTCGGATTGCCTGCCATGGCCAGGCGCATTTCCAGCTTCGCCAGTTCAGGATCATCGAGATTGATCATTCCGCTGTCGAAAAACGGCTTGAGCCCCTGGGCCGTAACCTGAACTGCACGGAAATGCTTGCGTAGCTGATTGTCCATGGCCTCCGTGATCAGGATCGCCTTGTCGTTCAGAAGCGAAAACGTGTTCTTGAAATTCGCCATGACCGACAAGGTAAGCACAAGCGCAATCGCCAGGGCCACAAAGGCCCCGAATCCGAGACCAATGATCCGGGTCAATGGCAATTTCAAGCGCTTGCTGTCTTTACCGAGTTCAGTCATGGGTCCCAAATTCATCAGCCCGGCAGCGGGCATTCCGGCGGCCTGCCTGAGGGCGGTGATCGCCCAAAAAGTGCATAAGCCGCCGGGCCAGTCTAGACCAGACCTTGACCCGGCGGGAGACTTTCAAATGTAACGGTTTGTGACAAAACAAAAAAGCTTGCACCTGGACCGGGGAACACCTTGTTCACCTGTTGTGTGTCCCGCCGAAATCCAGCTCCAGTTGCTGCAGCTCGCCAGCGATTTCGCCGCCATGCTCGCCAAGGCGTGGCGCGGCCTTGTCGAGCACCAGCGCGCTTCCCGAAAACCGGATCGGCGTGCGCACAGACGCAACTGCCCCGCCCTTTGCGCCGCTTGCCGGGAGATCGACCTTCATTTGCCGGTGCATCACCTGCGGATCGGCAAAGACATCGGCGACGGAATTGATCGGCCCCGCGGGCACCCCGACTTGCTCCAGACGCGCCAACAGGTCGTCTCGCGTGAACACCCGGATCCGGTCAGCCAACAGCGGCACAAGCGCATCCCGCTGTGCGACACGGGCCTGGTTGGTCGCAAAGCGCGCATCAGAGGCGAGGTCTTCGGTCCCGATCACGGCGCATAGTTTGCCGAACTGGGCATCATTGCCGACGGCGATGATCAAATGGCCGTCCAGCACGTCAAACACCTGATAGGGCACGATGTTGGGATGGGCATTGCCAAGGCGCTTGGGCGCATCCCCGGATACAAAATAGTTCAGCGCCTGATTGGCAAGCACACCCACCTGGGCATCCAGCAGAGCCAGATCCACCTGTTCTCCCAGTCCTGTCCGGTCACGCTTGCGCAGGGCTGCCAGAATGCCGACAACCCCGTAAAGGCCGGTAAAGATATCGGCAAAGGCGACACCGATCTTTTGCGGCTCCCCGTCCGGTTGTCCGGTCAGGTCCATGATGCCGCCCATGCCCTGGATCATGAAGTCGTAGCCGGCGCGATGGGCATAGGGGCCGTCCTGCCCGAATCCGGTTACGGATGCATAGACCAGCCGCGGGTTGATCCTGTGCAGGCTCGCGTAATCGAGCCCGAACTTGGCCAGTCCGCCAACCTTGAAATTCTCGACCAGAACATCGGCTTGCGCGGCAAGCTTCCGGGCCGTTTCCCGGCCCTCTTCCGTCTTGAAATCGACGACGATCGAGCGCTTGCCCCGATTGCAGGCGTGGAAATAGGCCGCATCCAGCTGATTGCCGTTGTCGTCCTTGACAAACGGGGGGCCCCATGCGCGGGTATCGTCCCCGGCAGGGCTTTCCACCTTGATGACATCGGCGCCCAGATCGGCAAGGGTCTGCCCGATCCACGGGCCGGCAAGAATGCGTGCGAATTCCACGACCTTTATACCGGCCAGCGGAGCACTCGTGTCAGGATATCTCATCGGGTCAGGCGTAATTCCGGTACAAGTGATAACGCCCGGGACGGATGCCATCGGGCAAGTCCTGGGCTTCATAGTGAGGCAGGTCGAGCTTTAGACCGGAAAGCACGAAACCGCCAGCCTTTGTATGCAAATCCACCAAGGGTGACAGCCATGCGGAGGTGGCCAGATCGGTGGTCGGATCCCCCGACCCCAGATCACAATGGATCAGCGCCACCTGCTCGCCAACCCTTGGACCGCAAAACGCCAGGGTTTCACGGATTTCGCCGAAAATCATGTGATCGCCGTCCGGCATGCAACTGGGATGACAATAAATCCCCCGGTCAAACGCAAAGATTTCGCGATCCGGAAAGAGTTCGCGCAGATGATCATATGTCCGTCCGTTGCCAAGACCGAGTTCGAGAACCGGACCTTCAACATCCGTGAGGCGATCTGCGGCATATTCCAAAAGGGTTTTTTGTGCAGTCAATCGGCGTATAAAACTGTCGAGGCGGCTCATAAAAACTCCCCTAGCGTCAAAATGCATTTATTGCTTACCCCGCCGGATGCATCGCCGTCAAAGACCGCGTGAGATTTGAGGCTTGTGGACCGTGCCGGCTTTCTGCTTCCTTGGAAAAAACATCGGGAGGGACATGTGGACGTGCCGGAACGTATCGATCTCGAAGCGGAGTACAACAACCGGGCCCGGGTTCCCGAACACCCGGAAATATTGGAGAGCTGGATGAATGATGCCTCCAGCTTCCGCAGCATCTGGCCGCATGAAGCTGATCTTGCCTACTCCGATGCGCCCCGGACCACCTATGACCTGTTTCATGCCGCCCCCGGAGCCACCTCCAAGCCGCGCACGGCCCTGTTTATCCATGGCGGATACTGGCAATCGCTCGACAAGTCCCGGTTCTCGCATGTCGCTCGCGGGCTGTGCCTGCGCGGATATGATGTCGCGCTCGCAAATTATACCTTATGCCCTCAGACGACACTGTCCGGCATCTGCACGGAGATGCGGCTGCTTGCAGCGCATCTGGTGCGCAGTTGGGGCAAACCGTTGCTGGTTTACGGCCACTCCGCCGGAGGACACCTCACAGCCAACCTGATGACAACGGACTGGACGGGCCTTGGGCTTCCGGGGGGCATTGCGGACCGCGGCATGCCGATCTCGGGGCTTTTCGACTTGAGGCCGCTGCTGGAGACGTCGGTCAATGGAAAGCTGAACCTTGACCGCAACGAAGCCGCGCAACTCTCCCCGATACTCCGTGAAGCTCCCGCCAGCGGACGGATGGTTGCCGTGGTTGGCGGAGCCGAGAGCGCGGAATACATTCGGCAAAGCCGGGACTTTGCCGGTCATTGGCGCGATCACGGATTGAAGGCATCCCTCAACATTCAGGAGGGAAAAAACCACTTCACCGTCATAGCACCTCTTGCCGAACCCGACAGCAGCTTGATAACTCAGCTGGATGCACTTGGGTGTGAAAACCTGTAGACCCCGAGACCTTCCCCTGCGGGACCCGGAATTGACTTTAAGGAGACTTTGATGCGTTCGGATACGGCAGTTGCCATTCGTCTGGAAGACTACGCGCCCGCCCCGTACCGGATTCCGGAAACCCATCTGGATGTCAGTCTCGCGCCCGGGGCCACGCTGGTCACGGCTATGCTGAAAATCGAACGCGCCGAAAACATTGCCGCCGGCACGCCACTGGAGCTGGATGGCGACGAGCTCGCGCTCGACACTCTCCTGATTGACGGTCAGCCCGTCGATGCGGGCAACTTCACCGCCACCCCGGACAAACTGGTCCTGCACACGCCTCCCGCCGGTCCGTTCGAACTGACCCTGCGCACGAAGATCAATCCGGATACCAACACCCAGCTCATGGGCCTTTACCGGTCCTCCGGCACCTATTGCACCCAGTGCGAGGCGGAGGGCTTCCGCCGGATCACCTATTTTCTCGACCGCCCCGATGTGCTGTCGGTCTACACGACCCGCATCGAAGCCCAAAAGGCCGATGTGCCGGTTCTGCTGGGCAACGGCAATCCTGTCGAGAGCGGCTACATTGAAGGCACAGACCGGCATTACGCTGTCTGGCACGACCCGTTCCCGAAACCCTCCTATCTGTTCGCTCTCGTTGGCGGCGATCTCGGCGTGGTCCGCGACACATTCACAACGGCGTCTGGACGCAAGGTGGACCTGGCGATCTATGTCGAACATGGCCGGGAGGGCTGGTGCGACTGGGCGATGGATTCACTGAAACGTTCCATGCGCTGGGATGAGGAAGTGTTCGGCCTCGAGTATGATCTCGACGTCTTCAACATCGTCGCCGTGTCCTACTTCAACATGGGCGCGATGGAGAACAAGGGCCTCAACATCTTCAATGACAAGTATGTTCTGGCCGACCCCCAGACCGCGACCGATCAGGACTACGCCAATATCGAGGCGGTGATCGCGCATGAGTATTTTCACAACTGGACAGGCAACCGGATCACCTGCCGCGACTGGTTCCAGCTCTGCCTGAAGGAAGGCCTGACCGTGTTTCGCGATCAGGAGTTTTCATCCGACATGCGTTCGCGCGCCGTCAAACGGATTGCCGACGTCCGGCTGCTCAAGGCTCACCAGTTTCCCGAGGACGCCGGTCCGCTCGCCCATCCGGTGCGCCCGAGGACCTACCGCGAAATCAACAATTTCTATACCGCGACCGTCTACGAGAAAGGCGCCGAAGTGGTCCGGATGCTCAAGACGCTGCTCGGCGCAGACGGCTTTCGGAAAGGCATGGACCTTTATTTCAAGCGTCATGACGGCGAAGCGACCACCATTGAAGCGTTTCTGGCCTGCTTCAGCGAAGCGGCGGAAACCGATCTTGGCCAATTCGCACTCTGGTACGAGCAGGCGGGCACGCCGGTGGTCAAGGTCGAAAGCAGCTACGATGCCGATGCACGGGAATTGACGCTGACCCTGTCCCAGTCGATCCCTCCGCTTCCGGGCCAACCCTCCGCCGAGCCGCAAGTCATTCCCGTCCGTTTCGGCCTGATCGGCGAGGACGGCAAGGATATCGAGCCCGGTCATTCGAGCAGCACCCGGCAAGTTGACGGCCCATCCGGCGACGTCCTGATACTCGACGAGGCCTCCACGAGCATTACCTTTTCAGGTATTTCAAAGCGCCCTGTCCTGTCCCTGTTGCGCGGTTTCTCAGCGCCTGTCCGGCTGGATTTCGATCAAATTGCGGAGGACCTCCTTTTTCTCGCGCGCCATGACAGCGATGCCTTCAACCGCTGGCAGGCGAGCCAAACCCTCGTTACCCGCGAACTGGTCCGCCTGACCGGGTTGGCCAATCACGGGACCAAGCTTGAGCCCGACGCGGCCCTGCTTGATATGCTGGCAGGGATCTTGAGCGACGAAACACTGGATGCTGCCCTTCGCGCACAGGCGCTGGATTTGCCCGGGGTCGGTGACCTTGCCCGCGACATCGCGAAGGATGTCAATCCGCAAGCGATCCACACGGCCAGGCAGACGTTCCGCAGTGCTTTTGCGGCCCGGCATCACACAGCCCTGACCGATGCCAGCCAAATGTCGCAGGACAAGCCGTTTTCGCCGGATGCAGAGGCGGCCGGGATCCGCGCGCTGGCGAACCGGGCCCTCTCGTTCCTCGGGCTGTCGGACAAACCCGGCACCTCGGACCTCGTGCGTCAGCGCTACGACACCGCCACCAACATGACCGACCGGATCGCGGCACTCACAACACTGGTCCATGGTCAGCATGCCGGCATGGATGACGCACTTGCCGCCTATCTGGACCGCTACAGGGACACGTCGCTCGCACTCGACAAGTGGTTCATGGTCCAGGCAACCGCTCCCGCTGACGAGGCATTCGACCGGATCATGGCCCTGACCAAGCACTCCCTGTTCGACCGCACGAACCCGAACCGGTTGCGGGCTCTGGTCCAGTCCTTTGCCAGCGCCAATCTGGTGCAGTTTGCACATGAAAGCGGGCGCGGTTTCCGGTTTGTCGCCGACACGGTTTTGGAAACCGACAAGAACAACCCGCAGATTGCATCGCGACTTTTGACAAGCTTCCGCTCGTGGAGAATTTTTGAATCCGGACTTGCAGCATTGGCCAATCAAGAACTTTTGAGAATTTCTTCAGAAGCTCAACTGTCAAGAGATACGAGAGATATCGTCGACCGCTGCCTACAATAGTTGAAAATACTGGAGAAGGTTAACACGAAAACAGAGAAGTGCTTGATCTGTTAACCATTTTTTTCTCTCCGCGCTCTGGACAAAATCGGCCTCGTGGACTCAAATGAAACTGATTCGGGCACCATCGCCCGGTGGGGACATTGAAACGGGGCACAGGATCAATGGCGCGGGCATTTGCCGGCAGCGCGTCGTCACGGCGCGGCAAACGGCGTAAAGTCAAGAAATCCGGCGAGAGCACCCTGACTGGCCATTTGCGGCTATTGGCCGAACCGACCTATCAACGCCTGTTGCGATCCGAACCGCTGATGCGCCGGATCATCCCTGCCCTGTGCCTGGTTTTCGTGGCAAGCCTTGCCGTCTTTCGCGTGATCGACCTCTCCTACGAGCGAGACACTCTGGAGCGGCAGGTGCGCAACGAAATTGACCTGTCCGCATCCCTGATTGCCGCGCAACTGTCGTCAGAAGCCGACGAATTGCCGGAACTTGGCTTTCGATCCGCCCTGCAGCGGGCGCTCGCAAACAGCCTGCCGTCGGGTGCAACCAATCATGGCCGGATTGTCCTGATCAGCGATCCCTCGGGCAAGATCATTGCCAGCGCGCCCGCCAGACCCGATCTCGACAACCGCACGCTCGACGGCCTTCTCGGCCCCACCCAGCCGCTCACCGTCTTTGGCGCGCGCGCAGGCGTCATGCTGGTCAAGGCCGACTTCACACCGGGCCAGGAACCGGTCGACTCCTTTGCCGCCGCCCGGCATCTGTCCGCCGACAGTCTCGGCATGGTCGCAATCGTCCAGCCGCAATCAGACGCGTTTGAAGTCTGGCGCTCCGATGTCTCGGCAAACGTCACGCTGTTCGTCGGCACGGCGACGGTGCTTCTTGTGCTGGTCTATGCCTTTTTTGCACAGGCCACGCGCGCCGAACAGGCGGACGAGATGTATGTCGCGACCCGCGCCCGCATAGACACCGCCCTCAATCACGGGCGCTGCGGCCTGTTTGACTGGGATCTGTCGCGCGGCCGGATCTTCTGGTCATCCTCGCTCTACGAGATGCTGGGCCATACGCCGCAGGACGACATCCTGAGCTTTTCGGAAGTGTCGGGCATGACCCATCCGGAAGATGTTGACCTGTTCGGGCTCGCCGAGGACTTGCTCGACAGCGGCAAGGGCACGGTCGACAAGATGTTCCGGATGCGCCATGCGGACGGGCACTGGGTCTGGCTGAGAGCACGCGGTGAACTCCAGTCCGAACCCGGGCGCAGCGAGCCCCACCTGATCGGGATCTGCATCGACATCACCGAACAGCACGAACTTGCCGAACAAAGCCGAACGGCGGATCTGCGCCTGCGTGACGCGATCGAGACCATCTCCGAGGCCTTCGTCTTGTGGAATGTCCGCAACGAGCTGGTGATCTGCAATTCCAACTATCAGGCGCTTCACAACCTGCCGCCCCATGCCGTCAAACCCGGAACACCCTACAAGGAGGTCATGGCAGCAGCGACCAACACGGAACTTGCCCCCAATCCGATCAAGATCAGCCAGCGCGGCGAGCATCCGGACGGCAGCTACGAGGCGCAACTGGAAGATGGCCGCTGGCTGCAAATTTCGGAGAGGCGGACCAAGGATGGCGGCTTCGTGTCGGTCGGCACCGACATCACCGCCCTCAAGCAGCATGAAGAACGTCTGATGGACAGCGAGCAGCGGCTCAAGGCCACGGTCACCGATCTGGAGCAGTCGCGCGAGACGCTCGAGATGCAGGCCCAGCAGCTGATCGAACTGGCCCACAAATACGGAAAGGAAAAGACCAACGCGGAAAACGCCAACCGCGCAAAGTCCGAATTCCTCGCCAACATCTCGCATGAACTGCGCACGCCGCTCAACGCGATCATCGGCTTTTCCGATATCATGAACCAGGAGATGTTCGGACCGATGGGTACCGAGCGTTATGCAGAATACAGCAAGGACATCTACAACAGCGGCAACCATCTCCTCAACGTGATCAACGACATTCTCGACATGTCGAAGATCGAGGCCGGCCGCCTGTCGATCGATCCGGAAGAAATCACCGTCGACGAGGCCGCGCGCGACGCGGCCCGGATCATCACGACAGCCGCCACCGAGAAGAAGATCACCATCACCAACGAGGTCGAGGACAATCTGACGGTCCTGGCCGACCGGCGCTCGCTCAAGCAGGTTCTGCTCAACCTTCTGGCCAATGCGGTCAAGTTCACGCCCGAAGATGGTGTTGTTGCGCTTACTGCGGCAGCTGATGGCGATCACGTCCGGTTTTGCATCACCGACACGGGGATCGGCATTGCCGCTGCCGACATCAAACGCCTCGCCCAGCCTTTTGTGCAAGTGGAAAACCAGTTCACGAAGACCCACAAGGGCTCCGGTCTGGGGCTTGCGATAGCTCGATCCCTGATCGAATTGCATGGCGGGACGCTCGACATCGAATCAGAGATCGGCAGCGGCACAAGGGTCAGCTTCAGCCTCCCGGCCAATCCGAACGCCAGCAAGGCGGAAGCCGAGCTGGTATAGGCGCGGCAATCATCCTATTGATCCCGCCTGCGCAACGCTTTCCAGGATTTCCCCCGCGTGGGTCCAGAGCAAGGCGCTGCCCGAACCCGGTATCAGATTGTGTGTGGCGCGGGGCAATCGCCGTGCCAAAGCTGCACCGAAATCAGGTGAGTGAACCGGACTTGTGTCTTCGGCACCATACCAGAGTGTGACCGGGCACTGGATCTGTTCCAGCCGGAACGGCCAGGGACGAAATGCCGCCAGGGTGTCGCGCGCATAGCCCTTCGGACCTTGCGCAAATCCCTCGCGCAACGCTTGCCTGTAGGCAGCTGCGAAGCCCTTCTCCCCGTAGATGGCGCGATCCGTTTCGGACGACATGGCGAGGATCATCTCGAAAAACCCGTCGGGCTTCGCAAAGCCCTCAACTGCGTCCAGAAACCCTTTCGGATCTCTTTCTGCCTGCAATACCATTTGCCGGACCTCATCCGGTAGCAGTGCCACTGCGTCCGGGTGGCTCAATTCGTCCTGCCCCGACACGATCGCCAAGAATGAAGCATATCCCTGTGATGCGAAAGCCAAAGCAAACGGAGCGCCTTGCGAGAACGCCACCACGGGAAGTTTTGAGAAGCCGAGTGTCATGGACAGTTCAGCAAGGTCCCGGGATACCGAGAGAAGGGTTTTCGAAGGATCCATGTCCGACCGCCCAAGGCTTGCGCGGTCCGGCACAACAAGACGCAAACCATGCTGTTCAAGGACATCGAACCCAAAGCCGAAAAACCCGGACATTCCGGCCCCCGTTACAAAAAGGACCGGCGTGCCTTCGGGTGCGCCCCACTCCGACCAGGCGAGACGTCGGCCATCTTTCAAGTGCATATCACACAATCGATCCGCAACACGGACAGCACCGGAGGACAAACAGGACATGGCAAACTCGTGATGCATCGAGAAAGGGGAACTGGAGACAAAGAACTCAAATGGCTGTCAATTCAAAGGGTCCATTGCGCGCCCTACTTGCCCGGCTCCACCGCTTCCACCGGCCCAACCAGCCGCACGAAAGCCTTGCGGATCACGGCCTGGGTCTCGGCCAGTTCCAGTTCCAGATGCTGGAAATTCGGTACACCGGCTGCCTGCGTCAACAGATCGAGAACACCCCGTGGCGCGTCTTCGGGCTTGAAGGGACCGGACAGCGCCATGCGCAGAACCTGTGTCAACCGTTGGTACAATCCGAGTGCCTTCAGAAGCAGATCGGCATCACCGCTGGCCAGGAACCCGGCGTCTCTGAGCTTTTCAAGTGCCGTTTCCGTCGATTGGTTCAATACGCCGTGCGCCTCATTGGCATGGGCGAGTTGAAAGAACTGGGCGATAAACTCGATATCGATCAGCCCTCCGGCAACCTGCTTGAGGTCCCAGATTTCTTTCGTGCCCTTTTCCTTTTCGATGCGCGCCCGCATCGAGCGGACGTCATCGGCAAGCGGCCCGGACTTGCGTGGAGCAGACAGAATGTCCGCCATCATGGCCGCAATCCGGTTCTTGAACTCTGTCGAAGTGGACGCGATGACCCGTGCCCGTGTGAGCGCCATATGCTCCCAGACCCAGGCCGACGAGCACTGATAGGCTTCAAACCCGGCAATGTTGGTCGCAAGCGGTCCTGCATTTCCCGAGGGCCGCAATCTGAAATCGACCTCATAGAGACACCCTTCCGCAGTTGGCGCCGACAAGGCCGCCACGAGCCGCTGGGTCAACCGCGTGAAATACTGGCTGACAGCAAGCGGCCGGCGTCCATCGCTTTCCTTGACTTCGGTCGGGGCTTCATAAAGTAGGATCAGGTCGAGGTCGGAAGCTGCGGTCATTTCGCGCCCGCCCAGCTTTCCCATGGCGAGCACGGCCACTTCCCCGCCCGGGACAAACCCGTGTGTCTCACCAACGTGATCGATCACGCGGGTCAGAATGCGGTCGACAACCACTTCGGCAAGGCGTGCCAGGGCAAAGCCAACCTTGTCCGCACTGAGCGTGTCGGAGATCAGCCGGAGCCCGATCAGGAATTGCTGCTCCTGGGTAAAGATCCGGGCGCGATCGAGAGCATCTTCATAAAAGCGGGCTTCGCCCAGTGTCCGGTCCAACCCCTGCCTGAATTCTCCGACACTTGGCATTGCCCCGAAAAACGCCGGATCCAGAACGCTGTCGAGCACATGAACGCGACGCGACACGGTGTCGGCCATGCGCGGAGCCGACCCCATGACAGTCGCCAGAAGATTGAGCAACTGGGGATTGGACCGCAGCAGCGTGAACAGCTGTACTCCCGCTGGCAGTTTGGCAAGGAAACTGTCAAAGCTGCGCAGTGCGGCATCAGCGTTGTCTGTTGCGGCAAGCGCGCCGACCAGCACCGGATGCAATTCGGTCAGACACTCGCGCGATCGGGCCGTGCGTACCGACGCGTAGCGTCCATAGTGCCAGGACTTGATAATGCCCGCCGCCTCCGAAGGTTGCTTGTAACCAAGCCGCGCCAGCGTTTCCAGAGTGTCCGGATCGTGGTCATCACCGGTAAAGACCAGATTGCCCAACTCCGAAGACAGGCCCGGCTCGTCCTCGAACAATTCGCCGTAGTGGCGCTGAACCAGTTTCAGATGATGAACCAGCGCTTCCTCGAATGGCGCAAGACCGTCAAATCCCAACAGGTAGGCAACCCTGAGCAGCCCCTTCTCGTCCTTGGGAAGAAGCTGGGTCTGCTCATCGTTCAGCATCTGGATCCGATGCTCGACATTGCGCAGGAAGACATAGGCTTGACGGAGGTCGTCCCGCACGCGCTGGGTGATCCAGCCGTGGTCGAGAAGCACGTCCAGCATGTCCAGCGTGCGCCGCCCGCGCAGCTCCGGGTTGCGCCCGCCGGCGATCAGTTGCTGGGTCTGGACGAAGAACTCCACTTCGCGGATGCCGCCCCGGCCAAGCTTCACGTTGTGCCCGGCAACCGCGATCTTGCCGTGCCCTTTGTGCATATGGATCTGGCGCTTGATCGACTGCACATCGGCAATGGCTGCAAAGTCCAGATACTTGCGCCAAATGAAGGGTGCGATTTCCTTCAGGAAGGCCCGGCCTGCGGGGATATCGCCTGCGCAGGGACGCGCCTTGATCAGCGCCGCGCGCTCCCAGTTCTGTCCAAGCGACTCATAGTAGGACAGCGCGGCTGGCACGGACATGGCCAGAGGCGTTGCGCCCGGATCTGGACGCAGCCGCAAATCGGTCCGGAAGATGTATCCGTCGGCGGTGCGTTCCTGCATGATCTTGACCAGCCGCCGGGTCATGCGCACAAACTCAACCGGCGCTTCGGCCGAGCCCGTGACCGGGGTAATTGCCGGATCGTAGAGGATGATGAGATCGATATCGGACGAGTAATTCAGTTCCCGTGCGCCGTGCTTGCCCATCGCCAGAACAATGAACCCTGAATTCAGTTCCGGGCACTCCGGGTTATCGGGTGCAAATTTTCCCCATGAGGCAAGTTCAGACAGACAAAACCGAATCGCTGCCGTCAGGGCCGCATCGGCAAAATCGGCCAGAGACTTGGTGATACAGTCGAGGTCGATCGCACCGGCAATATCGGCAAGGCCAAGGGTCAATGCCAGATCCTGCTTGAGCAAGCGCAGATCACGCATCAGCTCGGCTTCAGATGGCGCCCGCGTTTCCCGTGCGGTCTCAATCACTCTCTGCAGCCGGGTTTCCGGTGCGTCGGTCAGGATGTCGAACAAGCGCTCACGGCTGCCAAGCGCCAGGTCACGCAAATAAGGAGTATCGCTGAAAACGCCGGTGAGAAACGGCTTGAGAGCCGGCACCTGCGCACACAAGTCCGCAAGCCTTCCGCTTGCCCCGACCGGGTCTTCTTCAAAAAGATCGGAAAGAAACAGAGCACCACGATCCGGGTCGACCGCCTTCGGCAGGACGTCGAGGCGGCTTGCCAGCATGTCGACAGCCAAGCCTTGCCGTCCCTCAGGTACGTGGTGTTTTAGGCTCTGGCTGTCCCCCATTTTCACGCCCCTCTCCTGCAGGCTGCTCGTCCGGCGCCTTTTTCAGATCGATCCGGGCACACAGCCCGGGCGCCGCATCCTGAAGCAGAAGATGGCCCCCATGCAAGCGTACAACCGCGCTCACCAGACTTAATCCAAGGCCATATCCGGGTTCACTCCGGCTGGCATCCAGACGAACGAACTTGCCGGTCACCCGCTCCGTTTGTGCTTTCGGAATGCCCTGCCCATTGTCCGCGACGCTCAGATAGACCCGGTCGCCTTCAATTGCAGCCTTTAGGGTGATTTGAAGAGCCCCGTCTTTTGGACGCCCGTATTTCAGGGCGTTTTCAATCAGATTGACCAAAGTCTGGGTAATCAGATCGCCATTGCACACCGCCCTGACATTCGGGCCGACGTCCCGTTTCAAAACGCCGCCTTCATCTTCCAGAACCGGCTCATACAGCTCTGCCACCTGCTCGATCAGGTTCGACAGATCAACCGGACCCATTCCGGCATCCGGCGCCATTGCCTCGACCCTGGCGATCCGCAACAAGGCATCAAATATCCTGAGCAGATTGTCGGATTCCTCAAGCGTCGTCTCCAGCGCCGCACGCAACTCCGCTTCGTTGCGGCCGTCGTGCAAGGCGGTTTCAACACGTGTGCGCATGCGCGTCAGCGGCGTTTTCAGGTCATGGGCAATATTGTCCGTAACATCCTTCATGCCATGCATGAGCAATTCAATGCGCTCCAGCATGTCATTCAGATTGTTCGCCAAGCGGTCAAACTCGTCATTGTTTCCCGCAACAGGAAGCCGCCCGGACAGGTCGCCATGCATGATCGTCTGGCTGGTATCGGCAATCCCGTCAATGCGCTTCATCACCCGGCGGTTGACAAAGACCCAGGTCACCCCCCCCATGAGGACCACAACAACAAGCCACAGCCGCATGGCACTGCCAAGCAGCTGTGCAAACTGGGTCTCGTCGCCCAGATCACGGCCAACAAGCAGCCGAAACCCGCCACGCAGCTCGAAGGTGCGAACAAGCGCTTCGCGCTCCTGTGAGCCGTCCGGTCCCAGCCGCGAATATTTCACCCGCCGGATGCCGTTTTCGCTTTCGTCGAGAATCTGGGTGGGAAAGCCCGCGATGTTGCCGGCAAAGGCGGTGCCGGCAAAATCAGTCAGAAGATAGAGGCTGGAATCTGGATGACGGGTGCGCCGGTCGATCGTTTCCACAAGCGCACGAATGCCTCCCCGCACATATTCGTCAGACAGCCCCGCGATTTCCGCGTCGACTGTCTGCGTAATTTGCGAGGACATCAGCTGTTCCGTGTTCTGATAGATATACGCCAGCAGGAACGCGGAAAAGACCGTAAAGACGGAGATGTAAAGCACGGACAGCTTGAAGGCCGTCGTGCGTGAAACCCTAGTGAGCCGGTTCACGTATTGTATATCCCGCGCCGCGGATCGTGTGCAGAAGCGGCGCTTCGAACCCTTTGTCGATCTTCCCGCGCAAGCGCGAGATGTGAACGTCGATCACGTTCGTCTGAGGATCGAAATGATACTCCCATACGTTCTCCAGAAGCATGGTGCGCGTCACCACCCGGCCGGAGTGCTGCATCAGATACTCCAGCAGCCGGAACTCACGTGGTTGCAACGGAATTTCGGTTTCCCCGCGTTTGCAGCTATGGGCCAAACGGTCAAGGGTCAGGTCACCGACCTTATAGGTGGTTTCGACCTCGCCACCGGTCTTGGGCCGACGCGCAAGGGCCTCGATCCGGGCCTGAAGCTCGGTAAACGCATAGGGTTTCGGAAGATAATCATCACCGCCGGATTTCAGTCCCTTGACCCGGTCATCAACCTGCCCCAATGCCGACAGGATCAAAACCGGTGTGTGATCGCCCGATTTGCGCAAGGTCTCGATCACAGACAGACCATCCCGCTTCGGAAGCATCCGATCCACGATCAATACATCATAGGAACTCGCTTGGGCGAGTTCGAGACCGTGCTCACCATCCGCCGCCTGGTCGGCAACATGGCCGAGTTCGGTCAATCCCTTGGCCATATAGGCAGCCGCGCTGGCATCGTCTTCAATAATGAGAATTCTTAGCATGACTATAATATCCGTTACATGAGTTATCTATTACCAATAATTTTCCTCGAAATAAACGCTGCTGACGGTGAACGCTAGGATAGGCAGGTTCACCGCCAGCAGTCGCGACAGGACCGAGGTACGGGGGGCAGAGGGTTCCCGGTCCTGTAGGGTCGGGTGGATGAGGCCCGGGCGTTAACCGATATTCATCGGCAATGCGACAAAGCGCGTGTTCTGATTGCTTTCAACCCGGAACAGCACGGCCTTGCGGCCTTCTTTTTCTGCCTTGGCAATTGCGTCCACCACATCTGCTGGCGTCTTGACCTGTTGACCTGCGACCTCAAGGATCCGGTCTCCAGGGTTCAAGCTCTTTTCCCCGGCGGCGCTGTCCGGATCCACTTCCGTGATCACCACGCCTTCGCCCTCGACGCCGGCCTGCTTGGCCGTGGTCATGGCGAGACCGAGATCTTTCAACGTCGTTTCACCGGATTGCGTTTCGCCCGCTGCTGCAACCTGGCCCTCGCCAGGAAGCTTGCCGAGAGTCACCTCGACTTCTTCTTCCTTACCGTCGCGCCAAACGGTTAGATCCACCTCCGTGTCCGGGCTGTAGGCCGCGATCATCCGCGACAGGTCACGCGGACCGTCAATGGCATTGCCGTCCACTTTCAGGATCGTGTCGCCGGACTTCAGGCCCGCCTTTTCGGCCGGGCTGCCTTCCTGCGGCTCGGCAACGATTGCACCCGCGGCGTCTTCCAGACCGATGCTTTCGGCAATATCCTCTGTCACCGGCTGAATCTGCACGCCGAGCCAGCCGCGCACGACCTGACCGCCGTCCTTCAGCTTCATGATCACGTCGCTGGCAGTCGACGAGGGAATTGCAAAGGCAATGCCCACGTTGCCACCTGACGGCGAGAAAATGGCCGCGTTCACGCCAATCACTTCGCCATGCATATTGAAGGCTGGACCACCCGAATTTCCGCGGTTCACCGGCGCATCGATCTGGATAAAGTCATCATAAGGCCCTGCGCCGATATCACGGCCACGGGCTGACACTATTCCGGCGGTGACGCTGCCGCCAAGGCCAAACGGATTGCCAATGGCAACGACCCATTGGCCAACATCCGGCGCATCATCCGCGAACTTCACATAGGTGAATTCCTCGTCCGCATCGACCTTGAGCAAAGCAAGATCGGTCCGTTGGTCAGCGCCTATCAGTTTGGCGTCGTATTCTTCGCCATCATCGGTGACGACGGTGAATTCGGTTCCCTTGTCGATGACGTGATGGTTGGTGACCACATAACCGTCATCTGTGATAAAGAAGCCCGACCCTTGGGACATGCCGTAACGGCGCGGCTGCTGTTTCGGCGCCTGCTGCTTTCCTTGCCCCTCTTCGCCGAACTGGCGGAAGAAACGCTCCAGCGGATGGCCTTCCGGCAGATCGCCAAAGAAGCCATCCAGACCACCGCCCTGTTTGCCGCCATAATTCATCATGCGCGGCTGCACTTCCTGCTTCACGCGCACGGACACGACAGCCGGCTGGACGGACTTTACCACATCGGAGAAATCAGCCGGCGCCTGAGCATCAACCCGGACCGGATCTGCCAAGGCTTCCTGGTTCGGTACCAAGGTCTGTGTACTCAGTGCACCAGCCAGGCCGAGAGCCATCACGCCAGCCAGAAGGCCTGCCTTCCTGCGTCCCGATGTTTTTTTCGCCGCCGACTGAGATTGAAGATCTTGCATCCCGTTTTCCTTAGTATATCCATTCTTATGTTAAGGAGCGGATCTGTTTATTGCAGATGTCCGCTTTCTTTAAGGAAGTTAAGGATTCGCGCCTTACAGGCTTCTATCCGAACCATTAATATTTTGTAATAAAAACCCCTACGTCACCCTTGAAAATCAGGGGCACATCCCCGGCGCTCCATTTCCTGTATTTTGACATCACGCTAAGGAATGCATCTGAGCCTTCAAACGCCGCCAGCCAGCGTTTCAGAGGGGACCAGGATTGCGCGTCGAACCAATCCCTGTCGGTGTTGGCAAACTGCCGCACGAAGGGCAGGATCGCGTAGTCCGCAATCGAGGCCCGGGCTCCGAACAACCACGGCCGGCCGTCGAGTTTTTGGTCGAGCTTGCGCAAATATTCAGAGGCGGCGGCACGCTCATCGGTCCGCACCGCGCCTTCGAACCGCGTATCATATTTATAGCGGTCGAGATGGCACTTGAACGGGCCATCGTTGGCACGGATAAGGTCCTGCACCTCTTGCAAATTCCCCTGCTCCGGCACAAGCCATAATTGTGGGTCGGCTTGTTCCAGGGCCCACAGCATAATGTCGATGCTCTCGTCAATGACGTGCCCGCTTTCCTTTACGAGACACGGAACAGTTGCAGTCGGAGATGCAACCAGAAAGGCCGGAGCCTTGTCTTTCAAAACCACCTCGCGCAATTCCACCTCGATACCCGTCACGAGAATGGCAAGCCTGGCGCGCATGGCATAGGGACAGCGGCGAAACGAATACAAAATCGGATAGTCGGTCATGATAAAAGGCGGGCTTTGTTTGGAACGGCACTACGGGCACTTCAAAACCTCCGATTTATTGGATCGTGAAGCCTCGCTGCACCCAGTTTCATGCAAAGGCCAAGACGGGATTTTTAACAAGGCCTCAATGATCAGGTAATGTGGAAAGCTCTATCCTGCAATGCTGGCCGGGAGCGTTTGAACGAGCCCGGCCGCCTCCCGCCGCCAACAGCCCGGCCAAGGGAAGTGCGTGCTGCCGCATTCATTTTTCCAACACTTTGGTCACGACCGCAGCACCGGCCTCCAGTGTCCGATGAACCGGACACTTGTCCGCGATCTCCAGCATCCGCGCCCGCGTCACTTGGTCCAAGTCGCCATCGAGCGTGATCAGCCGCTCGAACCGATCGACCTTGCCGCTGCGCGCCTGCATCTGCGCACTGCAGTCCTCACAGTCGGCGGCATGCACCTTGCCGTGAAGAACGCGCGTCTTGATCCGGTCAACAGTGACACCCTTTCGATCCGCATACATGCGCAGTGTCATAACGGTGCAGGCCGCCAGTGCCGCCGACAAATAGTCATAGGGTGACGGGCCGCTGTCAAAACCGCCGTAGCTCGCGGGTTCATCGGCAATCAACCGGTGATGGCCCACCGCAACCATGGACTGAAACTTGCCCAGTCCGGTTTCCGCAACCTCGACGCCATCGGCCACTTCTGTTGTTTCCAGCTGCCGGCTCTCGACCAGATAGCCGCTTGCCCAGGCAGCGATCACCCGTGCGGCATAGGCAGCATCTTCCTCACGCGTCAGAAGATGATCGGCCTTGTCCAGCGAGATGAAACTCTTCGGGTGCCTTGCAGCGAGGAAGATATCGGTCGCGTTTTCAACCCCAACGGTTTCATCGAGTGGTGCATGCAGCACAAGCAATGCCCGCTTCATCTCCGCGACCTTACGCCGGACGGTTTGCGCCTCCAGATCGTCGACGAATTCCTTGCGAATGGTGAAACTGCGCCCGCCGAGGTCAACCTTGCTCTCACCCGCCTCCCGGATCTCGTCCAGTGACCCATGGAAATTATGGATGACATGGCCGGCGTCCGACGGCGCCCCGATCGTGGCGACAGCGCGCACTTCCGGAATGTCTCCGGCAACCGCCAATACTGCGGCTCCGCCCAGCGAGTGTCCGATCAGAAGCTGTGGAGCCTCGAAGTTCTGGCGCAGATAATCGGCGGCAAGCTTCAGGTCTTCCACGTTGGAGGAGAAATTGG
Organism: Roseibium sp. RKSG952; assembly: GCF_009711355.1. Classification (NCBI taxonomy): domain Bacteria; kingdom Pseudomonadati; phylum Pseudomonadota; class Alphaproteobacteria; order Hyphomicrobiales; family Stappiaceae; genus Roseibium; species Roseibium sp. RKSG952. The sequence continues at coordinate 9,573 of NZ_SMMF01000927.1, read as the reverse complement.
TCGAAGCAAAATCGCCGCCGCTGCCCCCAAGGCCGGTGAAGTCGAAGCGCAGAACCGCAATGCCCTCCCGGCTGAGAGCCCCGGCGACATGCCGCGCGGCGGCAATGTCCTTGGAACAGGTAAAGCAATGGGCGAACAGGGCAAATGCCCGGACCGGCCCGGCAGGCAGATCAAGCCTTGCCGCAAGATGCGCGCCACGCGCGCCTTCAAACTCCAGCTTCAGCGGACGTGTTGCCATCAGAAATCTCCCTGCCTTTCTCATAACCCGAATGACAGAGATAAGCCTCAGAAGATGTCATGCAAATCACGCCGGACTGTAGACCGCGTGAACACACCGTTTAACGGGTGTCGGATTTCTCCGAGAGCAAAATGTCAAGACGGTCCTGCTCGTCTTTTGTCAGAGGCACCGTTCCGGGAGCCACCCCGGCTCCGGATGCATTCCGGCGGCGCAAGGCAAAGAAAATCGCGGTGATACCCGCAATCAACGCCAACGGAGCGGCCGCCCAAAGGAGAAGCGTGTGGGCCCCGAACCGGGGCTTCAGCAAGACGAACTCGCCATAACGCGACACCAGGTAATCGATCACCTGCTGATTGGTATCGCCTTCCAGAAGCCGCTCGCGCACGAGTACGCGCAGATCCTTGGCAAGCGGCGCGTCACTGTCGTCAATCGACTGGTTTTGACACACCATGCAGCGCAGTTCTGCGGACAGGTCGCGGGCGCGTTGTTCGAGGGCCGGATCGTCCAGCACCTCATCCGGCGCAATGGCGAGGGCTGGCGCTGAGAGGGTAGACAGGACCAGCAAGCAGGCAACCACAAGACGCTTGATCATCACACTACTCCGCAGCCGGAACCTGGGTCGGCGCCTTGCGCCGGGCCGACGGTTTCGGTGCACCGACCCGCAACCGCCGGTCCGCCATCGAGAACACCGCGCCGAGCGCCATGATCACGCAGCCGATCCAGATCAGTGTGATCAATGGCTTGAAATAGACCCGCACATCAATGGAACCATCCGAGTGCCCCTCACCCATCGACAGGTAGATCTGCGAGAACCCGATCGTGTGGATGCCCGCTTCGGTGGTCGGCATCTGCCGGGCCGTGTAGAGCCGCTTGGAGGGCTCCATCTCGGCAATCACGACACCGCCCTGGCGCACCGTGAAATGGCCGACATCCTCGATATAGTTCGGCCCCTGACGCGGTGCGGCACCATCAAAAGTGACCGCATAACCCGAGACATTGACCGTGTCGCCCGGCTTCATGGTCTTGATGTGCTCCACCTGAAAGGCGGAGGCCGTCACAATCCCGAGCACCGTCACGCCGACGCCGAAATGCGCAACCGCCGTGCCCCAGGCCGATCCGGGCAATCCGGCAAGGCGCGACAGGGCGCGCCGGAGACCAATCTCGCGTGGCCGGACCCGGGTCCAGATTTCGCAGATCGACCCGGCCATGACCCAGATCGCAAGGCCGACACCAAGCGGCGCCATAACCCGGTCCATGCCCCAAAGCCAGAAGGTGAACAACGCTGCCAGAATGGCAAAGCCGAACGCAGCATAAAGCCGCTGGCTCGCCGCCAGAAGGTCACCGCGTTTCCATGCCAGCACCGGTCCGAACGGAACCGCCATCAACAGCGGCACCATCAATGGCCCGAAGGTGAGGTTGAAGAAGGGAGCTCCGACGGAAATCTTCTCACCCGTGACGGCATCAAGTGCCAGCGGGTAAAGCGTGCCTACCAGAACCGCGGCCGTCGCAGCAGACAGGAACAGGTTGTTGAGAACCAACGCCCCCTCCCGGCTGATCGGGGCAAATAAACCGCCCTGCTTGAGCAGTGGCGCGCGCCAGGCATAAAGCGACAACGACCCGCCAATAAACAGGCACAGAAGCACAAGAATGAACACACCACGCGCCGGATCGGTCGCGAAGGCATGAACACTGGTCAGGACACCGGAGCGTACGAGGAACGTGCCGAGCAGCGACAACGAGAAGGTGAAGATCGCCAGAAGCACGGTCCAGACCTTCAGCGCATCACGCTTTTCCATGACGATCGCGGAATGCAGCAACGCGGTCCCGGCCAGCCACGGCATGAAGGAGGCGTTTTCGACCGGGTCCCAGAACCACCAGCCGCCCCAGCCGAGTTCGTAATAGGCCCAATAGGAGCCCATGGCGATGCCGAGTGTCAGGAAGGCCCAGGCGAGCAGCGTCCAGGGCCGCACCCAGCGGGCCCAGGCCGCATCGATCCGCCCGAGGATCAACGCCGCAACGGCAAAGGAGAAGGTGATCGAAAACCCGACATAGCCGACATAAAGCAATGGCGGATGGATCGCGAGGCCGATGTCCTGAAGGATCGGATTGAGATCATTGCCCTCGATCGGGGCGTTGAGGATGCGATTGAACGGGTTCGAGGTCGCCAGCATGAACAGCAGGAAACCGGCACTGATCCAGCCCTGAACAGCGAGTGTCGCCGCACGCAGGGAGGCCGGCATGTTCGAGCCGAAGGCCGCCACAAGGGCAGCAAAAAACACGAGAATCAGAACCCAGAGCAGCAGCGACCCTTCATGATTGCCCCAGACGCCGGTGATCTTGAACAGGAGCGGCTTGGCCGAGTGTGAATTCTCCCAGACGTTCTGAACCGAAAAATCGGAGGTCACATAGGCAATTGTCAGCGCGGTGAAGGACAGCAGCACCAACAAGAACATGGACATGGCCACCGGAGAGGCGACCGCCATCAGCCGCTGATCCTCCTTGATCGCGCCCCAAAGCGGTATGGTCGACTGCACAAGTGCCAGCGCGAAGGCCAGGACGAGCGCAAAATGTCCAAGTTCAACGATCATGCCGGTGTTCCGTTTCCTCTCCCACCACGTTTTTTGCCCTGAGCACCGGGACGGGTATCCAGCCATGCCGGCCCGCATCCAAATCCGTCAGGACATGCTCAACGCGTCAGTCTTCGCCCTGCCAGTGGCCCTGTTGTTTCAGGGCTTCGGCGACTTCCTTGGGCACGTAGTTTTCGTCATGCTTCGCAAGCACCGAATCAGCCACGAAAACGCCGTCCGGTCCGACGATCCCTTCCGTGACAACCCCCTGCCCCTCGCGGAACAGGTCCGGCAAGATACCGATATAGGTCACCGGAATCGCATTGACCGTATCCGTTACCTTGAAAAACACCTCGGCATTGCCGGAGCGTACCACTGTGCCTTCCTCGACAAGCCCGCCGAGCCGGATCCTTTGCCCGGCCGGAACGCCCTTTTCGGTGATGTCGGTGGGGCTTTGGAAAAACACGATCTGGTCGTTCAGGGCAAACAGAATGAGCCCCAGAGCAACCGCGAGCACGGCTCCAGCCGAGCCGATCAGTGTCAATCGCCTTTGTTTTCGCGTCATCTTGCGCGTCCGTCCCTCACGTCACGGGCCTCAGCCCGTTTGTACACTAGCGTAAATCACGATCTTAGTTTGGCGCAATAACGCCATTTTGCCGCGCAGCGTCATTGATGGCGGTCAGGGCCCCGCTATCGCCCTCGAAAGCTGCCTGCGCCATGGCAAGAGCCTGTGCGGCCTTGTCGTCCTGCCCCAGAACCATGTAGGCGCGCATCAACTGCGCCCATTCCTGAACGCTGCCGCCCTCCGTTTCCAGCCGCTCGGCCAGTCCGGAAACCATGCCCGCTATCATCTGCTGGCGGTCATCCGCCTGCATTTGGGAGGCTGCGGCAACCTGGTCCTGATCTGGCCCGCGCGGCGCTTCCGCCAGCTCCGGCACCTCACCACCAAGCCGCTCCAGTGACGCAATGGCCGAGGGAACCCAGGCTTCCTGGGGATTGGCGCCTTTCAACAGGTCCTGCCAAGCCGCAATGGCCTCGCCGGTCTTGCCTTCCTGACCATAGGCCAGCGCAAGGAAATAGCGCGGCTTGACGGCATCCGGGGCAAGTTTCACCGCTCTTTCAAAGGCTTCGCGCGCGGACGCACTGACGATCCCGTCATTGGCGATCGTCAAAGCCTCGCCCAGATCGGTTTCCCATTGCGGGGTGGCGCCAAGGAGCCGGATCGCATTGGCATAGGCTTGGGCTGCCTGCTGCGGTTTGCCGATTTGCATGTAAACCGGCGCAACCACTGCCCAGCCCTGCCCGTCCTGCGGGTTTTCGGCCAGATGTTTTTCGACACGGGCAACCAGCACGTCCACCGACTGGTCTTCTGCCGGCACTGTCATCCGGGCGGCCAAGGGTTGATCGGGCAAGTCAGGCGCGCCCAGATAAAGATATGTCCCAAGTGCGAATACCGGCAGCGCCACCATCGCCGTCACCTGCGCCGCACGCATGCCAAATGGCGAACGGGTTCCGGTCGATCCCGTATCGGCCCGGTCATGGGCTGCCAGGAGCCGCCGGGCAATTTCGGTTCGCGCCGCTTCCGCTGCAGACGCCTCGATCAAGCCCCGGTCCAGATCCCGCTCGATTTCCTCAAGCTGCTGGCGGTAAACCGCTTCATCGGCTGCACCCGGCGCGGTTTCATCCACAGCAGGCTTCGTTTTCGCGAGCGGAACAAGCACGCAAAGAGCGGCGGCCGCCGTCATGGCAGCTATCAAAATCCACAGTATCATGGGAGCACTATAGACAGTGGTCGAACGTCAATTGCAAGCAGAGCCTGATGTGACCTGCCGTCGCGCCAAACACATGCTTAACCCTTGTCCACAACCGCATGCCACCGGGCGGGCAAAAACACACTCGACAAGCACCCTCAAGCCATTGTGTCCGGCCCGCCGGCCTTGCCGCGGGGCGGTGCGGCCCGAAGCGCATCCTTCGAGGCCTTCTCGCCTCCGTCCTCTGGTTTCGAGGCCAGGGCGCTCTGGCGGCGGCGCTTGAGCTGCGCCCCGTAGTCTTTCCCGTAGTAGATCGTGCAAAGCGTGATCGCGACATCGACCGCGGCGAGCTGCGCGCGCTGTTGATCCCCTGTGACTTTTGCCAGGTTTGCAAACAGCGACTGGGTCATGAATTCCAGCGTCTGTTCAACCGTCTGGCGGGTACGCGCCCCGATATCATTGACCGCAAGAGTTTCAGTCGCGCGGCGCGCAAGCGAGACAACCCGCACGGCACGCACGGCTTCTTCGATACTGGCCTGATCCTGTTGCAGAGCGCCATCCGGGCCCGGTTTCGGCACCTGCAACGCCCGGCGCACCGCCCCGTGGGCATAATGCAATTCACGCTCCAGCACTTCCGAAACCGCGCGTTTGGTCGCCGACAGACGCTTGCGCCAGCGGGCGGTCATCGTCAGATCAAGCTCGCGCTCCACCCCTTGAACCAGCCGCTGATAATCGGCGACAGCCTGAGAAAAGACGACCGGGTCCGGGTTGCCCGTCCGGTGCTGTACGGCCACCGCATTGAGACGTTCGGCTTCACTCAGGACAACGTCGACAAACGGCGCGTATTTCGATCCCTCGATCACTTTCGGATCATCACTTTCGGCAAGCCGGGCCGCAAAGCTGCACATCGAGGACTTGACCTCGGCCCGGTCCAGAAAGGCTGCCGCCATGACCGGTACGTGCCCCGGAAACACACCGCCAACCTTGCGGACCAGCTTCAGGACCGCCGGATCACGGCGAAACTGATTGTCATCAAGTTGCAGCGGAACCCGGCTCAGAAATGGTGCCAGCCACTGTTCGGCCTCGAACACCCGATGAACATCGCGCAACTCGGCAAGCCCGCGTTCGCCGCCCATTTCAAGGGAAAGACGGCGCCGGTCACGGCCCGCGTCGCGGGCATTGTGAAGCGCTGCGCCCATCACGCCAACACTGCGCCGCCGCAACGATCCGGCAAGATCGGCAACCCGGCCGTCATTTGCACCGCGCTGCGCTTCCGCAATCCCTCGTGCGATGCCGTCCGCCAGGTCTCCACGTTCCAGCCAGATCCAGATCCGGTCCAATGTGGGCCGGAAGATCCGTCCTTCCTGTTTGTTCGGCAATTCCTCATCAATCAGAAAGCCGTCAAGCGGGGCAAAAAAGGCTCGCTTTAACCTCTCGGTCCAACCCCGGGCATCCAGTCCGCCGGCCTTCCCGTGTCCCGACTTGCGCAGGAGGTCTGTTGCAATCGCCAATATGACTTCAGCATTTGCGTCCGGCGCTCCAGGGGCCTTTGCCCCGCCGAGATTCCGGACGAGCGTTTCCAGCGCCTGCGGGCTCAGGTCTTGCAAATATGCCCGGATCTTCTGGAAAACCAAGTCTGTCGTAGCCATAGGCGCTTCGGCTTCAATAGGGTCAGTCCGGCAAAACTAGCCTTGAGGCTTTAACAAATATTGAGAGTGGAGGAAGCGCAAGGGACAAATACGGCGAATAATGTGGGAAAGACCAATGAACCGCCCCGGAAACACCGGAACGGCCCCGGCGGAGCGCGCCTTGTAGCCAGCTCATTGGAGACCAGACGAACAGTCAGCTGATCGTTTGCCAGGTTCCGTTGACTTCCCGGCACGCAGTTCCGCGTGACGTCAAGACACGGCCGTTGAGGACCATCTCGTGGGTGAACTCACGGCAGGCTGTGTCGTTGACCTGATAGAGCGGCCCCGGCCTGACCTGTCCGCTACGGCCGGTCTGACCGTTCTGCCAGGCAACGGACGCACCCGTCCCGCGCGCGCGCAAGGCACGCTTTTGAGCTTCAGCAGCCGCTTTCCGGTCACTGGGATCCAGCGCCTGGCCGAATTCGTTTGTGACCAAAACCGCAATGGCAGTGCTCGCCTCGTCATCAGCGACCGTGGCGCGCGAGGCGCCAAAAGACGTATCCCAGCTGTTGCCCGTCCCCTGAGACGCACTCAAGGCACCGCATCCGGAAAGACCGGTAGCAAGCAAAATCGCGGATACGGCAGCGCGCAATGTCATTCAAATCCCCGTAACGCTTGCCGATTCCCAATCGAATCAGCACCCATATTTCGACTACAGGCACTTTATGGCCGAACTGCGCCAAAAATCGGACAACTCCGGCATCCGAAACGCCGAACCCAACCTGTCCCTAGGGTAGTTTTAATCGCTTTTGCGAAGCTTACTCCAGTGGAAATGATGCTGTATTCACAAAAGCGGCAACACCAGCCGGGCCTTTAGTCCTCCGAGCTTCGACCGCCCCAGTGTCAGATCGCCACCGTAAAGGGCTGCCAGATCGGCAACGATGGACAGTCCCAGCCCGGTGCCGGGCACGGTCTCGTCCAGCCGGCGCCCCCGCTTGACCGCCTCCTTGCATTCGTCTTCGCTGAGGCCCGGACCGTCATCCTCAACGATCAACTCGAACATCGCCCGCGCAGGGGCTGCCTCCGCGACCGGGCGCACTGTGACAGCCACCCGTGATCCGGCCCACTTGCAGGCATTGTCGAGCAGGTTCCCCGCCATTTCTTCAAGGTCCTGCTTTTCGCCGCGAAACTTCAACCCTTCGGCATATGTCGAGGTCATGCTTTCAAGACGGCGCCCATGGATCTTGACCATCGCCCGTTCCAGGCGGTCCAGCGCAGGCTCAACCTCTGTTGCAACCCCGATCACCCGGCGCTGCGCGGCCATGCGGGCGCGCTCCAGATGATGCTGGATTTGTGTGGACATGATTTTGGCCTGTTCGGCCACCTTGTCGGCAAACGGTCCCTTGGAGGATGCCGCCTCGTTTGCAATCACGCTGAGCGGAGTTTTCAGGCCATGCGCCAGATTGCCGACATGGGTGCGGGCCCGCTCGACGATCTCGTGATTGGAGACGATCAGGGCATTGAGTTCGATTGCCAGAGGTGCGATTTCGCTCGGGAGGTCCTCGTCAATCCGGTCGGCCTTGCCTTCGCGCACAGCCGACAGCGATTCACGCAACCGCACCAAAGGTCTCAACCCCACCTTGACCTGAAGGAAAATCGCTCCGACCAGCGCAATGCCGATGATCAGCAGCGTCAGGGCGACGGAGCGGGCAAATTCGTTGACGCCCTTGCGGAAATCGGAAGCCGCCGCCGCGACTGCGATGATATAGGTATGGCCGTCATACTCGATCCGCCGCTGCAACACCCGGATTTCGCGCCCGCCCGGACCGGTCGCATAAGATGCCCTGGAAATCGCGGTGCCGAGTTCGGGCACATTCAGGGGATCGCCGACCAGCGAGGGCGAGGAAAACAGCACGTCATCGTCACCCGCCTTGCGGACCGTCCAGTACCATCCGGACAGCGGCAACGAGAACCGGGGTTCTCCCAGGCTGCGGGGCGGCTTGATCTCCGGCGCCTTGTTGCGCAGCTGGACCACCGCATCGGGCAGCATTTCCGCCAGGATTGACTTCAGATGCACATCAAGCTGGGCGTCAAATGCGCGTTCACCCGCCGCATTGTGCAGAGACACCACAAACACGCCGCCGATTGCGAGCGCAAGGGCCGACCAGACCGCCGCCACCAGCACGAGCCGTCCGGCAAGCGAGCGCTGACGTTTCGGCTTGCGCCGCCTGCCTGCCAGTGTTTCGATTGCTTCACTCGCCACCGGGGGCTCCCAAACGGTAGCCGAGCCCACGGATGGTCTCGATCAGGCTGGACCCGATCTTCTTGCGCAGCCGGCCGACAAACACTTCGACCGTATTGGAATCGCGGTCGAAATCCTGATCATACAGGTGCTCGGTCAGTTCCGTGCGCGAAATCACCTTGCCCTGATGGTGCATCAGATAGGACAGAAGCCGGTACTCGTGCGAGGTCAGCTTGATCGACGCGCCGTCAACCGTGACGCGTCCGGACCGCAAGTCCAGACGGACCGGACCACATGTGAGTTCGTTGGAGGCGTGACCCGCGGCGCGGCGCACCAGCGCCCGCACCCGCGCCAGAACCTCTTCCATGTGAAACGGCTTTGCAACATAGTCGTCAGCGCCCGCATCAATGCCAGCAACCTTGTCCGACCAGCGGTCGCGCGCCGTCAGAATAAGCACCGGCATGGTGCGCCCGTCGCGGCGCCAGTTTTCCAGAACCGACAACCCGTCGAGCGAGGGCAGCCCGAGGTCGAGCACCACCGCGTCATAGGGTTCGGTGTCGCCCAGAAAGTGGCCTTCCTCGCCATCGGTGGCGCTGTCGACCGCATAACCGGCCTCGGTCAGCGCGCTCACCAGCTGACGGTTCAGATCGGCATCATCTTCAACAACAAGAATGCGCATGGCTCCCCTCCCCGGTCAGCGGCTGGCGTTGACGACCTTGGTCGTCACCTTGCCGCCTTGCAGAACCTGCAGACGATAGACATAGCGCCCGCCTTCGCGGCAAAGCTGCGCCTTGACAATCTCTCCGCCCGCCTGCCGCTGCACCGAGCCGAGGGATCTGGCCTGCCCGCTGGCCACTGCCTGGCGCGCCTCGGATTGCGACAAACAGGCCGCATTCGCCGGTGCGGTCAACAACAGGGCAATGACAAGCGAGGGTATCAACTGTTTCACGAGGCTCTTCCCGACGGGTGTTTTCAACTTGGACGACAGGTAACAGCCAGTCGCTGAACGAAACATGAATACCCCCGCAAGAACAGGTTCAGATGCGCTTCCGTTTTTCTTGTACCACGCAACAGAAGGCAAGAATGGGACGGCCAACAAGCCGCCTCAAGGCCCGCCACAGTGAATTCAAGCGCGAAGTGCAACACA
>NZ_SMMF01000736.1:0-6159 GCF_009711355.1 Roseibium sp. RKSG952 | reverse complement strand
CTTCATCTCCATCCCAAACAGATGATAATGCACAGAAGTGGCGTGTTCAGCTGCACAGACCAGCAATATGCAGCGGTCTCCTGTAATACCAACCGCCATGTTGGAACGCTTGCTAAAACAGCCATGGAGCCCGCTCAGGGAAAAAACTCCGGCAGGCTCATCCTAACCGTTAATATCTCTAGGCCGCCGGGAGGGCTGCCTCGTCTCCCGGAGCTGTCTGCCAGCCCAGATCCGTGAGGGTGACGATCCGGTTGCCCCGCAAGTCTGTGGCACAGACGAGAAACCCGCGTTCTTCCATATGGCTCAAAAGCCAGCGTGCGCGGCCCGGCGACCGGGTGCCGTAAGCGGTGGCAATCTCGATATTGCCCGGACATGGCGCCTTGGCGAGCGCAGCCTTTGCCAGGAGCAGATAGACACCGCGCATGTCCTCGGGCAGTTCTGAGGCAATCAGCTCGGCCTGCTGCCACGCGCCGTCATCAACATCTTGCCGGTCGACCCCAGCCCGGGCAACGGAGAGCTTTTCCCGGAACACCTGAAGATCCGGCGTCCCGCCCGGCAATTTGGCGATACGGCAGCGCACCTGAAAATCCTGGTAGAGGGTGGCAATCGGCTGGAACGCAGCCTCCTCCTCATCGAGGATTTCGGCAATGATCTTTGCGATCGTTTCCTCACGCTCGCCAAAATCGAGCAGAGTCGCCGCCGGTTCTATTGCATCTTCAGCGGCCTTTTCAGCGCTTGAAAGCTGGCTCAGAACGTCGCCGGTGGAGATGACGGGTTCGGGCTTTCTGGGGCGCACGGGCAGTTCGCCGGGCGCGCGTGTAAAAATCAGATCCTTGGCGTCCGCGGCCGGTTGCTCCGGCAAGGGCATCAGCTTGGGGCTGCCGCCCCGGCCTGCCGTCTCGACCGGACCGATCTTGACCGGGATCGGGCGCCGCGACATGGCGGGCCCTAGCGCGATGAAGTGCCCCCGGTCCAGGTTGCGGAAACTCTCGGCCTGCCGCCGCTCCATGCCGAGCAGATCGGCAGCCCGGGCCATGTCGATATCGAGAAAGGTCCGGCCCATCAGAAAGTTGGAGGCTTCCGCGGCCACGTTCTTGGCAAGCTTTGCCAGACGCTGGGTCGCGATCACACCGGCCAGTCCGCGCTTTCGGCCCCGGCACATGAGGTTGGTCATGGCTCCGAGCGACCGGCGGCGCGCCTCTTCTGTGACCTCACCGGCAGCAGCAGGGGCAAACAGCTGCGCCTCGTCGACCACCACCAGCATCGGGTACCAGAATTCCCTGTCCGCATCGAACAGCCCGTCGAGAAAAGTGGCTGCCGCCTTCATCTGGCGGTCGGCATCAAGACCTTCCAGATTGAGAATGACCGACACACGGTGCTGGCGCACACGCCCGGCAATCATCTCCAGATCCTTTTCGGTGCCGACGGCGTCTACAACCACGTGGCCATACTTGTCGGCCAGAGACACGAAGTCCCCTTCCGGATCGATAATCGCCTGCTGCACCCAGCTTGCCGACTGCTCCAGAAGACGGCGCAAAAGATGCGATTTGCCCGAGCCGGAATTGCCCTGAACCAGCAAACGCGTCGCCAGCAGCTCCTCCAGATCCATGAGGGCACGGCGACCGCCCGACATCTCTCCGATATCAATCTGAACCGTCATGCATTCTCCCGGCGCAACCTTCGCGGCGCTTCAGGACCTCCTGGTTATGGTTTCAGCTGCAAGCGCCGACTCAGCATGATTCTGCGCCGGGTGCCAACCCGCGCAACGGACTGGATGCGCAGGTCTGACCGCGCCTATCACCTGAGCCACGCAGCCGACTTGCGGAGGCGCAAGCTAGTCGCCCCGCAGGCCTTGCGCAAGACCGCGTGTCCGCTTCGGTGATCTGAACGGCGCCAATGGCGCGACATTACAAGGTCCGTGATCAAAAGGGCATAGTTACCCTGTGCATTGCTGGGGATTTTCCGCAAACAGTCCCTCCCTGCGGCAGGGTTCAGTAGTCCCCACGGCGCACGCCTTTTGGAAGACGATAAACTCAAGCCGAATGATCGCCACTTCGGCTTGCAGCAATGACTGTTGACGATCGGATGACAGACACGTGCGGATTGTCTATCGTTTCACATGCAAATCGGTCAGGATACGAACCTGCATATTAGAATTTACAAACAGAGAAATTGGACAGCCCGCAGGATAAACAAGATTTTCTAAGGAGTGCAAAATGAAGCTCAAGCGACTCTGCCTGTTGTTTTTACTTGCCGCCACGGCTTCATTTCAGCCCTTAAGCACGATCGCCCAAGAGGTCTTCAAGGTCGCCGCCGTCGAATTCAATCCAATCTTCAAACAGCGCGAGCAGAATTTCCCCGCCATGGAGGCCGCGGTCAAGACCGCTTCCGAAAACGGAGCCAAGCTGATCTTGTTTCCCGAGATGGGAACAACCGGTTACGTCTACGGTTCCCGGTCGGAAATTGCTCCGTTTGTCGATTCCATTCCCGGTGTTACAACAGCCTTTTTCGAGAAAGCCGCGCAGCAATATGGCGTCTACATCGTCGTAGGTATGCCGGAGGTCGATCCGAGCACAGGGAACTATTACAATTCCGCCTTTTTAATGGGACCAGATGGGCTCATCGGAAAGTACCGCAAGAACAATCTGTTTCTTCTGGAGTCCGAATGGGCGGCACAGGGCAATCTGGGGGTTCCGGTCTTCGACACACCGCTCGGAAAAATCGGGATCATCATTTGTTATGATGATTACTACTATCAATCTGCCCGTCTTGCCTCGCTCAAGGGAGCAAACATCCTGGCCTTCATCGCAAGTTCGGGGCGCATGCTTGACCCCGATCCTTCACAGGCGGGCGTCCACATCTCGATTTCCGATGTCCAACAGCAAGCGGCCTTGAACGGCCTCTATGTCGTGGCAACGAACCGCAACAACATCGAGAAAAACGAAACACTCGGTATCGGCGTGCATTACCTGGGTGGCGCATCTGTTTGGGGGCCATTGGGTGAAAACCTCGGGCAGGCACCGGTTTCAAAACAAAAGGGCCAAGCCACCGAGTCCGGCAAGGCACCTACTATCCTCTATGCCGAGATCGACCCAGCCCACTATGACAACAAGGTCAAGGACTTGCTCGCGCAACGACGTCCGGAACTTTATCGGGACATCATATTGAATATGTCGCCGAGACCGCTTCTGAATTCCGACACACCGCATGACATTCATGCACTGCTTGTTCAATACGAACCGGAGCCGGGCAACATCAACAAGAACAAAAACAAAGTTTCCGCACTCCTCGAGAAAAGGGTCAACCTGTTGACCAACCTGATCGTCCTGCCCGAACACACATTGACCGGCTTGCCCCAATCCGCGGAAGGGGCGAAGTCCTTTTCTGCCTCAAGCGCGGACATCGATCGCTATTTCAGCCAGCAAGCTTCATTGTACGGCTCCTATCTGGTGTACAGCCTCGCGGAAGCAGACGGCGACAAGTACTATACGACGGCACGTCTGCTCGACCCCGACGGCAAGGTCGTCGGAAGTTATCGCAAGACCCATCTGGAGGCGTCAGAAGCCCAGTTTCTTTCAGCCGGAAGCGCGTTGCCGGTGTTTGAAACAGAGATTGGCCGAATCGGGATCCTGTTTGGCGGAGAGGCGCGTTTTCCGGAAGCCTCTGACGTGTTGAGCGTGCGCAGGGCTGACATTATCGCCATGCCGTCAGCCTGGAACGGACAATTCGGGCGGGCGGATGCGCTTGATCCGGACTTCCTGGCGGTTGCTTATCCAGACAATACAAACATGTTCTGGTATTCCACGGCAAAAACAGCGCAGGCCTATCTGCTTGTTGCAAACTTTGTTGGAACTGACGCTGGCTACAAGGGCAGCAGCGGACAGTATTCACTCGACCCGGTCAACGGCTACTACCCGCCATACCTCGCGCCTGATGACAGGGAAGAGGTTTTGTCGGTCAATTTTCATACCATCGCACCGAGCCACTGGTGGACGAGCCAGCAATACATCATTGATGGCCGCCGCCCGCAGACCTATGTCCCGCTCGCGCTCGAACAAACCGATCCATGTTTCACCGACTGGAAAGAAGCACCCGAGTTCTTTGTTGAATGCTGGCAACAGTGAGGACCTATTCAGGGGATCAGTCAACAAGCGCTTTGGCAGCTCATTAATGCACGTTGAGGATACCTGAGCGGCTGGAGCGCGCGGTTCGTACACCGGCTTGTTGCCACCATTCCGCCAAACCTCCCGCGCACATGGCAGCATTGTTCACGCGGCTGTGCATTGAAGGCGGGCGGCCGCAAACCATCTGTCTACCGATAGATTATCGAAGGGGCGCCGGCATGCAGATACATGCAGATTTGACCAAGCGCGCGGTTGTAGACACCAAAAGTCTGGACTGGGTCGCGTCACCCATTCCGGGCGTCGAACGCCGTATGCTGGAACGCGATGGCGGAGAAGTGGCGCGCGCCACAAGCCTTGTGAAATATGCGCCTGGTTCCGCATTTTCCGCACACAAGCACGATCTGGGCGAAGAGTTCCTAGTCCTCGACGGGATTTTCACCGATGAAACCGGTGATTTTCCAAAAGGCATGTATGTCCGCAACCCTCCGGGATCCGAACACATTCCGTCAAGCACCCCGGGAGCCGTGATCCTGGTCAAACTGCGCCAGATGGACCCGGCAGACAGGGCTTATGTCCGGGTGGATACAAGGGCTGACGGCGGATGGGAAGATGGCCGGCCAGGAGAGCGTATCCTGCCGCTCTTCGAGGACCGGCATGAGACCGTCTCCATGCTCGAATGGACGCAAAACGCTTCCTTCGATCACGAGCAACTGCATGGCGGAGCAGAGTATTTCGTTCTCCGAGGCAGTTTTTCCGATCAAGACGGCACGTATGAAGCAGGCACCTGGCTTCGCATCCCCGCAGGGTCCAGCCAGAAAATCTCCAGTCCGTACGGCGCACTTCTTTGGCGCAAAATGGGACATCTGCTCTAAATCCCGCAGAGTGAGATGACATGGAAACTTTTTGACGCCATGATGAATCCCAGTTCCGGCAATTCGGGTGACGTTGGAGTGTAACATGCGCAAAATATTGCAAGTATTTGTTTGTCTGATCCTGGTCAGCGGGTCTCAGTCGATCATGACAGCGCCGGCAATCGCTGCCGGAGATCTGACATCTCCTCTGGGTGTCGAGGGCCTTGACGTTGGCGACGCGGAAGCCGTCCAGGACGTCGTAACAGACTGGGCCAATGCCTGGGTCAATGGCGAAATGGACAAGTGGGACAGCTACTGGGCGCCAAACTCGGTCATGTATGCACCCAACCATCCGCCTTTGACCGATGGAGAAAAGCGCGCGCTTGCGGACAAGCTCCGGCCGACTGACATCGCCAACATCACGAGTTTCGAAAATCTGGCACTCGCAGGCCGTGACGATCTGGCCGTCGTGACATTTCAGCTCGGCATCATTCTGACATCGGGCAAGACCTTGCCGTCTGACAATTACATGGTTGTCTTGCGCAAGCAGGATGATGATGCCTGGAAGATTCAGGCCTTCATGTACAACGCAGGAAGTTAGCGATACGTCATTCCGGCGGCCACCGGAGCAGGCCAAATTCCTGGCTAATCTATCGGAGGGCCGTCTGTTGACGGAACGGAGCGAGCATCAAAGACGCGTTTCGATTGTCCTGGCCCTTGGAATTGTCGGCGGCCTGATCCTTCTGGATGAAACCATATTGGGCGTTGCCCTGCCGACGATCCGGGCAGACCTGAACGGCTCGCCAACGCAGGGCCACTGGGTTCTGAATGCCTACCTGCTCGCTTTCACCTGCCTCTCCGGCGTCGGCGGCAAGTGCATGGACTTGTTCGGCTTGCGGCGGGCCATGATTTTAAGCTGTACCGTATTTGCCGCCTCCTCGCTGATCGCAGGGTTTGCCGACAGCATGTCCATGCTGATTGCAATGCGCGCAATCCAGGGCGCCTGTGCAGCAGTGATGTTCCCGCTCACCTTTGCCGGGTCATCCAGCACCTTTCCCGTCGAGCAACGCGGCAAGGCAATGGGGCTTCAGGCAGGCACCTCATCCCTTTTTCTCGTCGCGGGGCCTCTGGCAGGCGGCTTTCTCACAGACTTTGTTTCCTGGCGCTGGATCTTCTGGATCAAC
>NZ_SMMF01000345.1:0-668 GCF_009711355.1 Roseibium sp. RKSG952 | reverse complement strand
TCTCCAAGCGGGTCCCCGAGAACCAGCATGCTCTGGAAATAGTCGATGACATCGGCATGCTCGACCTCAAGGGCGGCCCATTGCGGCCAGTCGAACGTGTCGTTCATGAAAGGCTGCGTCTGATCGTGGCTCAACACGGTCAGATGGTTGAGATCGTGCGCCGTGGCGATCTGGCTGCCGCTGTCATCCGCAAAGACCAGGTCCCCATGGGTCCGCCCATGCATCCAGCCCCCGTAATGCGGCTCCATCTGGAGCGTGCTGACGAAATGGTCGACCAGACCGTTTTCGCTCAGATAGCCGGCCAAACCGTCATGACCATATTGCTCGACCATCGCCATCACCTCTTCGGTGGTGCCGAGGCGCGCGGTCCGCTGAATGTCGGCCAGGATCTGCGGATCGAAGGCATCGTCCCGGATCCAGCCGACCTTGGCGCCCTGCATGGCATAATAAAGCCCCACACCCTGCAGATCCCCGCCCCAATACTGGTCGTTATTGGTCAGGTCGTTGTCGAACGCCCATTGGCCGACCGTGTCGATATCGGTCGCGCTCAAGCCCAGAAACGCCCGCAACCCGTTATAGGCAACCAGCGCTTCCGTTGTGATCGGCGTGCGCCCGCCCATCAGGTCATGCCCCTCGGTATGACTGCTGCTGCCGTGGAAACTGCCCCA
>NZ_SMMF01000837.1:0-14816 GCF_009711355.1 Roseibium sp. RKSG952 | reverse complement strand
CCGCTACCGTGGTCGAATTTTGCACCGCCGATCTCATGACACTAAAGTTTCAGGATCTTCACCCTTGTTCCCGCCTTTAGGGACGGGGCGTGGGGGGGGCGGATGATCAGTGCGCCGGAGTTCGCCAGCAGTGCGAGCATCGAGCTGTCCTGCTTGGGGAAGGGGGTTGCAACAAGACGCCCGTCACGGTCGGCCGTCAGTGTTGCGCGGATGTAGTCCTGCCGCCTGTCGTTTTCGGGCAAGTCTGCGCCGAGTTCTGCGTCGTGTTCCGTTTCGGTGTCTGCCGAAAGCCCGAGCATTTGCAGGAGCAGCGGTTTCAGGAACAACAGGCCACAGACGAGGCTGGACACCGGATTGCCCGGCAGCCCAAGCACCTTGGTCCTGCCCAGCCGACCGGCCATCAGCGGTTTGCCGGGGCGCATCGCGATGCGCCAGAAGGCAAGGTCCATGCCTTCCGATCCCAGAACCTGCTGGACCAGATCATGGTCGCCGACCGATGCGCCGCCAAGCGTCACCAGAATATCCGCGTCCGCTTCGATCGCCTTGCGGACATGGTTGGCGAGGTCGACCGGGTTGTCTCTGGAAATGCCGAGGTCGAGTGGCTGGCCGCCGCAATCCTCGACCAGTCCGGCAATGCCTGCATGGTTGGAGGCGATGATCTGGTCGGGGCCGGGGGACCCGCCGGGAGGAACAAGTTCGTCCCCGGTTGCAAGGATCGCCACGACCGGCTTGCGCCGGACCGGCAAGGCCGCGTGGTTCATGGCGGCAGCCAGTGCTAGGTCGCGGTAATTCAGACGCCGCGGTGCCTTCAAAAGCACTTCGCCGGTCTTGAAATCAAGACCGGCCGGGCGGACATAAGCGGCAAGGGCAGGCTGTTCCAGTGCGGTGACACGGTCGCCCGTGCGGGTCGTGTTTTCCTGAATGAGGATTGTGTCGGTCCCGCCGGGAACCGGAGCTCCTGTGAAAATCCGAACTGCCTGACCGGCGGCGACCTGCCCGGAAAATCCGTGGCCTGCGGGTGCTTCGCCGATCACGTCCAGTTCTGCCGGGCAGGTGTCGAGGTCTGCATGGCGGACGGCATATCCGTCCATGGCGGAGGCGGCAAAGGGCGGCTGGGTGCGGGTGGAGGCGATGTCCCCGGAAAGAACCCGCCCGTTCGCATGGGCGAGCGGAACGGACTCGGCACCTGTCGCGTCCACACCGTCAAGCAGGCGCTCAAGCGCTTCGCTGACCGGCATCAAACCGGTTGATTTTTCCCCGTCCGCCATATTGTCAGGTCCCTCCGGTGCCGCTATCGGCGGCGGTCCAGTGCCCGGACTTGCCCCCGGCCTTTTCGATCAGCCGGATATCGCCGATCACCATGCCCCGGTCGACCGCCTTGGCCATGTCGTAAATCGTCAGGCAGGCGAGGGAGCAGGCGGTGAGTGCCTCCATTTCGACGCCGGTCTGACCGGAGACCTTTGTGGTTGCAGTGACGCGCAGGCCCGGAAGCTTATCGTCCGGCTCCACCTCGACATGCACTTTGGAGAGCATCAGCGGATGGCACAGGGGGATCAGTTCATGGGTGCGTTTGGCCGCCATGATCCCGGCGATGCGGGCGATCCCGATGACATCGCCCTTCTTGGCATTGCCGGAGCGGATCAGCTCAAGGGTTTCGGGCCGCATGGTGACGGTTCCGCTGGCAATCGCGACCCGAGAGGTGACGGATTTTTCCGACACGTCCACCATGTTGGCCGCGCCGGTTTCGTCCAGATGGGTCAGTTTATCGCCGGTACCGGGCATGTCGGGTCCTGTGGTCAGGCTTTGAAAGGGGCGTTTTCGCGGGCCAGGAGTGCCTTGGTCGCGGCCGTCACATCCTCTTGCCGCATCAGGCTTTCCCCGACGAGGAAAGTCGAAATCCCAACCTTCGACATCCGGGTAAGGTCCGCCGGTGTGAACAGACCCGATTCGCCCACCACAATACGCTCTGCCGGAACTTGTTGTGCGAGGATCTCGCTGGTCTCCAGAGAGGTCTCGAATGTCTTCAGATTGCGGTTGTTGATCCCGACAAGAGGGGAGGTGAGCTTCAGCGCTCTCTCAAGCTCTTCCTCATTGTGAACTTCCAGCAGAACATCCATCCCCAGGCCGAAGGCGGTCTCTTCCAGAGCCCTGGCAGTCGTGTCATCGACGGCTGCCAGAATGATCAGGATGCAATCGGCCCCCCACGCACGGGCCTCGAAGACCTGATAGGTGTCATAGAGAAAGTCCTTGCGCAGTGCGGGCAGGGACACTGCATCGCGTGCCGCGCCGAGATAGTCCGGCTTTCCCTGAAAACTGGGCGCATCGGTGAGGACCGAAAGACATGCGGCACCACCCGCCTCATAGGCCTTCGCAAGCGCGGGCGGGTCAAAGTCAGCCCGGATGAGGCCTTTCGACGGGCTCGCCTTCTTGATTTCCGCAATCAGCGCGTAGCCACCAGCGGTGACCCGGCTGGCAATCGCCTTGTGGAAACCGCGCACCGGGGCCGTGTCCCGGATGACCGACTTTAGGTCTTCCAGCGAGGTCCTGGCCTTGGCGGCCTCGATTTCAACGCGTTTGTAGGTTTCGATTTTCTTGAGAATGTCTGCCATGAGGCTTTATCCGTTGGAGGTGGCAACAAGACGCTCAAGGCAACTTGCAGCCTCGCCGCTATCGATGGAGTTTGCCGCAATCGCGACGCCTTCCCTCAGGGTCTCGCATTGGCCTGCCACTATCAGCGATGCGGCCGCGTTAAACAAAACCACATCACGATAGGCGTTTTTCGCACCACTCAGGACCTCGCGCAAGGCGCGCGCGTTTTCGTCCGGCTCCCCGCCCTTGAGGTCGGCGGCATTGGCAACGGGCAAACCGGCATCGTCCGGTGTGATTTCGAAGGAGCGCAAGGTGCCGTCCTTCAGTTCTGTCACGAATGACGGTCCCGTTGTTGTGATTTCATCCATGCCGTCGGAGCCATGGACCACCCAGGCCCGCTCCGATCCCAGTTCCTTCAGGGCTTGCGCGACCGGTTCGACCCAGCGTTTTGCGAAAACGCCGACCATCTGGCGCTTGACGCTTGCAGGATTGGACAGCGGTCCCAGCAGATTGAAAATCGTCCTTGTGCCCATTTCGACGCGGGTCGGGCCCACATGCTTCATTGCCGGATGGTGCAGGGGGGCGAACATGAACCCGATCCCGGCCTGCTGGATGCAGTCCGAGATTTTGGCCGGATCGATATCGATGTTGATGCCGAGCGCTGCGAGCGCCTCGGCGGAACCGGATTTCGACGACAGGGACCGGTTGCCGTGTTTGGCGACCGGAACGCCGCAACCCGCAACGACCAGAGCCGTGCAGGTCGAGATGTTATAGCTGCCCAAGGCGTCCCCGCCCGTGCCGACGATGTCAATCGCACTGGCAGGGGCTGCGACCCGCAGCATTTTTGAACGCATCGTTTCGACCGCGCCGCGCACTTCGTCCGTGCTTTCGCCGCGCACGCGCAGCGCCATCAAAAATCCGCCAAGCTGGGACGGCGTTGCCGCCCCGGACAGAATGATCTCAAAGGCGGCGCGGGCGTCTTCAAAGGAAAGCGGGCCGCCTTCCGCCACCTTGGCGATGTAGGTTTTGAAATTGCTCATGAACCCTGGCCCCGTCAGGTGTTTCCCAGGCCGATGACCTGAGATACGACCGCACTGTTGACTTCGACCCCTGCCGTGTCCTCGATATCGGCCACATACTGGTTGATGAGCGAATCCTGGAGTTGCTGGGCCAACTGCTGGCCGATGGCCCGCACATCCTGGGATTCTGCGAAATAGGCAGGCTGGCCAACATTCGTGACCTTGACCAGCACGCGGCCATTGCCATCGATTGTCGGCACATTCGTCACAAGGCCGTCCGGGCCTGCAAAGATCTGCGACAGGGCACCACTGCTGATGGCCCCTTGCGGAGTGGTGCGGGTCAGGCCGGATTCGGTTTCCACGTCCAAACCGTCACGTTGGGCGATCGTTTGAAGAGATGTCCCGTTCTGAAGCTCCTTGAGCAGCTCGTCCGCGTGGGCGTTCAGGCGCTTTTCTGCTTCCTGCTGCTTCCACGCGGTGATCACTTCGTCACGAACCTCATCAAGGGTGCGGTCCCGGGACGGAATGACCTTTGTTACCTCGTACCAGAGATAACCGTCGCGGCCGATATTGAGCGGATCGTTTTCGATACCGACATCACTGTCAAAAGTACCGGCAATCAGACCGTCTACATCCGGCAGGTCGACAGCCTGGCCAGTCTCGCCCTTTGCGTCCTGATCAAAAGCCGGGGGCGTTGTCAGCGGCAAGGAGAAACGGTCGCTGACTTCCTGGAGCAATGCACCACCGGCGCGGGCATCTTCGATTTCAGTCAGCAGGTCGTGGACTTCCTGTTCGGCTTGATATTGTGCCAGCATTGCCTTGATATCGGCCTTGACCGCATCGAACGGCTGTGTGGTCTCGGGCTGGATCACGGGAACATTGATGATGACCGGCGCGAACCGGCCGTCGATCACACCGCTGGTTTCGCCAGCCTCCATGTTGAAGGCGGCATCTGCGATCGTGTCGTCGAGAAGATCGGCTTTTGCCATCAGCCCGAGATCGACATCGTTGTTGCTCAGGTTCCGTTCCGCCATCAGTTCGTCAAAGGTCGTGCCCCCGGCCAGTTTCGCGGCAGCTGCGTCCGCGTCTTCCTTGCTCTGGAAGGTCATTTGACGAATGTCGCGGCGCTCCGGCTGGAAGTAATCCTGCTTGTTGCGATCATACTCGGCCCGCGCATCCTCGTCGGTAATGTCGCCGGGGCGGGCAAGCATTTGGGGGCTTAGCTCGAGAAGAGCGACCTCCCGGTATTCGGGCGCGCGGAACTGTTCCTTGTGGTCCTCGAAATAAGTCTTCAGCGCCTCTTCGCCCGGTGCTGCGATATCAGAAAGCGGCTCCGGGTTCAGAACGGCGAACTCGACGTCACGCGTCTGGTTCTGGAAATCGAACAGGGCTTCGACATAGGCAGCAGGTGCTGCCATGCGCCCGACGATTGCTTCGGCCAGTTGCTGGCGTTCGGCAAGCTGGCGGCGTTCGATGACATATTCGTCTTCGCTCATGCCGTTGTTGCGCAGGATCAGGGCCAACTGGTTGCGGTCATAGCCGCCGGTCGGTCCCTGAAAAGCCGGGTCGCTCTGGATCTGCCGGGCAAGAGCCTTGTCGGAAACTCCGAGATTGAGCTGGCGGGCCTCCTCGTTCATCGCCGCCTCGGCAATCAGGCGCCCGAGTGTTTGTTGTGGAATTCCGAACTGTGCCCCTTCAGTCGTCGAGAGCGGACGGCCGAGCTGCTGGCCGATCCGGTTCAACTCCTGACGGTAAGCGCGATCAAAGGTCAGCGAGGAGATTTCCGTGCTTCCGACTTTTGCCGCCACGTTACGGCCGAAACCTGTGAAAATGTCGGCAATGCCCCACACGGCAAAACTCAAAACGAGCAGGCCAATCAATATCTTGGCAAACCATGAACCGGCACTCTTGCGCAACGCGTCGAGCATAATGTCTCCCGTATATTCCTGTCAGGCCGGCCTTGCAAACATTCGCCGGTTTCCTTCCGGCACCCTGCCGGAGCGCGCGGATCATAATGACCGGTTCGGCCGCCTGCAAGGCACTGATCTCATGTGCCCTCCGCAATTTGGTCAAAGTTTCTTTCCGGTTCTCCTTGAATCGCGGTATACCCGCCGCCGAATTCGTGTCGAACCGACGGAGGATACATGGCTGCCGCGATCAAACCGCTTGTTGCTGGCAATTGGAAAATGAACGGGCTTCGTGCCAGCGAAGGAGAGTTCAGGAAAATGGTCGAGGGGTCGATCGCCGGTGCGTCCGGTGATTGCGACCTGATGATCTGTCCGCCCGCGACGCTTTTGGCGAGCCTGTCTGCCATTGCTGCGGATGCTCCGTTTTCTGTCGGGGCGCAGGACTGCCATGTGGCGCAGAAGGGCGCCCATACCGGTGACCTGTCGGCAGAAATGCTGAAAGATGCCGGTGCTGCGGCGGTGATCGTCGGCCATTCCGAACGCCGGGCCGATCACGGCGAGACCGATGAAGTGGTTGCGGCCAAGGCGCAGGCGGCCTGGCGTGCCGAGCTTCTCGCCATCATCTGTGTCGGTGAAACCGAAGCCGAGCGCAAGGCAGGTGAGGCTGTTGCCGTGGTGGCCCGGCAAATCGCGGGTTCCGTGCCGGATGGGGCGACTGCAGAGAACACGGTGATTGCCTATGAGCCGGTCTGGGCGATCGGTACCGGCTTGACGCCGACGCCCGGTGATGTCGCGGATATTCACAAGAGTGTTCGCGAGGAGCTGGTCCAGCGCTTTGGCGCGGAAGGTGAGTCCATGCGCATTCTCTATGGCGGTTCGGTGAAGCCGTCCAATGCGGTGGAACTGCTGACGGTGGCGAATGTGAACGGCGCCCTTGTCGGTGGCGCCAGCTTGAAAGCGGAAGATTTTCTCGGGATCACAGCAGCTTATTCATAAGAGTCTCGACATCTGTGGCGGGAAACCCACATCTGAAGGGTGGAAAGGCCGGCAAGAGTGGTGTAGAAGGCCGCAAAACTTGAACAACAAGACTGGCAGTCGATGGAAACCGTAGTCATCGTAATCCACCTGATGGTCGTATTGGCCCTGGTGCTCGTGGTACTTTTGCAACGTTCCGAAGGCGGTGCCCTTGGCATCGGCGGCGGCGGTGGCGGCGGATTCATGTCGAGCCGCGGTACAGCCAATGTCCTGACCCGCGTGACGGCCATTCTGGCCGTGTGCTTCTTCGTGACCTCGCTTGCCTTGAGCCTGATTGCGAAACATTCGGACCGCCCATCGTCGGTTCTTGATTCGGTTCCGACCACAACGGAGCAGTCCGCTCCGGCCCCGACCACCGGGGAAGGCAACGGAATCCTGAACCAGCTGCGCCAGCAGAGCGATCAACCTTCCGGACCACAAGTCCCGGCTGCCCAGTAACTGGGGAGCCTCTCGGGCCAGGTGCCCGGTTCACCAACATTAATGCCCTGCGCCGTCATCGCGGGGCATTTTTATGTGCTTAATGAAAACTCCCGGTGGTCATCAGATCATCGGCAAGGATATGGTATTGCTCCATGGCGCGATACATTTTCATCACAGGCGGCGTGGTTTCCTCGCTGGGAAAAGGTCTTGCATCAGCAGCGCTTGGCGCATTGCTGCAGGCCCGTGGATACAAGGTCCGGCTTCGCAAGCTCGACCCCTACCTGAACGTCGATCCGGGCACGATGAGCCCGTATCAGCATGGCGAGGTCTTCGTCACCGATGACGGTGCCGAAACCGATCTCGATCTCGGACACTACGAGCGGTTCACCGGCCGTCCGGCCAACAAGCAGGACAACATCACCACTGGCCGGATTTATCAGGAAATCATCGCCAAGGAACGCCGCGGCGATTACCTCGGCGGGACCGTTCAGGTCATTCCCCACGTCACGGATGCGATCAAGAATTTCGTTCTTGAAGGCAACGAGGATTTCGACTTCGTGCTGACCGAAATCGGCGGTACAGTCGGGGATATCGAGGCGCTGCCGTTCTTCGAAGCGATTCGCCAGCTCGGCAATGATCTTCCGCGCGGCGATGCGGTCTATGTGCATCTGACCCTGATGCCGTACATCCCGAGTGCTGGGGAAATGAAAACGAAGCCGACACAGCATTCGGTCAAGGAGTTGCGCTCCATCGGTATCCAGCCGGATATCCTGATGATCCGCTGCGACCGGCAGATCCCGGAGACTGAAAAGCGCAAGCTGTCGCTGTTCTGTAACGTGCGCGAAAGTGCCGTGATTCCGGCCTATGACGTCAAGTCGATCTACGATGTTCCGATTGCCTATCACAAGGAAGGTCTGGACAACGAGGTTCTGGCGGCGTTCGGCATCAAGGGCGCTCCGGCACCGGTTCTCGACCGCTGGGAAGGTATCCAGCAGCGGGTCGCCAATCCGGAAGGCGAAGTCACCATCGCCATTGTCGGCAAGTACACGGTCCTGAAGGATGCCTACAAGTCGCTGATCGAAGCCCTGATGCACGGCGGCATTGCCAATCAGGTCAAGGTCAATCTGGAATGGATTGAATCGGAAGTCTTCGAAAAGGAAGACCCTAGTCCCTATCTGGAAGGCGTGCACGGCATTCTCGTGCCCGGCGGTTTTGGTGAGCGTGGCGCTGAGGGCAAGATTGCAGCAGCGACTTTCGCCCGTACCCACAACGTTCCGTATTTCGGCATCTGTTTCGGCATGCAGATGGCGGTCCTTGAAGCTGCCCGTAATCTGGCCGGCATTGAGCAGGCCAGCTCCACGGAGTTTGGGCCCGCAGAAGAACCGGTCGTCGGCCTGATGACCGAATGGACCCGCGGCAACGAACGGGAAGTGCGCGGCGAAAACGACGATCTCGGCGGCACCATGCGCCTTGGCGCGTATCCGGCGGCCCTGAAGCAGGGGTCCAGAATTGCGGAAATCTACGGCTCCAGCGAGATCAGCGAGCGCCACCGCCACCGCTACGAGGTCAATATCGGCTATCGGAAAAAGCTCGAGGATTGCGGCCTGGTCTTTGCCGGAACGTCACCGGACGGTGTTTTGCCTGAAACCGTCGAGATCACGGGCCACCCGTGGTATATCGGCGTTCAGTATCATCCGGAACTGAAGTCGCGTCCGTTCGAACCGCATCCGCTGTTCGCATCCTTCGTTGAGGCGGCGGTCAAACAGAGCCGCCTCGTCTAAAACGCCGGTCTGGGGAGTGGAACATGGTACGCGGGCTTGATCATATCGTTGTTGCGGTCAATGACCTGGATGCAGCCGCAGAAGCCTGGGAAGATCTCGGCTTTACGGTCACACCGCGTGCCTTGCATCCCTGGGGAACTGCCAACCGGCTGGTGCAACTCGACGGCTTTTTCGTCGAGTTGCTCACAGTCGCGGATGCAGAAAAGATCGAGCCATTAGGCGGCCGTTCTTTCTCGTTCGGTGGCTTCAACCGGGAGTTCCTGAAAAGGCACGAGGGCGGCTCGATGCTGGTTCTGGAAAGCCGGGATCCGGCTTCCGACCGGTCCGGCTTCGAACGGCTCGGACTGACTGTTTACGAACCGTTTTCGTTTGAACGCCAGGCAACCTTTTCCGATGGGGCAAGCGTGACAGTGGGGTTTGATCTGACCTTCGTCGGTGATCCGGCAGCGCCCAACCTCGGCTTTTTCACATGTTACAACCGCTATCCGGAGGTGTTCTGGCGCAAGGAAGCGCAGATTCATCCGAACGGCGCAAAGGCTGTCGACCATGTTATCATGGTCGCAAACGACCCGTCCGATCATCACGAGTTCCTGGGCGGCTTTACCGGACAGCGTGAAATGCGGGCCACCAGCCTTGGGCTGGAAGTGAAAACGCCGCGCGGAACGATCACGGTCCTGTCACCGGTGGCCTATGAAAAACTGGTCGGCCAGCCTGCGCCGAAAGACCGCCCTGCGCTGGCAGCCCTTGCGATCGGCTGCGAGGGAATCGATTCGCGCCATGTTATCGCCGCAGACCAGCTCAACGGTTTGTCGGTTATTCTGGAGCCTTTGAAAAAGGGCTAAATCCTCTGAAATTCCCTTGAATATACGTGTTTTCGGCGTTTGCCAGCAAAGACCCGGCCCGGCTTAACCGGCGCCGGTACGCTGACGTGTGCGTATAAGGCCTTGTTGTCGCACCGGAACTACGGCTAGGGTGAAGCCGGGTTAACAGTTGTTCATGCCAACTGACTGTCCGGAGCTTCGAAAATGCCTCATTTCGCCGACCGTGTTCCCCGCTTTGTCCGCTATGCAGCGGCCGCGGGTCTTTTGTTTGCAAGCACCGCTTGCAGTGACGATAGCAGCAAGCAGGGGTCGGCAGAAGCGCCTCCGCCATCCGTCAGCGTTGCGGCCGCCTTCGACAAGGAAATCCAGCAAAGCGCAACGTTCGTTGGCCAGATCGCGGCCGTGGACGAGGTCGATCTTGTGGCGAGGGTCAGCGGTTTTCTTGAGAAGAAGGATGTGCAGGACGGCGCCCGGGTCAAACAGGGACAGCTGATCTTTCAGATCGAGAAGGATGAATACGAGGCTGCCCTTGAAAAGGCGAAGGCCGATCTGGCCAGTGCCAAGGCCGATGCCGCGTTGAAAGCGGCCGATGAAAAGCGGGACAAGGACCTGTTTGAAAAGGGCCACGTTTCGGAGGCGGCCTATGAGGCGACACAAGCGCAGAAAGAGCAGGCCGACGCCTCGGTGATGGCAGCAGACTCGGCCCTTAAGCAGGCTGAGCTCAATTTGAGCTACACCGACATCAAGGCACCGTTTTCCGGACGGATCGGCAAGACCACATACAGCGTCGGTGAGCTCGTCGGGCCGTCAACAGAATCGCTTGCGCGGCTGATCCAGCTGGCGCCGGTATATGTGAATTTCTCGGTGAGTGAATCCGAGTATCTCAATGCGGTTC
Source organism: Roseibium sp. RKSG952 (assembly GCF_009711355.1). NCBI lineage: Bacteria > Pseudomonadati > Pseudomonadota > Alphaproteobacteria > Hyphomicrobiales > Stappiaceae > Roseibium > Roseibium sp. RKSG952. The sequence continues at coordinate 4,349 of NZ_SMMF01000837.1, read as the reverse complement.
AGCAGCACAATATCGACCCGTCGGATCTGACGGCGGAAAACTCTCCGAAGCTGAGCCTTATCCTCCCCAATGGGGAAAAATACGGCGAAAACGGCGTACTGGTCTTCATTGACAACCGCGTGGATCCGGAAACCGGAACAATTTCACTTCGCGGCGAGTTCAAGAACGCGAATGACGAACTTGTCTCGGGCACCTATGTCAGCGTGATCATCGAGTCTCCCACACAGACAAAAGCTTTGCTGGTTCCTCAGGCTGCGATCCAGAGAGACCAGAGAGGGGCCTTTGTTCTTTTGGTCAATGACCAGCAGACCGTGGAACAGCGCTATGTCGAACTCGGCGAGGTGGTTGGGCCGGACTATGTCGTCAAAAAGGGGCTGCAATCCGGAGAATCGGTGATTGTGCAGGGCCTGCAGAAAGTGCGGCCCGGTGTGCCGGTGAATGCGGTTCTGGCCAACCAGCCGGAGGGACAGAGCTAGCATGTTTTCAAAGTTTTTTATCTACCGGCCAAAATTCGCGCTGGTTATTTCTCTAGTCATTACGATTGCCGGTATTCTTGGTTACGCTGCACTTCCGGTCGAACAGTTTCCCGATATTACCCCGCCGGTCGTGAATGTTTCGGCGACCTATACCGGCGCGAATGCCGAAGTTCTGGAAGAAACGGTGGCCGCGCCGATTGAGGCGCAGGTCAATGGTGTTAGCGACATGATTTACATGTCGTCCAACAGCTCCGATAGCGGCAACTACTCGCTGGATGTCACCTTTCTGGTCGGAACCGACCCGGACATCGCCACCGTGAACGTCCAGAACCGGGTCAGTCAGGCAACAAGCCAGCTGCCAAGCGAAGTGACTTCAAATGGCGTGACGGTCGAAAAATCCAGCACCAACATGCTGCTGGTCGTGACCCTCTACTCGCCCAAGGGCACGTATGACGAGGTGTTCCTGTCGAATTATGCCTCGATCAACCTCCAGGATTCCCTGGCACGTGTGCAAGGCGTCGGCAAGGCGGATGTTCTGACCGATTTTGCCTATGCCATGCGCGTCTGGCTTGATCCGAACAGGCTCACAAGCCTTGGCATGACACCGTCCGACTTCATCGCGGCGATCCAGGACCAGAACGTTCAGGTGGCGGCTGGTGCAATCGGTTCGCCCCCCGTTCCGCCTGGACAGCAGTTTCAGTATACCATCAAGGCGCTGGGGCGATTGTCGACGGCTGAAGAGTTCGAGAACATTGTTCTGCGAACCGGTCAGGACGGCGCAATTGTAACGATTGGAGACGTCGCGCGCGTGGATCGCGGGGCGCAGTTCTATGATGCCAGCGGGGAGTATAATGGCCAGCCGGCGACTGTTCTCGCCATTTATCAGGCACCGGGCGCAAACGCGCTTCAGGTGGCGGAAGGCGTGCTGGCGCGGCTGGAAGAGCTGTCAAAGGCGTTTCCCGAGGATGTCGCATATTCGGTTCCGTTCAACACCACGGACTTTGTCGAGCAGTCGCTGAACGATGTGATTGAAACCCTGTTCATCACCTTCATTCTTGTGGTGACGGTGGTGTTCATCTTTTTGGGAAACTGGCGGGCGACCATCATTCCGACTGTTGCCATTCCGGTATCCCTGATCGGGACATTCGCGATCCTTTTGGGGCTCGGAATGTCGCTCAACACCATCTCTTTGTTCGCACTTGTTCTCGCGATCGGCATCGTGGTGGATGACGCGATTGTCGTCGTGGAGAATGTCGAGCGCATTATCGCGGAGGAGGGGCTTCCGCCCAAGGAGGCGACGGCCAAGGCGATGGAACAGATCACCGGCCCGGTGATCGCAACGACCCTTGTGCTTCTGGCTGTGTTTGTGCCGACAGTGTTCATGCCCGGGATCACGGGCAGGCTCTATTCCCAGTTCGCGGCCACGATATCCTTCGCGGTGATCATTTCCTCGATCAATGCGCTGACCTTGTCACCGGCGCTCTGCGGTCTGGTGTTGCGGCCGCGCAAGGGGCCGCCGAAAGGTGTGCTGGCGATCTTCGAGAAAGGCATCAGCGGAATCCGGAGCGGCTATACAAGTCTGATCCGCCGTTTGGTCCGGATCTCGGTCCTCAGTCTGGTGGTGGTAGCCGGTGTCATCGCATCGATCGTGTTCCTGAGCGAACGATTGCCGCAGGGTTTTCTGCCGCTCGAGGATCAAGGCTATCTGATGGTGGATGTCCAGCTGCCCGACGGTGCGGCACTCGACCGGACCGAAGCCGTGACCGAAGAAGTGGTCAAGATGGTGCAGGCAACGCCGGGTGTCGAAAACGTCACTGTGGTGAACGGTTTCTCCATTCTGAACTCGTCGCTTGCCTCGAATACGGCTCTGGTGATCACCACCATGGAGCCCTGGGACCAACGGCAGGCACCGGATCTCAGGATCAACGCCATTCTGGCAAAGTTCTGGCAGCAGTTCTCGACTATTGCCAGCGCCAACATCATTGCCTTCAATCCGCCTCCGATCCCCGGTCTCGGCACGACAGGCGGCGTCGAAATGAAGGTGCAGCAAACCGGAGGAGGAACCCCGCAGGCCCTTGCTCAGGCCGTAGGGTCGATGGTTTATTCCGCCAATCAGAACCCTTCGATTTCCCAGGCCTATTCGACGTTCCGGGCGAATGTGCCGCAGATTTTTGTTGATCTGGATCGGGACAAGGCCAAGACCCTCGGGATTGATGTGGCGGACGTTTTCCTGACGCTGCAGGCGTATCTTGGATCTTATTATGTGAACGATTTCAACTTGTTCGGACGTGTTTACAAAGTGATGATTCAGGCGGAGGGAGCCTATCGGAACAAGGTCGAAGATATCGCGCAGCTCTATGTACGTTCTGCCAACGGAACCATGGTGCCGCTCAGAACCCTGATCACTACGGAAAACACGCTCGGGCCGCAGACCCTCAACCGGTACAACATGTTCCGCTCCGCGTCCGTGAATGCGGAGCCGGCGCAGGGGGCGTCGACCGGTGTGGTCATGAATGCCATTCAGTCTGCTGCCACCGAGGCATTGCCCCCGGGCTATACCTATGAGTGGACCGGAACCGCACTTCAGCAACAAGGTGCCGGGGCGGTGGTTGTGTTCGTTCTTCTGCTCGCAATCCTGTTCGCCTATCTGTTTCTGGTCGCGCAATACGAAAGCTGGACCATGCCGATCGCGATCCTGATGTCGGTGACGGTGGCGCTGCTTGGCGCGTTTGTTGCGGTTCTGGTCACGGGAAGCGATGTGAATCTCTATACCCAGATCGGGATGATCATGCTGGTCGGTCTGGGCGCGAAAAACGCGATCCTGATCGTCGAGTTCGCCATGGAACAGCGTGATTCCGGGAAAACGATCCGGGGGGCTGCGGAAGAGGCGGCCCATTTGCGCTTCCGGGCGGTGATGATGACGGCCTTGTCGTTCCTGCTGGGTGTCGTTCCATTGATGACCGCCTCAAGCGCCGGTGCCGCGAGCCAGAAAGCAATCGGGTTCGCCGTTTTCGGGGGCATGTTGTTTGCAACTGTTTTCGGAGTGATCCTGATTCCTGTGCTGTATGTTGTCATGCAGACCATGCGCGAAAAGGTGAAAGCCTTTTTGGGTGGAGAGCCGCAAGCGCCGAAGCCGGGAGATGAGCCACCTGCTGGCGGGGCTACACCGCCGGCAACGGGCTAAACCAGTTCTTGCAGACTGTTGGGCCGGGACTTTTCCGGCCCAAACATCTCGCGGGTATCCCTGGTTCGCGAATTTCTGACAATTTCGCCGGATATACTTCTACCCCGTGGTGACAAATGGGTGTACGGGTGCGTGATGGATCGATTGTGCTGGCAAGTCTTTAACGCAATGGGTGTATGAAATGGAAAATAAATAATTAAAACAATATAATATATAAAAATATTACCATCTGAGTATAGCTATTCTCCTTTGTACGGTCAGCACCAAAAAGGAATGAGTCGATCGCCCGCCAAGGCGACATTTTTCATAGGTGCGCCGCCAATTTCCCCAAACAGGTGGTGAGTGGTAATCTTCTCGTGAAAGTTCGCCGGTAAATGTGAAACCATCGGGTAGACCATCATGGCACGCGAAACCTAGGGCGCGCGAGCTGGCGCAACGCCAGTCCGGGCCCCATGCCGAATCAATGTCCATGACCAAACATCAGCAGCGGTCCGCCGGGGCCGGTGATGGATTTACTGGGCGTTTCCTCAGGAAGCTGTCAGGATGAATGCTTGTCCGAACAACCCATGCCAACCGGCATGGCTGTCATCGCTCGTGGAAGTATCCAGATGGATTTCGGCAGGACCCATGACTTGCGCTCCTGGCCAACAGGAAGTAACCGATGGCAGCTGCCTTGCCGCCGCCCTCGG
>NZ_SMMF01000276.1:0-488 GCF_009711355.1 Roseibium sp. RKSG952 | reverse complement strand
TGTAGTCTCATACCCTCCGGCGTGTAGTCTTCAGCCCTCCGGCGTGTAGTCTTCACCCGCTACAGTGTAAGTGTCGGGTGTCGCGTGGAGCGATAGCGACACGCGACACGCGACACCCGACACTCATAATTTTTGACACTCGATTCGGTGTCGCCTGGTCGGCGACGGGATTTTGGAATCTCAAAACCCCGTGCCTTTTTCGTTGCGTTAGTATGCCAGCAAAGAAATTACCCTTGCACGGGACGGACAATTACCCGGTTCGCCAGTAAGGTTGACTCACACACCTCCAAGAAAAATTGCTTGGAACAATCATAAGTGCCTCTTTCCGGAGGCACTTATGATCTTGTCTATCTCCAGAATGGAGTGGTCTGGAGGATCCCTCCAATGTTGATGGTTTATGCCTTGCTTTAAGGCGGTTTTTTAAAATCAGTCATGACTGTGTTCCTTGGGTTGTATTGGAGCCCCAGAGGGCTGTTTGTGCCTGCTGT
>NZ_SMMF01000221.1:0-394 GCF_009711355.1 Roseibium sp. RKSG952 | reverse complement strand
TGACAGCCAGATCGCGATTACCGCGCAGTCATTGTCCTCGCAAATTGTCGAGGGTGTCAGCTCGGTTTCGACCTACTCGCTGGGCCTTGTTTCTGCTCTGGAAGGAAAAACCGCGAGTGCGTTTGAAATAGTCGAGACCCGCGTCGAGGTGATGGGCGGGGAGGTGATACAGGTCGCAACTCGGGCCGAGCGGCTGGAGACGGTGACTGAGGATACACAGGCGCAGGTGACGACACTGGCAGAGTCGGTGGACAGCCGCGTTGCCACCTTGACGCAATCGACCGTGGCGCTGGCCGGGGCGCAGGATAGCGCCACCGCGCAGAGCCTTCTGGATCTTCTCGACAACAATGCTGCGCAGCAAAACCTTGACAGCCAGATCGCGATTACCGCGCAG
>NZ_SMMF01000506.1:0-1446 GCF_009711355.1 Roseibium sp. RKSG952 | reverse complement strand
ATCGGGCGTCCATAGGGGAGGACATCTCCAAATAACCCTTTTTGCGCGCCTTGAGTTATCCCGGCTGCGACCTGTGCGGGAACGAAAACGGTATTCGCCCACTGTTCTTGCCCTGACTGAGCGGTGAGCGTCCGGTGAACCCGACATGCCCGTCATGAAGGCCGAGTTTACCGGACGGACACCGAACAACCGCTGTGCGGGACTTTTCTGTTGTTGCCGGATTTGGAAGTAATGTTTGCTGTCAACTATCGCTAGAAGTCTGCACCGAGCAACCCCAACCATCGTATGATCCTCCAAGGCCCACCGCCAATTCTTGCAATTCATACGTGATTGGATCAAGCCTAGACGGTGGATCGACCCTTTGAACGAGAAGGTCATAAGTCTTTCTGAAGGTACCACTGGTTTTGATCTCAACGGTGAAACCTCTTCCTTCCGCAATCATTGAAAATTCGTTCGCCTGATTGCGATTCTCAAAGATAACCGTGTGGTCAATTTCGCGGGGAATGTCCAAATTGTCGCCATTTGCCTCAAGTTGAAGAAAAACAGATCGGTTTGAAATTTCGTTCATTCCAATCGTATTGGGATACAAGTTTCCAAAATAGGTTTGCCAGTCGGTGTCCTTAAAATTGAACGTGGTTATTTCGTAGCCGGGAAAAGCTTGGCCAAGAACATCTGTGAAAGAGACGAAATCAAACTCTGGGGATGCATAAAAGCAGAAACTACGCTTGCCGCCCCCAGTTTGGCGAGCGATGTACATCAAATCCTCAGTTTCACTCCGGCATATCAAATCTTCTATATCACTTAGAGGTTGAAACTCCTCGTTTGTCGCCATTCCGTGCTCGGGATTGGGGTGTTTCAATGTGATTTCTAGGCAGTGAAACATATTAAGTTTCGGTATCGGAGCAAACTCAAACAATGAGAGGTTGACCATTGTCGAATGTGGTTTGCCCTCAATTTCGCAGGAGTAGAAATCCCAGCAGTCGGTAGATCTATCTGGTGACATTGTCTGAAGTGCTCCTTGCTACTGGCGCTGTTACTGTAAGGTGTCCACTATCACAAAGGTAGACACCTTCTATCTGAGCAAACTTAGAACTGGCAGGTCGGGTTCACCGGGCGCTCACACTGAGCGCGACCGTGGGCGGGCTACTGCTGCGGCGGCGCTGGAATGAGCCCAACAATGCATTGGGGGCCGTTACTATTCAAGGAAGTCGCTACCGCAGTGCAAGCGCCATTGAACCCTGCGAGCGGCCCGGCGGTGCAAATGTTCTGAGCATTTTGCGCAATTGGATTGATTGTTAGTGGGATGGTACCAACCAGCTGCTGATAAGCGCCGGTTGTTACAGTAACGGTTGTTGCTGTTGGTTGGTTGAGGTTTACCCGTGCATCCACGCGCCCTGGCACCACGCCATTGACCGCTGGTATACTCCGAGTCCTCGAAAATCCGAC
>NZ_SMMF01000717.1:0-5374 GCF_009711355.1 Roseibium sp. RKSG952 | reverse complement strand
CCAATAGGTCTCTTGCGACAGATCCCCACGCTCACGCCTCAAATCGTGGGAGATGCGTTTTTGTGAGTTCCAACCTCGGATGACGGAGAGCCTTCAGAGTCGTCATACGCTTCGTGTTAAATGCGAACTGGTTGCCAGTCATATTCTTCGTCGGGTTCTTGAATTGGACGCTCGGACATGATCTGTGCTTTGTCTTCGTCGCAATCGACGTAAGAGGCCCCGTTCGCCGTCAAATCGAGTGCAGAGTCTTCGACATAACCGTTCGAAAGCGACATCAGACGTTCCGCCGGTCTCGGACCTGGTTCGTCATCCATCGCCTGAACGGAAGCCTTTCCTCGTTCGAAAGCGGCGTAGACAGCCTTCGCACTCTCCTTCATGCGGCGGTTTGCTTCGGCGAAATCGTATTCCTGCATAAGGTCGGTCAAGACGCCTGCGTAGGTCTCGTTGTGAGGGCCTTCGACCACGTGCGCGACCTCATGCATGGCAAGCGCCTGAAGACGCTGTCTGTCGGCGAGGCTCGACGTCTTGTACCTGAGCGTTCCATCCGGATTAACCGGGTTCAGCAGGAATGAGCAGCTCCCGTATCCGTTCCTCACGCACATTGCGCTGAAGTTCACGGTTCTTTCCACGTCGCCGTCCCACTTCTTCTCCGGTGCCGAATAAACCCAGCCGACATTCCAGTCGAAGGAACCAATGTTCGGATGGGTCTTCATCAGCGTTTCGACGGCGACTGAGCATGCGGCCGTCCATGCCGATAGAAGTGTCTTCGACGTTCTTCCCCGCCCGGATACTTCGTCCCACTTTCTTGGATCGTTTCGACGCATCGCCTGCCGGGTTTTCGGGTTTGTGCTAATCACTTTAACGGTGACATCGGTGAAATCCGCAAGTTTCCTTGCATTCTCTTCGGAAGTCTTTTTCTGTTCGGCCGCCATTCGCGTCTTGATGACCTCAACGATCATTCGCGTGAGATCGTCCGATGACGCCTCCAGGAAGGCATTCACCCGGTTCCCGAGATACTTGCTCTCCGCCGCCGCAGCGCTCTTCGCCTTGCGGTAATCCTCTCCGAAGAAGTAGGTGATTTCCGGATCATCCTCGGAGGTCACCCGGTCCATGAACGTGTTGCCGAAATCGACCGCCGAGTTGACGAAGTCACCAAAGACATCGGTTGTCAGACCGAGTGCGAGAAGATCCGCTTCCGAACGGATTTCGTGCTTATCCGTTTTCTTCTCGGCGTATTTGATCTTCTCGATGATGCCAAGTTCAGATTCTTCGACCTTGTCCCCGATGTGTTTTTCGAGGTTCGGTCGGGCCGCAACTTTCCGGCCCAACTCTCCCGGGATCGTGAAATGTTCCTTAGCCTTCTTTTCCTCGAGTGCCGACCTGTTGTCGACGGTCAGCTCCGCGATGAGTTCACGGACGACCTTCTTGTATGGTCCTCTGAGAGAATCGCGATTGGAGTTCATCGCCTGTCGTGCGTACTCGCGCTTCAGCTCGATGATGACTTGCGTCCGCTCGTCGCTCAAGGGCTCCGTAAACATGGAGGCGCCGTCGACGCGGACGATGATCTTGCCCTTATGCGCAGCCTGCCTGCCCTCGCTTGTGTGAACCGTCGCGAATTCGACTGGATCCGCATCCTCTTCGGGGCGGGCGCTGAGCGCCCTTTTCGCCGGACCTCTTATCGTCCGTATTTTTATCTCGGATTCGAAGAATTTCTCAGGCGACTTCCCATTGATGGTGACGTTCGCAGACAGCTGGCTCTCGGAGAGATACTCCTTTAGCTTTGCCTTCATGTTTTCAACCGTCGGAATACCACTGAAGCGTCCGCCGCTTTCGGGGTCGAGATCCACCTCGACCCGGCAACCCTTATTACCCCCGGCCGCCCTAAACTTTTTCAGGAGATAGATGTCCTGATCAATGTCGCGGATCGTGTGACCGTTATGTTCCGCCTTAATGCGGAGATGGGAATCGTTGATTTCGGCGAGCTTTTCGATCGCTTCCGAGAGATCCATGTTCACGAAGTTGGGGCCATCACCGAGTACGAACCTGTCGCCCGTCATGATGGAATACCTGTCCTGCGAGAAGCAGGTCATCAGGCGGGCGCGTCCGAACCCACCGATCGTCGATTCATCGTCTTTCGTTGATGCGCCGATCGCGAAATAGACGTCGTCCAGAACGTCTTTTGTCATTCCGCAGCCGTCGTCCGAAAAGACGATGCGCGTGACCTCCCTCTCGGAGTTTCCAGGTTCGTCGAAGCTACCTCGTTTTCCGGTCTTCTCGATCTCGATGTCGATATTCTTCGATCCGGCATCGACGGAGTTTTGGAAAAATTCGCGCCAGAAGGACAAAAGCCAGTCGGAATAGAACTGGTCGCGCTCCTTAATAAAGAAGCTCTTCGGCGTTTCGATCTGACGTCTGTCCATTCGGCGCTCTCTGTGTGTGTAGGTTACGCCTTTTCGAACGTAACCCTCTTGCTGGATGTAACCACATCGCCAGCCATTGTTACTACGACCGCAACAGAGCACGCTTGCGCGTCGGTCAAGACATCATCCTCAAGACTTCCGATCACCCACCTGCGGAGTTCCGCACCGGCTTCCAGTTCGGCTCCCCTAAGGGTCAACTCCTCGATTTTGCGTTCGCCCTCGTCCATGACGACGGTGATGCATTCATCGGAAGGCCTTGCGATGATGTCTATTGCCATGATGAGCCGTCAATCCTTTTTTCGCATCATTCGAGGAAAGGTACAAAATTAGCGTCTGGTGGTCAGGCCGATGTTTTCCAACTCCGCGCGCTTGCGAAGTTCCTTGCGGTAACGCTTCTCGGATTCAGTCGACTTGCGCCGGCGCTTCTCCGACGGTTTCTCGAAAAATTCCTTCCTGCGGGCTTCCTTGGTGATGCCCTCCGATTGGATTTTTCTCTTCATGATCTTAAGGGCTCTTTCGACGTTGTTCTCGTACACGCGTACCCGCACTAGACTTCCTTCCTCTAAAGCATCCTGGAAAACTAGCATCAATCATAGAACGCCGCCCGCCCTTGGAACAACCGAATCCCATGTGATCAGAATTCGAATCCTAGACACTAATGGTATTGACAGCCCATGAAGGGGCCGGCACCCTGGATTTGGAAATGCTTTCGCCTCGAATGTCTCAAGGATTCAAATGACGGCCATAGACCATGAAACCGCGGAAATCAGCGAAAGCGACGTTTCGTCATTCAAGAACTTCCTGATTTCAACGGGGCGGAGCAGCGGGACCATCTCGAAGCGCCTCACCGCGTTCCGAAAGGTTCTCTCCGCGATCGACGGCATCTCCGATTTCGTGTCAATCGCCGGCGACGGCGAGTTCGCGGACGACTTCTGGATGTCACACCTAGCTTCTCTCAGTCCATCTCAAGCCGAGCAGAGTCGACCCCTCAAGAGGCTTATTCGAGAGTGGCTCGAGGATGCCGAGGTCATGGGGAAGTCGTGGCGACTGTCTGCCATGGAGTACAGATCCGGTTCCTCAGCACTTCGCCTCGCCGCTGAAGCCTGCGGCGCTGAGTTCGCATACTCGGCAATCTGTCCGCCCCGTCAAGAGATCATGGAGTATTTCGGCTCTCATCACTGCGGCGGGGAGACGGAAGATCTGGATCTTCTCGTATCGGAATTCCCCTTCTCTGCGTTCGCAGGTTCGGAGAACCCCGACCCCATAATCCTGGATGCGATCAGGGAAATATCGTCGTTCGTCGACCGCGCCCAAGTCTCCGTTCTTCGCGTTGATTGGACCATCGGCCGGATGATCGGGTCGAATCCAGGCGACTATCTTCGGGTGTTCGAAAAATCCTTCCCGGAACTTTTTGTTCAAGCGGTCGTCGCTCCCTACAAGAACGTCGTTCCCGTCGATCGTGTCGATCTGTTTGTCGTAGCGTCGCATCAGGACATGCACCAGGCGAGATCGGTCGCCGCAGCGCCCCACGAGGCGGCGGCACCTCGTTCCGACGACCCTCGTTCTCTTGCGGATGCCCTGGGCTTCCCTGAGCGGTTTCCGGTTTCATTCGAAGGCATTGAGGAAGCCCTTCAATCGAGCGCGGCCGTACCGGTCGCGGAGCGCGTGATCCGCGGCATCTTGCGCAATGCGGTGTTGGTATGAACCCTATGAATTCGATCATTAGTTTCTTTACGGGCGCGGGTTTTCTTGACCTGGGGTTCGAGCATGCCGGCTTCAGCGTCGACATGGTTAACGAGTGGGATCCGAGCTTCCTTCGCGGATATCGTCACGCCCGGGAAAAGATGGGGTCCAAACCGCCGAAATACGGCCACCACCTCGGCTCCGTGGAGGAATTCACGGACGGCTCGTTGCGCGATCTTTTGAGGTCCATCGTCGTCGATGCCCAGAGGGGCGGCAGAAAGGTCGGTTTCGTCGGAGGTCCTCCATGCCCTGATTTCTCGATCGCGGGTAAGCAAGCCGGGAGCGAAGGCGACAACGGCCGTCTTACGGGGGTCTATTTCGACATCATCAAGGACGCGAAGCCAGACTTCTTCATCTTCGAGAACGTCGAGGGACTTTGGCGGACGAAGGCTCACCGAGAGTATTACGATGCCTGCAAGGCGGGCATGGCCGCCGCCGGATACGTTCTCTACGACAGACTCATTAACGCGATCAATTACGGAGCGCCTCAGGATCGATCCCGAATTTTCCTGGTCGGTGTCCTGAATGACGTTTCCGGTCGCTCCTTCCCGTGGGAGGTCGGCATGAAGTCGGAAGATGACCTCCTGTCTCTGGACTGGCCTGTGCAGGATCCGTTCCTCCCTGGTTCCCTGACCTCTCTCCCCAGTCCCGATCTCCCCGAACACCTGACGGTGGAACATTGGTTCAGGAAGAACGACGTCGAGAACCATCCGAACTCCGGAATGTACTTCCAGCCGAAATCCCCAAAGATCGCGAAGATCGACGAAGGAGATTCCTACTCCAAGTCATTTAAACGACTGCATCGTTGGCGTTACAGCCCGACGGCCTGCTACGGACACAACGAGGTGCATCTGCATCCCTACAAGCCTCGCCGGATATCCGTTGCCGAGTCCCTGGCTCTCCAATCCTTGCCGCCGAGCTTCGAACTGCCGACGGACATGACCTTGAGCGCGGCCTTCAAAACGATCGGAAACGGCGTTCCCTACCTTGCCGCCAAGGGACTTGCCGAGAGCGTCGCGGCACACCTTTCCGCCGAGATCGAGGAGCTGTCGATCGCGGCCTGACATGAATCCTTGGGGGAAACCGCTAAACATATCGAATACCGGAGGGCAGAAGCGACCGCCGACATTTAGCTCTCGATGTTCCGAAATCGGCTTTTTCTTACCGGAGCGCGCCGTATGTCCCCGTCCTTCCGGGCGGGGAAGACGTTA
>NZ_SMMF01000290.1:0-516 GCF_009711355.1 Roseibium sp. RKSG952 | reverse complement strand
GCTTTCGATGTTGCTGGAGGGGATCGACTGAGGGATGCCGGTCAGGACATGGAGGTAAAGACCTTGCCTGTCGGTTCATGTAGAATTTCAGAATTCTGCGTATCTGTATGGGAAACGATCGTGTAATCCAGAAGCGCGGCAAAGCCCCACCTGAAGGAAGGGAGCAAGAGCGCACTTCGCGCAGCGAGGCATCAAGATTCACTCCGTTGTTCTTCAATTCCGTTGTTCTTCAATGTTTTGCCTGACAAACCTGCGCTGAATGCGGTGCAATCGACAAGCAGAGCCGCAAAGCCAAGAGCTCCTTCACTGCGAATCCTGCGGACATGAAGTCAATGCGGATACGAACGCCACTCGCAATATTCTTACGTCCGGAACGCGGATAGCGCCAAGCAAACGAGCAAAAGCTCGTCAGAAACGCGAATCTCGTCACGCAGCCTGACAGCTTGCGCTTCGCTTAAAATCCGCGTCCTTCAGGACGGAGAAGACGTTGATTTTCCATAGGCTTGGTTTCAAACC
>NZ_SMMF01000706.1:0-5003 GCF_009711355.1 Roseibium sp. RKSG952 | reverse complement strand
AAGGAATTCGGCGCCGCGCCATTTGGCGGCTTGGTAGGCACCGCTATTACCATGCTGAAACGCACTCCTTGTGTCGTATCTGATCGCCTCTTTACGAAGTTGATCCTCAGTCCACTTTGTGTTTGGATTAATCATATGCCCGCATATGGACTCGAAGAACTCTTTTCCGCGCGATATGGCGGCTTTGTGGGCGCCCGAGCTTCCTTTCCGAAAAGCCGTTTTTGATTCATACTTCGCTGCCTCTAGGCGGAGTAAATTATCTGTCCATTTTACTCTTTTCCGCAGCATTGAAGTTCACTCGTATCTATTTCGAATTCCATCGAAATTAATACGACCTTCAGCAAGGGACTAAATTTCGCATTGTTAGGTCAGAAAATGACCAACCTGTGTTTCGTGGATAGGTGCGAAGGGGTTTGCCGCGCTTCCGGATCAAAACGGTTTCGGCGAGATTTCCTCATCGTCGGTTTCTGTTTTCGTCGGCACTCTCGAAAGACCATGCTCAAGAATGCGGTTTGCTGCGATGATCGCGGGGTTGCCGAGCTGCTCGGGTCTGGAGAGTAAAATATGTGGTGGGAACGTTTTCGGAGGTGTTTCCGGCTCCCAAGACCCCATGGAAATATTGCCAGCATAACACTCGGTGAGTCGAGCAAGGTCTTCGTTGCTCGCTTCTATCAGCTCGAATCGACGGGCTTCGTTGGGTTGAATGCCGTAGGCACCAAGCCGCTTCGCGAGTTCGGGAACGAGATGCCAAACGAATGCATTGTCGTAGACGCATGCGTGGGGATCGCCGAGTGCGAGGGGAAAGAGATTCCTGCAATCCCGTGCCAACTTGAGGATGGCGGTTCCCAGCCAAGCGTCCGTAAGCCCTTGTAGCCGTAAAACCTCGGTCTTTTCTTGCTCAGCCTCGGCAATCTGCTCGTCCGTCATCAGGCTCCGGAAGTCAATCATGGCTACGCCTTTCCTATATTCTGGGGGATGGGTCCGCCTCGCGGGCGATCTCTAGGGATTTGACGTGAGCGTCATAACCTTCGATGGAGAAGCCAACCACCTGAACGTCGGGGGCTTTTCCGATCACAGCGCTGGCACAAACAACCATTTTGGCTCCGAAGGAATGGCCACGATGTTCGTCATCCACCCAAAGCTGGCCGTGCATGTAGAAGCCGACGGTCTCGTTCTCGTGCCGGAGAACAACGCAGTAGGGTTCAAAGTCCGTTAGCGGGACGATCGCATAGCCGTCTTCTTCGAAGATGGTGTCGTCGAATTTTGCGCATTCCCAGATCGGCTCATAGTCTTCCCCCGATCTACCGTCGATCTCGAATGTCGGACAGATCATTGCCCCTTCCAGGAATTCGTCTTCCGAAAGGGTCTTCATGTCGTCCGGTATTTCATATCCGTTGATGAGATGCATGTCGGGACTCCAAGTGATCAGGGTTTCGGTGTCTCGCCCGACATCGTTCTCGTCGGGCTGCCGGATCTTGCCTCGAACCCGTCCTGCGTGATGGCGAGATAGCTTTCCTTTAGGCGCGTTCCGTTAGGAGAGCGCATTCCGGTCGTTATAAGGGAGGTCTGGTTTTCGTCGATACGGAAGTCCGCGTCCGCTGATTCCGTCAGTTCCGGATCCCGGAAGGTGCTGAGTTTGAGTCCGCCTCGGTCGATTTCGATCAGAACGCTGCGTTCGGTGCCGTCGGGCGCCGTGAAGCGAAGATCCAGACCTTCATATGAGCTTCGGGAGATCTCGAATTTCCATGGCTGCTTCATCTCTTCGGACAGTTCGCCGGAGTGGTCTCCGTTCGGATCGTCGGAAAGACGCCAGTCGGAAAGCCGTCCATCGCAGAGTTTGGCCGGTTCGTCCGGAAGTTTGTAGTGACGACGAGTCAAGAGATCCCGCCGATCCTCCGCGACAAGGGGGTCGAGAGGAAGGTTCGGATGCGCAAAGGTGTTCCGAAGCATTGCCGCGGCCGTGTCACTTTCCATGGAGCGCATGACCGTTTCAAAGGTCTTGCCCGGCAGGCCGTCAGCATCGATTAGGTTTTCGAAGTTATCGAAGAAGGTTGAACTTAGTCCGAAGCGATGTTTCGGCACGGGAATCTTGAGGTTCCTGCAAAGCTTGAAGAACGAGACAGATGCGTCGAGATTTCTCCGGTCCATGAACCCCGTGTGGTATTCCCATTCATCATCCTGATTTGTTCGGCCCGTGCCCGCCGAGAGGACGATCGGGGCATCGTTGTCCGTAGTTGTTTCATCCATTACCTGTCTGACGGAAATTTCCCTATAGAGTTCTTCGAAGTGGTCGAAGTCGATGCGAAGATATGCACTTCCGTCGAATTTGACGACCATCGTGCGCCGCTCACAATCCAACTGTTGCGGGTAAAGGGAAAAATTGTCGAAACTCAGCGGTCGGCTTGAAGAGTAACCTTCGTTTAGCATCCACGCCCGGAATTTCGCCAGACCAGGAAGAAGACGCAAAAGAGACAGCTTAGCGACCGTGGACCTGCGACCGAAGTCGTATGCTCCGATGTCGTAGAAATCGATTTTGCCCGGCCTGCTCTTTTCCGCGCATTCGAGGACTTCTCTGAAATGGGTGCGGTGCGGCTCGACCTTAGCTTCGTTCGGGTCTCTATTGAATGACATGACTTCCTAACCCCTCCCAAGTGCACGAAAAGACGGTGAGTGAATTTTTCGTCGAAAGTCCGAAAGTCACAAGCGTCTCTTTTTTCACTCTGCTAGATGCCGACCGGAAAATTTGATGTCTCCCGGCCGACGCGACCCTTTGTCAGTCCGGGGGGTCGCGAAAGGTGGGGCATGGGAAATCCGTGTGGATCCGCGTCAGCGCCGTCAGGCCGGGGTCGTGACTGTAAGGATCGAGTATCGGGTCGCTGTAAAGCGGGTGTCAATGAGCGGAGGCGTGGATTTCGGTGTCGCCTCCGTTTCCTTATGTGCCGGGAGAGACGCACGGAGCGTCCTCTATCGACCTCCTGGTTTCCTATTTTGACTTGGGCTTTCCAGGCGCACGGCCTGAATTTCCAAATGCACGAATTGCTTTTTGAATGGACCAATCGGAACCCATGGCCGTTACCGCTTCTGCGTTTGTCCGATAATCCAGCGACTTCCAAATCGCGATCAGCCGTAGTTTTTCAGTTTCTTCAAGCGGTGGTTTTTTCGGGCGTCCCGGTCCGGCTTTCTGTTTCTTGTAACCGGCCAAATCTATGAACGCATCTGCCACCGCAAGTGCCACGTCGTTGGCATTGCTGCAGTCCCTGCCACTTTCAAGCTCAATTACTTTCACTTTTGCGTCAATCAGCTTACGAAGTATTTCCTTTAGATATGTTCTTGGTGCTGTTTTTACCAAATCCGACTTAGCCGGTACGAGTGCAACAAGCCGATATACATACAGTTTATTACCAGGGCGCAGTGCGTCTAGGCACTGTTCCAGAGCGTCCGGATTGTTCCGGTTTTTCACAAACAGGCGCAATTTTTCCGTCTCAGAAATCTCTTCGAGAGCCCTGATCTGGATATCCAATTTCAAGCCCGGCCGGTCTGCCGCAAATCCGTACATGAAGAAGTTTGTAGCATCATCCATTTCACAGGCATAACATTTTCAAAAAGTTTGTACAATGTTTATTGATATATGTTAACCTGCATCTAGAAATTGAGAGACCCGAGGAGTCTGAAATGGTTTTGGCTCGTCTGGTGAAGATAGGGGAGACCCACAAGGAAAGGCCCGTTTTGTCTGAAGAACGCAGAAAAAAGCTGGAAAGCATTCTTGACGGTCTAGAGGACAACCCCTCGATACGGCCTGACGACCTTCGAAAAATGATCAATGCGCTCTCCGCGCACCGAGGGCAGAAGTGGTGGTTTGAAACTGAAAACGAAGACGGCGAAAAAGGCTGCCTCAGCCCTATGGTCCTGAACAACATTAAACTTCAGCTGGACGCCGGATCGCTGATCCCAAGCATGATGCAGTTTGAAAATCTTCTCCGCACTGCGATGCACTATCAGCGCATCGCTCAAAACAGTAAATAAAGGCCCCGGACATGAAAGACATCACAAAATGCGAAGCCTACAAGAACCTGCGAGCTGCCGTGGATAAGGACTATGCAGAAGATCGCAGTTTTCAGGACGGCGGCCGCCCGTTCCACGACTATGACGCCAAGTTCAATTGGGCAATTGAGCGAGCAGAGCAATACGGCAAGGCACTCGACATGGACCCGGCCGACATTCTCGACGCGTGGGAAAAAGACCGAAACTACTGGTATATGAACTATTACCAGCCCGCGAAACAGCCGGAAATCAAGGCTGAAAATGTCCACGTTTTCGATACCGTGGATGACCTAAAGAAATCGATTGAAGGGCCGCGTTTTCGGTGTCCTGCATGCAATGGCGTGTCAAGCGATGCCTACACCTGTGACAGCGGAATTGAAACCGACGGCAAGACCTGCGACTGGAAGGCTTATGGACTGTTCGGCACGCTCGGTAAAGGCGCATTCGTCTACGTCAAAGAGAGGCTTGCCGGCCAGAACATTTTCATGCCCGTAGCATGGGAAAGCTCCTCCACCATCAACCGTGACTCTTGAGGCCCCGCATGACCCCGAAAGAAGGCGACATACTAGCTGCGATTAAAGCGCATCCGAATATCCCGACTTACGTCATTCGTAACATTCTGGCGCGCAACGGAGGATACGGTAAAAGCCTCAAAACGAGCCACATTCTTTATTCCTGCAAGCGCCTAGTGGCGGCTGGAAAAATCACTGAAACAGGCATGTCCTCCAACAGCATTTGCTGGTCAGTCGCAAACACTGAATAGAAACCCCGCATGGCGCGCACCGGACATATCCCAGAACCGCTCACGGATGGTGGAAAGGCCGGAAAACCTCTGGCTGTTTTCCGCAAGCGGCGCTCTGACTGTCATGAAGAAGTACCCCAGCAACGACAGATACCCAACCGGATGGTCGGACCTATCAACCGAGGCGGAAGTGACTGCTCCCCGCCCTGAAGGACGGGGC
>NZ_SMMF01000216.1:0-382 GCF_009711355.1 Roseibium sp. RKSG952 | reverse complement strand
TTCCGCGGAAAGCGAACTTTTAGATCATGCCGACCTGTAGGTTTCCCCTTTCGCCAGAACAGCCCAGGCAATCCGGGCCGTCTTGTTGGCAAGTGCCACGCTCACCAACCGTGAGGGTTTGCGCTCCAGCAAGTGACGCACCCATTCCCCGGTGCGCGTTTGCGCCCGGATCGCGTGCCTGAGCACCGCTGTGGCTCCGACAACAAGAAGCCTACGCAAATAAGCGTCCCACATCTTGGTAATACGTCCAAGCCGTTCTTTGCCGCCTGATGCGTTTTGTCGTGGAACCAGACCCAACCAGGCAGAGAACTGGCGCGCGGATTTAAACAGGCCTGGATCAGCAACCGTCGCGGCCAGGGCCGTTGCCGTCAACACGCCAATG
>NZ_SMMF01000931.1:11918-75967 GCF_009711355.1 Roseibium sp. RKSG952 | reverse complement strand
TGTTCATTGTGCTCACCTCCACGTCTTTTTTCGCTTCCAGCGGCGGTTTTCTCTCGAGCCTTCTTCTTGAACACCGAGATAAAAGTTCTGGATGTCTTCGGACTGCATCAAGATATCCGCAGCCCCATCCATGACGATGCGACCGACCTCCATCACATAGCCATGGTGTGCCAGTGCCAGCGCTGCATTTGCATTCTGTTCAACAAGCATCATCGTCATGTTTTGCTCATGATTCAGGCGACTGAGAATGCCGAAAATTTCCTGCACCAGCAGGGGAGACAAACCAAGCGATGGTTCGTCCAGCAACATGATCCGTGGGTTTGCCATCAGGCCGCGACCAATGGCCAGCATCTGTTGCTGTCCACCTGACAGTGTTCCAGCCTCTTGATGGCGGCGTTCTTTGAGGATGGGGAAATAGCTGAAGACCAAATCCCGATCGTGTTCGATCTGGCCTTTGTCTGATGACGTGTACGCACCAAGGCTCAGGTTCTCGTTCACGGTCAGCAGGGGAAAGACCTCGCGACCTTCTGGAACATGTACGATGCCTTTTTGAACAACTTTGTGCGGTTCTGATCCCTGAATGTCCTCGCCATCAAAGTTGATGGTACCTTTTTCAGGATCCATTACGCCGGACACCGTTTTCATCAGCGTTGTCTTGCCAGCGCCATTTGCCCCAAGGATCGACACGATTTGCCCATCATGCACGTCCAGCGAAACCCCACGTATGGCCATGATGGGGCCATAGAAGCTTTCGATATTGCGGATTTTCAGAATGGGTTCGCTCATGATGCTTTACCCAGATAAGCTTCTACAACGGCCGGATGGGATTGAACTTCGGCAGGCGTTCCCAGAGCCAACTTGGCACCGTCGGCCATGGCAAGAACCCGGTCTGAAACCCCTGAAACCAACCCCATGTCATGCTCGACCATCAGGACGGTGATCCCCATCTGTCGCCGGATATCGTCGATCCACCACCGCATATCCGTGGTTTCTTCGACTGACAAACCCGAGGCGGGTTCATCAAGCAACAAAAGCTTGGGGTCAGTGGCCAGCGCGCGCGCGACTTCCACAACCTTGCGGACCCCGTAGGGCAGGCCTGAGATCATCTTGTCCCGGAAGGCCTGTAGGTCGAGAAAGTCGATGATTTCCTCAACCTTTTCTCTGTTCTCTATCTCCTGCCGACGAACCGATGGTGCAAACAGAATTTCAGAGATTAGGTTGGTCTTGCGATGGCGATGACGTCCGACCAGAAGGTTCTGTAAAACCGTGGCGTGTTCGAACAACTCAATGTTTTGGAACGTACGCGCAACTCCATAGGCGGCAACGCCCGAGGGTTTGACCACCAGTAGATCGTGCCCATCATATCTGATGGATCCCGCAAAAGGATCATAGAACCGCGAGATCAGGTTGAAGACAGTAGATTTGCCCGCACCGTTTGGCCCAACGATGGCGAACACCTCGCCTTCTTCAACCTCAAAAGACAGATCGTTCACTGCCGTCAGGCCACCGAATTTCAGAGTGACGTTTTCAAACTCCAGCAGACTCATCTCAGACGCTCCGTCTTTAGATACGACTTCTGCCGTCGGAACATGTCTTTGCGATAGAACGGGAACAGTTCAAACCAAGTACGGATCTTGAGCCAGCGACCGTAGATACCCATTGGTTCGAAAAGGATGAAGCCGATCAGGATCATACCGAAAATGCCGAACTCCAACCCCGGAATGGCGACTGTGCCGCCACCAACAATGGCACCGACATATTCTTTGGAGATCGAAAGGAACTGCGGCAGGAATCCAATCACGATGGCCCCAAGGAAAGCACCGTGGATCGAACCCAATCCGCCGATCACAATCATCATGAGTAGCTGGATCGAGATGACAACGCTGAACGTCTCGTTGTTGAATGCGCCGGCGTATAGACCCATCAAAGCGCCAGCCCAACCTGTGACTGCGCAGGACAATGCGAAAGAGATCATCTTGGTCCGCGCAATGTCCACGCCCATTGCCTGAGCAGACACTTCGGAATCGCGGACAGCGATGAAGCTGCGCCCTAGCGGTGCCCTCAGCAGATTGATGTACCCAAGAGTGACAAGAACAGTGATCGACAGCACCAGCCAGAAGAACTGATCCGGGGTCGCCCAGCGATCAACCAGATGACCGAATATCTCAACGCCACCGAGATACTTACCAGCAACTCCACCTGTAATGGGCTCTGCCAAAACGATTACGTCATCCATGAGAATGGATAGGGCAAGCGTAAAGATAGCAAGGTAAATACCGTGCAATCGTAGGGCAGGGACGGCGACTGTAACGCCGGCTATTCCGGTCAATACACCAGCCAGCGGGAATGCGATAAGAAACGGAACTCCTGCCTCGATCAGGATGACATTCGCGTAACAACCAAAGGCCAGAAAGGCAGCGTGCCCAAGACTGACTTGTCCGGTATGTCCGGTCAGAACCATAAGACCCAGCCCGGCAATCGCCCAGATCAGTACGTTGGTCAGTTCACCTAGATAGAACTCGTCCAGCCACCAAGGAGCGGCCGCAACCGCAGCCAACAGGAGCAGGTAAAGGCTCAGCTGATACCCGTCCTTCCAGGGACGGATATCCTGCATGTAATTGGTCTTGAATACTATGCGCATGTATCTAGACCTTTTTGACCCGAACCTGACTGAACAATCCGTGGGGACGGAAGATCAGGACAGCCAGCAATAGCGCGTAAGGGGCGATCTGACTGTAGCCGGCAGCGATATAGCGGCTGGCGAAGGGCTCAATCACACCAACAATCAATCCGCCGGCAAGTGCACCGGGAAGACTGCCGAACCCGCCGATTACCGCTGCGGCAAATGCCTTGATACCCAAAAGACCGGTTGTTGGGTCAACAGAGCCTTTAGCAGCAAACAGAATGCCAGCTATACCAGCAACCACCCCGGCCAAGGCCCAAATGAACCCCTGAACCCGCTTCACCGGGATGCCCATATAGTAGGCGGCAAGCTGGTTTTGCGACGCTCCCTGCATTGCAAGGCCCAGCTTTGTTTTGCTGAAGAAAACGTAGAGACCCCAGGTCAGAAGAACCGTGACCACGATGACCGCGACATCCTCCATCCCGAGGACAAGGCCGCCAAATCGCACTTCTTTTCCGGCAAGTGGATTTTGCAGTGTTTGGGGTTCGTGGCCCCAGATCAATCCGGCGACAAAACGAATAACAAAGCCCAAAGCGATAGTCAGAATAACAACGGCTGTCTGGCTCTCGCCAAAGAGGCGGCGGATGATCAGGCGATCAAGCAGATAGCCCAATGCACCCATGATCCCCAGTGATATTGGTAAAGCCAGCCAGAACGGCAGACCCATATATTCGGTGTTTGTCAGTCCGATCGTCACGAAGGCACCCAGCATCATGAAATCGCCCTGTGCGAAGTTCACTGCCTCGGTCGCCTTGTAGATCAGTACAAATCCCAGTGCGATAAGGCCATAAACACAGCCATTCGCCAGCCCGCTGATCAACAGCTGCGCATTATCCAAGCTCTCCTCCCTATACCGGTACGTCCGGCGTCATTTGCGCCCCGGTTCTCCTCCAAAAGCCGGGACGCTTTTCTACTATGGCGTGATAATTACCTTTCCGTCACTCTTTTTTAGTGCCGTCGCCAGATTTGGTACGACATCCTTGAGTGCAAGGCGTTCAGAAACATCAGTTTTCCAACGCCCGTCGGCAAATCTGGCCTGAACTTCTCCGACCACGCGCATTTGATCCGCAGGCGGGGTCGACATCATCCATTGCGTCAGCCAGAACCCTTCGATGCGTTTGTTCATGAAAATCAACTGACCCATTTGTGTCAGCTTCGGCAGCTCGGTGCTGAGCTTTCCGTAGCATACCCAGCGGGCAACGTTCGGCATGGCGCAGAACACCTGCTCGGATATCTGATCAGCCACGGCGTCCAGAAAAACGCGTGGCTTCAGTTCTGCGCTGACTTTGGCAAACTTTGACATCATGTCAGTATCGGTCGTGGCCAGAACCTCTGCCGCGCCCAATTCCTTAAGCGTCTCTGCCGTCTCAGCACGGCGAACCATCGCGATGGGATTCAATCCCAAATCCCGTCCCAAGCTGCACATCAGCTTACCCAACTGACTGGTGGCTGCGGACAGAACGAAGGCATTGCCCGCGCCTTGGGCGATATCGACCATTGCCATCGCGGTCAGGGGGTTCACGATTTGCGCCGCCCCGTCCTCGTCCGAGATTTCCGGGCGCAAAGGGATACACATCTGAGCTTGCGTCACGATGTATTCGGCCCAGGCGCCAGATCCTGCTGCCACAAACGCAACCCGCTGATCCTGTAGTGCTTCGGCACCGGTTCCGGTGGCGACCACATCACCGCAGCCTTCAAATCCTGCTGGCATTCCCTTGATGCGCGGCTGGCCGTATTCGCCTTTGATGAAATGAATATCGGATGGGTTAACCGACGCCGTGCGCAAACGGATGAGAACTTGTCCGGGGCCGGGCTTTGGCACCGGGATTTGCGCGGCTTCCAGCCAGTCAGCGGCGTTTTCAATCACAGGCCCCGTGGCCGTATTCGAATAGCCATCAAATTTTTGAATAACCGCGGACATTGATGAGGGGATAGGGGACATGAGTGCATCCTCGGCTTTGCAGTTGTTGCCGCGCGACAGAGAGGAAGAAGGCTGGTCACCCGTGTCGATGCAAGTATGATCGCACCCCTCCCCAGATATTTTCGCGGCAGAATTGATCCGAGCCAAACAAATGCGCCGCTCTGCGTCAATTATTCTGTCCCATAACGTAGCGGAACGGCCCCGAATAACAGAAGAGTTCGGGCCGGCGGATCACACCGGCCCGTAAAAGTTATTGCTGGATCAGCAAATTGCGAAGTTCCTGAATTTTCTCGACCACAGTGTCGGGTGCTGCTTTGATATCATCCAGGATCTTGATGGCCTGCGTTTTAATTTCTTGCGTCAGCGAGCTTTCCTGCACAGACGCGACCATCTTGTCATAGTCAAACTGCTGCGCAGTCAACATGCCGTCCTGAATCCAAGAGTTGAAAAGCTCCTGTCCTTGGCCAGTTAGGGCCGCAACCTGATCGCCTGCCTGATTGGCAAGGTCGGTTGCTGTGTCCGTGGCCTGATTGGCCAGATCTGTGGCAGTATCGCTTGCCTGATTTGCAAGATCTGTCGCAGCCTGACCTGCCTGTTCAGCGGCTGCATTTGCCTGATCGGCGATGCTGGATGCCGCTTCGCTTGCTTGTTCAGTCGCTGAATTGAGCGCATCACTGGCTGCTTCCTGCGCTGCGGATGCCGCTTCACCGACCGCATCGCTTGCATCTTCTGCAGCTGATTGAATTTTCTCGGCCGGTGTTTGTTCTGGTTGGTTTACATAATAGTAAGCGCCGATGCCGATCACGGCGATGACGACAATAAGGATTAGGCGGGACATGACGATCTCCTTTGGAATATGTGCCGCTGAGATGGAATAAAGCTATGTGACTTCAAAGGGGAAAACCCCGGAAACCTTTTCATATCCGGGATTTGAGCTATGCGACGCTGATCAGGCTGTATGATGGTGGCAACATCACGCCACTCGCCAAAATAGCGAGTTGAAATGCTGTGATTTCCAACACTTGAGTTGACATGCCAAGGTAAGCTTATGGCGGAGAGACAGGGATTCGAACCCTGGGTCGGCTTGCACCGACAACGGTTTTCGAGACCGCCCCGTTCGACCACTCCGGCACCTCTCCGCGGGGGTCTGTGAGGGGGGGATTTAGTGATGAACGCGCAGGGGTGCAAGCAGAAAATTCCTGAAATTCGCAATCGATGGATTTTCCATTGCCTGTCCTCGGAAAAGGCCTAGGCTGAAGCCTATGACATACAGCATCCGCTACATGATTTTCTGCCTGGTTGTGCCGATGGTGGCACTCGTTTCAAACCCAATGCCGGTTGAGGCCGCAAGCCGGGACCGAATTGAGGCCTTTTTGACTACGACAGGGTTTGATGTCGCCCTCGAGAGTATTGCGCTCGCTTCTGCCTCGGCTCCGCAAATGCTGGGCATCGACCCTGATGGTTTCGGGGCCGATTGGACGCGCTTAACCGAAGAAGTTTTCGATACCGAGGAGATGCATGAAACTGCTGTATCGATTCTCGAGCAGACACTTCGCGACGAAGCGCTAAACCATGCCGTCGAGTTTTACGCCTCAGATCTTGGACAACGATTGGTCGAGGCGGAAAATGCCTCGCATATGGTCGAAGATGATGACGCGAAACAGCTTGAAGGGCAGGAAATCATCTCGGATCTCGTCAGATCAGGATCAGATCGTGTCGAAGGCCTGAAGAGGATGAACCGCGCAATCGATTCAAGCGATACGTCGCTGCGCGCGTTACAGGAAATTCAACTGAGGTTCCTTCTGGCCGCAAGTGCTTCGGGTGTCATAGATCTGCAATTCAGCGGGGATGAACTTCGTGAGGTGTTGCGAAGGAACGAGGCTCAGATGCGTCAGTCGATCCAGCTTTCAGCTTTGGTCGGCGCAGCTTACACCTATCAGGACTTCTCGGACACGGATATTGACGCCTATGCTGATGCGCTTGAGCAGCCATTGATGCAGGAAGTTTATGAACTTCTGAATGCCATTCAGTACGAAATCATGGCGATGCGGTTCGAGGTTCTTGCCGCCAGAATGGCGGAACTGCGTCCGGCACAAGATATATGATGCGTCTGATCGCAACCTTTGCCTCTGTCATCCTGCTATGGGCCGCGCCCGTTTCGGCCAGTGAATATGTTGAACGACTGGCCACAGCGATGCAGTTGGATCAGGTCGTTGAGATTTTCCGCGAAGAAGGGCTGACTCAGGGACGCGAGCTGGATGAGATGCTTCTAAGCGGGGCCGGCGGGACGTTCTTTCATGCGCAGGTTGATGATACATTTGACCCAACCTGGATGCGATCGAAGATAACCGATGCTCTTGATGCAAGGATGAATGACAAGCAGCTTGAACAGGCAGCGATCTTTTTCGAAAGCGATTTGGGCAAGACTATCGTCGCATTGGAAAACTCGGCACGCCGTGCCTTTTCGGATGAGGCGGTCGAGGAAATGGCTCAGTCATCATACGAAGATATGGACAGACAGTCTGAGTTCTTTCGGCTTATTGAAGAATACATCGAGATCAACGATCTAATCGAGCGCAACGTACAGGGTTCTTTCAGTTCCGATTACAGGTTCTTCCGCGGTATCATGGACGGGCAGGGGATCGTTGGTGATGATGGCGAGATGCTGGCCGAGCTTCTTGCGCAGAAAGACGAGACCGAAACTGTGACCCGCAATTGGTTATATTCGTTCTTGTTGCTGGCGTATCGGCCGCTGAACGAAGCCCAAATGCGGGAAAACATCGCTTTTTCCAGAACCGATGCAGGGCGGGCATTGAACGACGCCCTGTTCATTGGTCTTGACGAGATGTTTAACGAGACTTCATACCAGCTTGGAATGGCTGTTGGGCGTGTTGTTGGGGCATCCGAATTGTGATGCCGGTTCTGGGTTGACTTTCCACCCGAATATTTAGATAAGCGCGCATCCCGGCCGGAATCTCCGCGCCGGGTCTCGTTATTATTTGACCTATGGGGTTCGCTCCAGGGTCGTCACACAGCCCGAAAAGGGCGCGCTGTTCGAGGTGGCCTAGGCCAAAACACCCGATTGGGGACCACAGAACGCGGGTATGAAAAGGAAAGACGCATGTTTGCGGTCCTCAAGACTGGCGGCAAGCAGTACAAGGTTCAGGCGGGTGATATCCTCCGCGTTGAAAAACTGGCTGCCGACGCAGGTGAAACTGTTCAATTCAACGACGTTCTGATGCTGGGCGGTGATGCTCCGGTTGTTGGTTCACCTTTCGTCGAAGGCGCAGGCGTACAGGCCGAAGTGATCGAACAGATCAAAGGTGACAAGGTCATCAAATTCGTCAAGCGCCGTCGTAAGCACAGCTCGAAGCGTACCGTTGGCCACCGTCAGAAACTGACTCTGGTCAAAATCACCGACATCCTGTCGTCGGGCGCTGACAAGTCAGGCATCAAAGCTGCAACCGGTTCGGCTCCGGCTGGCGAAGCTGCTCCGGCGGCTAAAAAGCCTGCTGCGAAAAAAGCTGAAGCCAAGGCAGAGGCACCTGCCGCTGCTGCTGCCGCTGATGATCTGACCAAGCTGAACGGTGTCGGCCCTGCCGCTGCCAAAAAGCTGGCCGAAGCCGGTATCGAGAGCTTTGCTGCTCTGGCCGCCTTGTCGGACGAGCAGATTGCTGCTATCGAAACGGTCAAAGTGAAACCCGAGTGGGTTGAGCAGGCCAAAGAGCTGGCCAAAGGCTAAGGAGAGAGAGAATGGCACATAAAAAAGCTGGCGGTTCCTCCCGTAACGGTCGCGACTCAGCTGGTCGCCGCCTTGGCGTGAAACTGTATGGTGGCCAGGCAGCCATCGCAGGTAACATCATCGTACGTCAGCGCGGCACCAAGTTCTGGCCGGGCGAAGGCGTAGGCATTGGCAAAGACCACACGATCTTTGCAACTGTCGATGGCGCCGTGAAGTTCCACAAGGGACTCAAAAACCGCACCTTTATTTCGGTCCTGCCAGTGGCGGAGGCCGCAGAGTAAGCCGAAACCCAGAGGTTTAAGAAAAATTCATGGGGGACCGGCACAAAGTGCCGGTCCCCTTTCTCGTTTTCAGGAGTGGTCTTATGACCGAAGTGATCAAAACAGAGCGTCTTGTCCTGCGTCGGTTCCGGCGTGAGGATTCGTCGCGTCTGGTCACACTTCTGAACGACCTTGAGGTGGCGCGGTGGCTGACAGTAGTACCGCACCCTTACGGGGACACGCATTCGGCAGAATTCATCGACATCATGGCCAATGAGCACGATGCCTTTGCCATTACTAAAGACGACGCTTTGGTCGGCTGCATCTCAACCGGTTCCCAGTTGGGCTATTGGGTCGAGAAAGGATCGTGGGGGCGGGGCTTCGTCACCGAGGCCTGCCGTGCGATGATTGCACGGTTCTTTCGGTCCGATCGGTCCGAGCTCACGTCTGGTTATCACCTGGGCAATGAGCGGTCCAAGGCCGTTCTAACGAAGCTAGGGTTCAAGCCCGACGGCCAACACGCAGCGACGGTACGTTCGACAAACGAAGATGTGACCATTCAGGACGTGCTTTTGACACGCAGGGATTGGGAGGCGCAGCAATGACAGTCGCCACAACCAGCTTCCTGATTTTCGCTGCAAGTCAGGTCGGCACGCCAGGTCCTGCCAACATGGTTCTATTGGGCACAGGTGCGCGGTATGGGTTCCAAGCCGCGCTGCCGTTTGTGGCTGGTGTCATCTTGGGCAAACAGCTGATCATCTGGCCGGTAGGTTTTGGTCTGCTTCAGCTCGCGGATCAGGCGCCGATGGTCTTTACGGTCCTGAAATACGCCTCAGCGGCGTATATCTGCTGGCTGGCCTGGAAGATCGCCAATCTGCGCCTTTCACGCAGTGAGACCACCGGAGAAGTGCCTGGTTTTTGGGCGGGTTTGATTGTTCATCCCCTTAATCCAAAGGCTTGGGCCATGATCA
This sequence comes from Roseibium sp. RKSG952, assembly GCF_009711355.1. Taxonomy (NCBI): domain Bacteria; kingdom Pseudomonadati; phylum Pseudomonadota; class Alphaproteobacteria; order Hyphomicrobiales; family Stappiaceae; genus Roseibium; species Roseibium sp. RKSG952. The sequence goes on along the minus strand of NZ_SMMF01000931.1, from coordinate 66,390 downwards.
TTGCCGGGTTTACCGGGTTCGTTGCGGCTGGCACGCCCACCTTTAACGCAACGTTCACGATCGCTCTCTGTTTATTGTTTTGTCAGGTGATTTTACACCCGATCTGGACATTTGCCGGAGATAGAATTGCCCACGTGGTTGAAGGTCGACCCGCGGAAAAATATCTGATGTGGACGTTAGCGAGTCTCACTGTTGCGTCCGTACTTTTTGTGTTGTTCGGAGGAGGAACGCACTCATGAAACTTGAGACAATAATAAATCAGCCGGTCATAGAAACCGAGCGGTTCGATCTGCGCCCACTGCGCCGTTCGGATATGGGTCTCATCGAGCATTATGCAGGCGATGAGCGTGTTGCACGCATGACCACAACCATTCCGCATCCGCTACCGCCCGGTTCGACCGAGGCTTTTGTAACGCGTGCGATGTCGGAAGAGCGGGAAGAGGACGTTTGGGCCATGGATGCCACCAAGGATGGTGGACCAGAGCTGATTGGCCTGATCTCGCTTCAGGGTCTCGACCGCAATCAGTCCGAAGTGGGCTATTGGGTCGCTCCGCTCTATTGGAATACCGGTATTGCTTCACTGGCAGTCGAAGCGTTGGTTCTGGCCAACCCGCTGGAAAACTCGAACATGTTCGCCAGCGTGTTTCAGGACAATCCGGCGTCGGCCCGGGTGCTGACTCATTGCGGGTTTGAATACCTTGGTGATGCCGAAAGCTATTCGGTGGCGCGCGATGCAAATGTGCCCACCTGGACGTACAGTAAAAAACTCTGACTTGTGGCCGATGGGGCCTTTGCATTAGGGGACAGTCATGAAATTTCTCGATCTTGCAAAGGTCTACATCCGGTCCGGGGCCGGCGGTGGCGGGTGCGTCAGCTTTCGGCGCGAAAAGTACATTGAATACGGCGGTCCCGACGGCGGCGACGGCGGTAAGGGCGGGTCCGTCTGGGCCGAAGTTGTGGATGGGCTGAACACCCTTATCGACTTCCGTTATCAGCAACACTTCTTTGCCAAGAATGGCCAACCCGGTCGTGGTCAGCAACGTACTGGCAAGGATGGTGATGACATCGTCCTGCGTGTACCCGTCGGCACCGAAATCCTTGATGAGGACGAGGAAACCGTCATTTGTGACCTGACCGAGGTCGGTCAACGTGTTCTGCTGGCCAAAGGTGGAAATGGCGGCTTCGGCAACCTGCATTTCAAATCGGCCACCAACCAGGCACCACGCCGCGCCAATCCCGGACAGGGCGGCATCGATCGCACCATCTGGCTGCGACTTAAGCTGATTGCCGATGTGGGTCTGCTGGGTATGCCAAATGCCGGCAAATCAACCTTCCTCGCCGCAACTTCCAACGCGCGTCCGAAGATTGCCGATTATCCGTTTACAACTCTGCACCCAAACTTAGGTGTTGTAGGTGTCGATAACGTCGAATTTGTAGTGGCCGACATTCCCGGCTTGATCGAAGGCGCACACGAAGGGCGCGGCATTGGTGACCGCTTCCTGGGTCATGTCGAACGCTGTGCCGTTCTGCTGCATCTGGTTGATGGCACCTCTGAAACCGTGGCTGAAGACTATCGAACAATCATTCATGAGCTGGAAGCTTATGGTGGTGAGTTGGCGGAGAAACCGCGGATCACGGTATTGAATAAAGTTGATGCTTTGGATGGAGAAGAGCTCGAACTCGCCAAGACTGAGCTGGAAGAAGCTGTCGGTGGCCCTGTCATGACGATGTCTGGTGTAGCTCATCTGGGCGTCACTGAAGTATTGCGTGCTCTGCGCGCGGAAATTGATGAAAATCGCCTGCGGCAAAAGCCCACTGAGGAGGCGCAGTCTTGGCAACCCTAAGCACTGCTAAACGCCTGGTTGTCAAAATCGGGTCTGCACTGCTTGTAGACCGCGAAACGGGATTGCTGCGCTCAGACTGGTTGCATTCACTGGCGCAGGACGTTGCTTGGCTCAAGGGGCAGGGAACGGATGTTATCCTGGTATCGTCAGGCTCAATCGCCCTTGGGCGTGGGGTTCTTGGGTTGCCTTTGGCAAATCTGCCGCTCGAGCAGTCTCAGGCCGCTGCCGCCGTAGGTCAGATCAAGCTGGCGCGTGCCTATGAAGAGGCGCTTGCCCCGCATGAGATCAAAACGGCCCAGGTATTGGTAACGCTTGAGGACAGTGCAGACCGGAGGCGGTACCTGAACTCTCGCGCCACCTTGGAAACTCTGCTGAGTCTTGGCGTTGTGCCGATCGTTAATGAAAACGACACAGTTGCGACGGACGAGATCCGATATGGCGATAATGATCGTCTGGCGGCACAGATCGCGGTGACAGTGGGTGCTGATCAATTGATCCTTCTGTCGGATGTGGATGGGTTCTATTCCGGCAATCCTAACGAAGATCCCACCGCCACGCGCTACGATGTGATTGACCAGATCACGCCCGAGATCGAAGCGATGGCCGGTGATGCCGGTTCTGGATTGTCCAAAGGTGGCATGAAAACCAAATTGCTGGCTGGTAAGATGGCTATTGCCGCCGGTTGCGATATGGCGATCACTGAAGGATCCCCGCTGAACCCTCTGAAAACGCTTGAAAATGGCGCGAGCTGCACCTGGTTTACCGCAACGCTTGATCCGCATGCGGCCCGCAAGCGCTGGATTTCTGCTATGAAGCCACGTGGAGAAATCACCGTAGATGAAGGTGCTGCGCGGGCACTTGCGAATGGTAAGAGCTTGCTACCCGCTGGTATCGTCGAAGTGACCGGCGATTTCGGGCGCGGTGATCCGGTAGCGATATTAGATCCCGATGCTCGGCGGCTGGCACAAGGTCTCAGCCGTTATACTGCACAAGAAGCCGATGCCATCAAAGGGCGCAAATCCTCGGAAATCGAGGCCACATTGGGTTATCCGGGCAGGGCTGCTTTGGTTCATCGTGACGATCTGGCTCTGTAAAAACGCGAACTACAAATTAGAATACTCCGACCTGAAAGGCACATAAAATGAAGGATTTCGACAACATCCCCGCCCTGATGGCCGATCTTGGAAAACGTGCGAAAGAGGCGTCCAAAGACCTTGGTTTTGCCACCGCTGAACGCAAACACGCCGCTCTGATCGCTGCAGCGGACGCAGTTTGGAAGAACCGCGCGAAGATTATAGAAGCCAATCAGAAGGATCTGGAATTTGGCCGCGAAAAGGGTTTGAGCCCGGCGATGATGGATCGCCTGATGCTGGACGAGGCCCGTATTCAGGGCATGGTTGATGGCTTGCGTACCGTTGCCGAGCAGACTGATCCGGTTGGTGAGGTTCTTTCGGAATGGGATATGCCGACGGGTCTGAACATCCAGCGCGTTCGAACACCGCTGGGCGTTATCGGAGTGATTTACGAAAGCCGACCGAACGTGACTGCTGATGCAGGCGCGCTTTGTCTGAAATCTGGAAATGCTGTGATCCTGCGGGGCGGGTCCGAGAGCTTCCATTCCTCAACCGCTATCCATGCCTGCTTGGTCGAGGGGCTGAAGGCCGCAAACCTGCCTGAAGATGCAATTCAATTGGTACCCACACGGGACCGCGCGGCAGTTCAGGAATTGCTGACCATGACTGACTATGTGGACGTCATTGTACCGCGCGGCGGTAAAGGGCTGGTTGGGTTAGTCCAGCGCGAGGCCCGAGTGCCGGTATTTGCCCACCTCGAGGGCATCGTGCACATCTATATCGACAAAGCTGCTGATCCTCAGAAAACGCTGGACGTCGTACTTAACGCCAAGACCCGTCGCACAGGCATCTGTGGCGCAGCCGAATGTCTGCTGATCCATCAGGACGTTGCAAAGACGCTTGGGAAAGATGTCATCGCAGCACTTCTGGCAGCGGGTGTGGAAGTTCACGCAGAAGGCGTTTTGGCGATTGATGGCACCGTGGCAGCTTCGGGCGAAGATTGGGGCAAAGAGTTTCTCGACAGCATCATTGCTGCAAAACCAGTTGCTGATATCGACGCTGCGATCTCGCATATCCGCGAGTTTGGCTCGAACCACACAGACTGTATCATGACCGAAGACGCCGAGGCGGCCGCGCGGTTCTTTGAACGTCTCGACAGTGCCATTCTGATGCACAACGCTTCGACCCAGTTCGCCGATGGTGGAGAGTTCGGCATGGGGGCTGAAATCGGGATCGCCACTGGCAAGATGCATGCCCGTGGCCCAGTTGGTGCAGCTCAATTGACCAGTTTCAAGTATCTGGTTCGCGGAAACGGAACGACCCGTAGCTAGAACTTGATCACGACGCGGGTTGAGGTGGTTTCCACCGCGACCCGCCGCCCCAGAATCCCGGCTGTTTCAGGCAGCAACGCGAATTGCACCTGAGCCGGGGTGATCTTGTTTGGAAAGCGGCCGGTTGTGACATTCTTCCATAGATCACCATCAATATTCAGCTTGTCGCCCGAACCCATTACCTGCCACTGGTCGCCCTGGACGGTGATTTCAACCTCTCCGCCCATGGGCATTGCACTTTCGCAGCACATCATTGCGAGAAAGGCCAGCTTTACCTGATTGCGCGGGATGGCCTCGCTTGGTGCCCAATGGACGCGCACCCGGCCAGCGCGTTCGATATCCTTGTGCAATTCGGCGATTTCAGCACGTCCCAATGGGTGATCGCTGGCCGAGCCAAAGGCCACCCGAAAGAACCGGATCCGCGCGCCTGCACTACCAACGCTGCCTGATATCAGTTCCATCTCGGGGCCCTGTACGGCACCGACCATATCCAACAGCTCCAACCCATTGGTGATCGCCCCGATGGGGCTGATCAGATCGTGACAGATCCGAGAGCCGATTAACTCGGCCAGGTTGACGTTGGTGTCGCCCATGCGTACCTCCTGATACATCTGCCTATTGCCGGACCGGAGCCTCTGCATGACAGATTTGAATGCCATTCTTGCACCGGGCATGTATGTCCGTCACCCGGATTTCCCCGACTGGGGTGTTGGACAGGTTCAGTCCAACATCGCGGGCAAAATCACCGTAAATTTCCGCGAGCAGGGGAAGGTGGTGATTGACGGAACACGCATCGCTCTGATGCCGGTCTTTGATCCGTGAAACTGGTTTAAGAAAAGTTAACGGGAATAGCCAGTCGCGCACTTGTTGCCTTCGGTCGAAGAACTGGGGTATCAGCCGCCGTAGCAACAAAGGACCGATACGCCTGTCATGCCGGACGCTGGCCCCTCATTCACGATCAAACTGGCTGAAACCGAAAAAGAAATGCGCGCTGCGCAGCGGTTACGCTATGACGTTTTTGTTCGTGAACTTGGTGGCGGCGGTGAGATGGTCGACCATGAGGCTGGGCTGGAGCAGGACCGTTTCGATCCCTATTTCGATCACATGCTGGCCTATGACGATGCAACGGGCGAGGTGGTCGGCGTCTACAGGCTGTTGCCGAGTGATCGCGCTGCCGAGCTTGGGCAATTCTACTCCGAAGATGAATATGACCTGACCATACTCAAGCAAAGCGGTCGCAAGCTGTTGGAACTAGGTCGGTCTTGCCTGCATCCGGACTATCGGGGTGGAACGGCCATGTATCACCTCTGGAACGGTCTTGCTGGCTACGTTGCCGAGCGAGGAATTGAGGTTCTGTTTGGGGTTGCCAGTTTTCACGGAACGGATGTTCAGGAATTAGAGCAACCACTTTCGATGTTGCACCACAACCATCTGGCGCCACCGGATCTGAGGGTGCGGGCTCAACCGAATGTGTTTCAGACTATGGATCTTGTCGCTCCCGAAGCGCTGGACCGACGCGCGGCAATGGTTCAGGTTCCCGCGCTGATCAAAGCCTATCTTAGGCTTGGTGGCTTTGTGGGCGAGGGGGCTTTCATTGATCACGCCTTCAATACCACGGATGTGTGCCTGATCCTGGATACAGCCCGTATGAATGAACGCCAAAAACGCATCTATGGCGGAGCCTAAACAGGTGAACGATCCACTCTGGAACAGTGAAGACGCCCCCGATCCAATCGAACTGGGTATTTTGGGCTGGCTGCTTGTAATCCTGCGCGGCGTGCCACTGGCACTGCTCGTATTTGGTGGCCTGATCGTGCTGCTGACCATCCGCCTTGTTGAACTGCCTCTGTTTGGGGTGAAGCGCCCGATAACGCCGTTTGTCACCCAATTTGTTTGCCGCAATGCCTTCCGAATTCTCGGAATCGGTTTTCAAAGTTCGGGCGAATTGATGAGGGAACGAGGTGCGGTCGTGGCAAACCACACTTCGTGGTTGGACATTTTCGCTTTGAACGCACGCAAACGCGTCTACTTTGTCTCCAAAGCAGAGGTGGCGAAATGGCCAGTCATCGGTTGGCTTGCACGCGCCACGGGTACCGTTTTCATAGAACGAGATCGCAAGAAAGCGCGTGAGCAAACCCAGATTTTCGAAGAACGCCTCAAAGCAGGACACAAGTTGTTGTTCTTTCCCGAAGGCACATCGACCGATGGTTTGCGGGTTTTGCCTTTTAAAACAACGCTTTTTGCTGCGTTCTTCTCAGACGAGCTGCGCGATTTCATGTTCGTCCAGCCAGTATCGGTAGTGTTTCACGCCCCAATCGGACAACCCGATCGCTTCTATGGCTGGTGGGGCGACATGGATTTTGGACCTCATCTGCTCAAGACGCTCGGCGCGCGGCGGCAAGGTACTGTCGAACTGATCTATCACTCTCCGGCCCGGGTTTGCGACTTTGAAAATCGCAAGGCACTGGCTGCGCATTGTGAAGAGGCCGTGCGCCACGCGCACAGCTTGGCGCGGCTTGAAAAATAAGGGCGATTGGCCCTTGCGCTATATCCAAAGCTGCCGTATACGCGCGCCATTCAAACCCGCAGGCGGGGTTTGGGCTTTTTGAGGGAGACATCCTCATCAAGACCGCCGGTTGGAGCATCCGCTTCTTTCACCCCCGCCCAGGCGTAAACCGGAAAAGGAAAACATAGCATGGCTCTTCCCGAGTTCTCCATGCGTCAGCTGCTGGAAGCTGGCGTTCACTTTGGTCACCAGACACAGCGTTGGAATCCCCGCATGGGCCCGTTCATTTACGGCTCGCGCAATGGCATCCACATCATGGACCTGACCCAGACCGTTCCGATGCTGGACCAGGCTCTGCAGGCCGTTCGTGACACCGTCGCTAAAGGTGGCCGCGTTCTGTTCGTTGGTACCAAGCGTCAGGCCGCTGGTCCGATCGCTGAAGCGGCTGAAAAGTCGGCTCAGTACTACATGAACCACCGCTGGCTGGGCGGCACGCTGACCAACTGGAAAACCGTTTCCCAGTCGATCAACCGTCTGAACCAGATCGACGAAGCCATGGAATCGGGCGCCGAAGGCCTGACCAAGAAAGAGCGTCTGGGCATGGAGCGTGACCAGAGCAAACTGCAGGCTTCGCTTGGCGGTATCCGCGAAATGGGCGGCGTTCCTGATCTGCTGTTCGTCATCGACGTCAAAAAAGAAGCGCTGGCCATCGCCGAAGCCAACAAGCTGGGTATCCCGGTTGTGGCTGTTGTCGACACCAACTGCTCGCCCGACGGCGTTGACTACATCATCCCCGGCAACGACGACGCAGCTCGCGCAATCTCGCTGTACTGTGACTTGGCCGCACGTGCCGCTCTGGACGGTATGACCGCTCAGATGGGCGCTGCAGGCGTTGACCTGGGTGCCTTCGAAGAAGCACCGGTCGAAGAAGCCGTTGCAGAAGAAGAAGCCCCCGCAAAAGCAGAAACTCCTGCCGAAGCGTAAGCTGCCCGTCACGTAAATGACATATGGGGCAGGGTAGACCTGCCCCAATTCCGTTTGAATTGAGGAGAGCCAAAAGATGGCAATCACAGCAGCAATGGTTAAAGAACTGCGCGACTCGACCGGCGCAGGCATGATGGACGCGAAAAAAGCGCTGACCGAAACCGAAGGCAACATGGACGAAGCCGTTGATTGGCTGCGCACCAAAGGTCTGGCCAAAGCGGCCAAGAAATCGGGCCGTACCGCAGCTGAAGGTCTGGTTGCAGTCCACGTCGACGGTGGCAACGGTGTTGCTGTTGAAGTGAACTCGGAAACCGACTTCGTTGCGAAAAACTCTGAGTTTCAGGAAATGGTCGGCAAGATCGCATACGCAGCTGAAGGCGTCGACGATGTCGAAGCTCTGCTGGCGGCCGATCTGGGCGGCAAGAGCGTTGCTGATACCCTGACCGACAAAATCGCCACCATCGGTGAAAACATGTCGGTTCGCCGCATGGCCAAACTGTCGGGCGACACCGTTGTGTCCTACGTCCACAACGCAGCCACCAATGGCATGGGTAAAATTGGCGTTCTGGTTGCTCTGTCGGGTGGTGATGAAACCATCGGCAAGCAGGTTGCGATGCACATCGCAGCTGTGAACCCTGCTGCTCTGTCCGAAGCGGATATGGATCCGGCTGTTGTCGAAAAAGAGAAGCAGGTCCAGATGGACATCGCCCGCGAATCCGGCAAGCCGGAGCAGGTGATCGAAAAGATGATCGAAGGCCGTATGAAAAAATTCGTTGCGGAATCGACACTGCTGAACCAGTCGTTTGTTGTGAACCCTGACCTGACCGTCGAAGCGGCGGCCAAAGAGGCGGGCGCAACCATCACCGGTTTCGTCCGTCTGGAAGTTGGCGAAGGCATCGTAGTCGAAAAAGAAGACTTCGCAGCCGAAGTTGCCAAGGCAGCTCAGGGCTAAGCCCGCGATTTCACGGGCGACCGTGATCAAAAAAGAGCCGGTTACGCCCAAGCGTAGCCGGCTTTTTTATGTCGAGGGAAAAGCCTGAACAAAAAAAGCGCCCAAAAGGCGCAGCTTGAGAACAATCATAATTTGGATTGAGGGGCCCCGCATGATGGGGATGGTCGAGGCCCCCCAAAATTTCCGACACAGGTACGCGGACGAATAGGCGCCCCTTTGTCAGAGCGATCGGAGAGCTTTGGAATTGCAAAGATCCGACCAAATGTTCCCTGGCTAAAGCCACCACTCACGGAACAGTATCACTTTGCAATTTTACGCCCAGATTCGAAAAGTCATGATTTCCTTACCTAAGGTAAATTGACGCGGATTAGCGCCGATTTTACTCTCAGGCTTCCATGACGAATATCTGGTTCTGAAGCGATGCCTTCAGCACAGCCTGAGCCGTTGTTTCGACTGACAGAGCCTCACGAGCGAGGCGAAGGTGCTTTTCAACTGTGGCCGATGTGAGCCCCATCAACAGGGCGATATCCTGCGTGGTCTTACCATCACCAACCCATTGCAGTGCTTCTTTCTGACGTTTTGTCAAAGCGCGATTGGGCGCGTTATAGGGCAGGGTCAGAATCTTGAGATGCACGACATTGTTCATAAGCAGGATGTCGTCACCATGCTCCTCCCAGAGCGCATCCAGATCATCCTGCGTTCGGCCACTACTGTCCGACAGTGAGATCGCACCCTTTGAACGTACCGAGACCGAGTTGAAGCTGACGGTATAGCCGACGGTAACGCCTTTGGACTTGTTGTAATCAAAAACTTTGCGTTCAGCTGGTGTCATTACACCGCTGGACATCATCTCATGGATCATGCTCCAGCTGGCAGCACCTTCGTGGTTTAACGCCCATTTCAACATCGGAGCGTTAAAGTATAGGCCATCTTTCAGGAAACCCTCCAGATACCCTTCGCCATGATTGGTCAGTATCACAAAGTCTTCGGGATCACCCAGCGACGTTTCTGTCCGGTACTGTGTATAGCCGTAGAGCAGGCGGTCGAAACCGTATCCTGCCATCTGACGACAATGCCCATCCCAAAGCTCTTCAAGCGTCGTGGAATAACTTACGAAGTTCAGATATTCATGAAGGTTCATCCGCTGCCCCCATCACTTAGATGAGCTGCCAACGCATCAAGGGCCAGCACATACCCCTTGGCCCCAAAGCCACAGATCTGTCCGATGGCTACTGGTGCGATGTAGGATTTGTGGCGAAATGCTTCGCGCGCGTGGATGTTGGAAAGATGAACTTCAACAACCGGCACTTCGGCTGAAGAAATAGCATCCATCAGCGCCACAGATGTATGCGTGAAAGCTCCGGCATTCAGCACGATCCCGGCCTGCACACCACGAGCGGCATGTATCGCATCGATCAATGCGCCTTCGTGATTTGACTGCATATGCGATACAGTAAGCCCAATCGAGTTGCCGTGCGAAACGCACAGGTCTTCGATCATCTTGAGTGTCGTGTGGCCATAAACCTCAGGCTGCCGCGTTCCTAGCAGGTTGAGATTCGGGCCATTCAAAACCAGAACGTTGTGCATTATCTCACTATCCCCATACTTTCTCTTAAACGCGAAAAGGTGGGGCTGTCCACCAGCATTGCTCTTATGAGGCGAGCATTGGTGAATCTCTGTGACCAGTCTTGTCGGGAGAGCTGAAAGATTGTTGGTCAATCGCCCATTGTGACAACAACCTTTCCGAGAACAGATCGCTGCGTCAGCAAGTCTAACGCCTCAGCCGCCTTATCCAGCGGATAACTTGCGCTGATCCGAGGCTTTATCTTTTCGTTCAGGTACATCTGAAACAGCTCGCCTATATTTTCGGCGTGGCCCTGAGGGTCGCGAAACACTGCAGCTCCCCAAAAGACCCCAACGATCTGACATCCTTTAAGCAGAGGCAAATTCAGAGGGATGCTGGGAATGCCTGCGGGAAAACCAACCACCAGATACCGACCATTACACGCCATGCTGCGCAGCGCTGGTTCAGCATACTCACCCCCGACGGCATCATAGATCACGTCGACACCTTCACCACCGGAAAGCCGCTTAATCTCCGCTGACAAAGCCTTCTGTGCGTCCCTGTCGAGCTTTCGCGGATAGATGATCGTTTCATCAGCGCCAATTTCGCGACAAAACTTGGCCTTGTCCTCCGAAGAGACCGCAGCGATTACACGTGCGCCCATGGTTTTCCCAAGCTCAATCGCTGCAGACCCAACGCCACCGGCGGCCCCGAGTACCAACAGCGTTTCTCCGGGTTTCAACGCCGCCCGGTCTTTCAGGGCGTGGTAGGAGGTGCCGTACGTGAAGATAAAGCAGGCGGCATCTTTAAACGGCATCGTCTCGGGAAACTTGATCGCCGAAGATGCATTGATGCACAGATGCGTTGAAAATCCGCCATGGCCGGTTAGCGCCAGAACGCGATCACCCACCTGGAAACCTTCAACCCCAGATCCGGTTGCGATGACCTCACCCGAAACCTCACCACCCGGCGCAAACGGGCGAGGTGGCTTCATCTGATAAAGGTCTTGAATAATCAGTGTGTCCGGGAAATTGACGCCTGCTGCCCGCACTCTGATCAACAACTCGTTCTTTTTCGGCTCCGGATCGGACATTGTGGTCAATTCAAGAGTCTCGGGGCCTCCTGGCGCGACGCTGAGTAATGCTTGCATTTGAGTCTCTCGTAATTGCCTCTGTTAAGCACAGAAAGTTGAACCACCCGCATGTGTTGTCAAGAATTTAGCGAAATGTAATTCTGCACAGCGAAACAGCCTCGGTTTGAGAGGTTGTGTTTATGTAAGAACGGGCAACACAGAGCAGTCGATTAGAAAAGGACACCCTATGACCCCTGAACAACTCTTTTCCCTGCAGGGTAAGACTGCACTGGTCACCGGCGGTGCAACAGGTATCGGGCGCATGGCCGCCGAGGCGCTGGTGCGAGCAGGCGCAAGAGTGTTGATCGCGTCGCGAAAGGGAGACTCCTGTGAGGCTGTGGCGGCAGAATTGAACGCACTTGATGCCGAGGGAACTGCAGAGGGTTTTGCAGGAGATATCAGTACAGAAGAAGGTATTGACGCGCTGGTATCTGAAATCAAAAACCGGACGGAACGCCTTGATATTCTGATGAATAATGCGGGCATAAGTTGGGGGGCTCCGCTGGGTCAATTTCCCTATCATGCCTGGGAAAAAGTCATGTCGGTCAATGTCGCCGGTATCTTTGACCTAACGCAAAAGCTGCTGCCTATCTTGATGAAATCAGGATCCGGCGACGATCCTGCGCGCGTGGTTAATGTTGCGTCAGTTATGGGTGAAGTTCCTATGGGAGATGGGGCCTACAGCTATTCGGCTTCGAAGGCGGCAGTCATCCACCTTACAAGGATCATGGCCAAGGAACTTGCCCCGTACAACGTTACGGTTAATGCGCTGGCCCCCGGACCATTTGTCTCGCGGATGACCGCCTTCGCAACAGCAGACGAAGAAAAGAGGGAGAAGGTAGGCAAATCCGTGCCGCTGGGCAGAGTAGGCCGCGACGAAGACATCGCGGGCTGTTTGTTGTTCCTTTGCGGCCGCGGTGGCAGCTACGTGACCGGTTCGGTGATCCCTGTCTCTGGCGGTATCAACGTGGTAACGGGCGGCAATATTTTTGCCGACGCGCTATGAGCACCGATACGTTGGATATCGATGCTGTCGACGCCTATTTGGCAAATCACCTGGACGGTCATCGTGGCCCGCTGGAGGCTACTAAGTTTGCGGTGGGGCAATCTAACCCCACCTTTGAGTTAAAAACTCCAGATAAAAGCTTTGTTTTAAGGCGAAAACCGCCTGGTGTCTTGTTGAAATCGGCTCATGCTATTGACCGTGAGTTTCGTGTGCAGAGCGCTCTTGCAGGCAGCAAGGTGCCGGTGCCCAAGATGTATCTGCTATGCGAAGATGACGACATCATTGGATCCGCCTTTTATGTAATGGAACATTTGCAGGGGCGAACCTTTCTAGAGCCGACGATGAAAGGCGAATCCAACGAAACCAGAACCGCAATACTGGACGAAATGAACCGGGTTCTGGCCGAGCTTCATATGGTCGATATCGATGCGGTTGGATTGTCTGACTATGGACCGACGGGAAACTACTTTGAACGTCAGATTGCGCGTTGGACCAAACAGTACCGGGCTTCGGAAACCAACGAGATTGCAGATATGGACGCCCTGATTTCTGCATTGGAAGCCTCGATTCCGGAAGATGATGGTCAGAGAACTCTGGTGCATGGTGACTACAGGATCGACAACCTGATGTTTGAGCGCGACGGCAGCCGTTGTATCGGGGTTCTGGACTGGGAACTGTCGACGATTGGCCATCCATATGCCGATTTGGCTGCTGTCATCATGCAATGGCAAATGCCACCGGGTAGAGAGGGACGGGGGCTTGCCGGTATCAATCGTGACAGCCTTGGTCTACCATCGGACCAAGCCTTTATCGCCAGATATTGCGAGCGTCGCGGGATATCGGGTATCGAAAACTTCGGCTTTTATCTTGCTTTCAACTTCTTTCGTATGGCGGGCATCCTGCAAGGGGTCTACAAGCGCGCACTTGATGGGAATGCATCTGATCCTGCGCGTGCGCAGGCTTTTGGCGCTTATGTTCCTGTTTTTGCACAACATGGGTTGTCAGCATTGAAGTGATCGGAAACGCGTATGGCCACAGATGATCTAGCTGAACCCGGTCAAGGGGAAAAAGACAGAAACTTTGTCACTTCGCTTGCGCGTGGCCTGCAAATTCTGCGCTGTTTTCGCCATGGTGAGGCAACTTTAACCAATACCGATTTCTCTGATCGAACAGGTTTGCCGAAACCCACAATTTCTCGATTGACCCACACACTCTGCCAGCTTGGCTATTTGGTTCAGGATCATCCCGGGGGCTCATATAGGCTTGGGGCAGGGGTTCTGAGGCTGGGTTTCAGCGTCTTGGCCGGAACGGATATCTGCGAACGCGCGACGGATGTGTTGCGCGATCTAAGAAGCGGAGCGAACCCCTATCTTACGGTCGCACTGGGTGAAGCCCACCGCGCCGAAGTGATCTATGTGGCGGTAAACCGATCGACCGAGAATGTTGCGCTAACCATGCATGTCGGATCACGCCTGCCATTGTTCACCTCCGCAATGGGTCGCTCCATTCTGGTTGGAATGCCCCAAGACCGCCAAGAGGCAGCAATCGAAGCTGCAAAACAAGATCTCGACTTGGGCAAGGTTCAGCTGCAAGATTCGATAAAAACTGCGCAAGATGAATATGATAGGCATGGGTATTGCACCGGATACTCGCTCTGGCGCGACGATGTTCATGCCATCTCTGTTCCAGTTCCTTCACCGCAAGATGACAGGTTCTTCGGCCTGAATATCGGTGGGCCTAGTTTCTATGTCACACCGGAAGAACTGGAAAAAGAACACGCTGAAAGATTGAAGTCTGCAGCACACGAATTGGGGATGCGGCCTTAGCGCCTACTTGTCCAGCGAAAGCTCAAGGTCCAAATTCCCCAGGCTGTTCTTTCCAAAGAACATCTCGGGCCCGACGAACATGCTGGGTACGCCAAACACACCACTCCTCACCGCTGCCTTGGTTTGCTCTTTCAACTTCTGTTTGATGTCGGCGCTCGAGATCGCTTCACGGATCTTTCTTATAGGAAGACCATTTTCCTGAAGAACATCAGACAAAACGTTAAGGTCATCGATCTTTTGGCCATGCACCCAAATTGCGTCAAATATGGCGTCTATGTATTTGCTTTCCCACGGTTTACCCATCGCAAACACGGCACCTCGCATGGCGAATTTTGTGTTCAGAGGGAAATGCGGGCTCATGTGAAAGCTAATTCCGCGACGACGCGCGAAACGGTGTAGATCATGCGTCAGGTAGGCCGATTTTTGTCGGTTCTCCGCAAAGGCCTGAAAGGGGCTCTGGTTATTCGTTGCCTTAAAAACAATACTTAGTAGTATCGGAACATTCCGCAGATCGGCCGAGCGGCGACTGATCAGATCCGGTAGTACCTTGTGTGCAAGAAACGCATTAGGACTACTAAAATCATACATAAAATCAACACTATGCGGCATGATCTTACTCCGAAATAATTCTCTGATACGGGGGAAGACAAAAAACTGCGAATCTTTACCTGTTTCAGTTTAGCAGCGTCTCTGTGCAAGCGCCGATACTGCTTTGGCCTTTCAGGCAAACTCTTTCATTTTTTGTCTGTCGTTTCATCGGACAAGGCGGCAAGATCACCTCAAATGAGGGTATTGAGCGGGTAGGGATCGTGACGGCAAATTTTGATACAGCACGGTTGGATCGCATCCGCGATTGGATGCAAGGCTATGTAGACCAAAGAAAATACGCAGGCAGTTCAATATTGCTGCACCAGGGTGGACGAGAAGCTTTTTTTCACACCTGTGGGCAGCGTAGTGTCGAGAACAATCTTCCATTTAAGCGGGATACCCTGGTCCGAATATACTCGATGACCAAGCCAATAACATCTGTCGCATTGATGATGCTGGCAGAGCGCGGATTGTTCCATCTGGAAGCACCCGTTTTAGAGTTCATCCCAGAATTTCGGGATATGCAGGCCTTGGTCCCAAATGCTGAGCGCATTGATCAAACCGAAGATGCTCCGACACCCACACTGCACCAGTTGCTCACCCATACCAGCGGTTTAAGCTATCCATTCAACCCCGGCATTTTGCCAGCGGCAATGGATGAGCTGGACCTGATTTTTGGGCCAAACCAAGGGCACTTGGCAGACAAAGTCAAAGAGTTGGCGCAACTCCCGCTCGCATTTAAACCGGGAACTCAATGGGAATATTCGGTCGGGATTGATGTAATCGGGCGCGTGATCGAAGTTGTTTCGGGACAAACGCTGGATCAGTTCTTCGCAGAACAAATATTTGCACCAATGGGGATGCAAGAGACTGCCTTTTCCGTGCCTTCACGGGCAGGGGATCGATTTGCCTCGCTCTACACCCCGCTAGAAGGTGACGCGATGGCCCTGAATGCGGCTAAAAGCGGTGGGGAAACCTTGCGTCTGACGGATCAGCCCGGTCAATCACCGTTCGAGAATGCCTCAACATTTTCCGGTGGCGGAGGATTGGTCGGAACGATTGACGACTATGCCAGATTTGCAGAGATGCTACGCAACAAAGGAACACTCAACGGCAACAGACTACTGGGTTCAAAGACCGTCGACTTCATGATGCGCAATCACTTACCCGGTGACATCGCATCAATGGGGCCGCATAGCTTTGCTGAACAACCTATGGAAGGCATGGGCTTTGGTTTGGCCGGCGCCGTCGTTCTCGATCCGGCGCGTGCCCGCACGCCGGGCTCTGTTGGCGACTTTAGTTGGGGTGGAATGGCCTCAACTTTCTTCTGGATTGACCGTGAGAACGATTTCACTTGTGTGTTCTTCACCCAACTTTCGCCGTCCAGCTCCTACCCGTCGCGATCAGAACTCAAGGGGCTTGTCCTTGGGGCATTGATTGAATGAGGGCCGTAGGGCTGCTACCCGATGGCAAAACCAAACCGGAGAGTCGGATATGACTGAAGCCGAACGCATTCTGCTGGACCTTTTGAACATTGAACGCCTTGAGGTCGATCTGTTCCGCGGCACCGGATCGGGCGGTGAGACGCCAATGCGCATATTTGGCGGACAGGTGATCGCACAGGCATTGGCGGCAGCGTATCGGACCGTTGAGGGTCGTTTGTGTCACTCGCTACATGCTTATTTCATAAGGCCCGGCGATCCAGAGATTCCGGTTATATATCAAGTTGATCGGGCACGAGATGGAGGTTCATTCACAACCCGTCGCGTTGTTGCCATTCAACACGGAAAGCAAATCCTGAACATGTCGGCGTCCTTTCACATTCAGGATGACGGCTGGGATCACCAGCATAAAATGCCGGACGTGGAACCGCCGGAAAAGCACGCCACGCGGGATGAGTTAAGGCAAAGATATCTACCTCGCGTTCCTGAAAGGCTACGCACGGAATTCCTACGTGAACGTCCGATTGACGTGCGAGAAATTGAGCCGCTGGACCTGTTTCAGCCAGAGAAAGCAGATGATCATAACCATATCTGGTTCCGGATGCAGGCCGCCGATCAAGCAAGCCAGGTGACGCAACACCTTTTGTTGGCATATGCATCTGATATGAGCCTGCTGAGCTCGGGCATGCGTCCGCATGGGCTCAGCTGGTTTACCGGTGAAATCAATGGCGCAAGCCTCGATCACGCGATGTGGTTCCACGCGCCAGTGCAGTTTCAGGACTGGCATTTGTATTCGATGGAGTCGCCATGGACGGGGCAGGGACGTAGCTTTAACCGCGGGTCAATCTATTCCCAAGATGGCACTCTTGTCGCGTCGGTGGCACAGGAAGGGCTGTTGCGCAAACCACAAAAAAGATCTTAGGTTTCACCGGCAAACTGTTGATTTAGCTTCCGCATTCCGCCCAGCCATCGATCATAGTCAGCTGTTTTCAAACGCATATAATCGAGTACCTGCGGATGCGGCAAAACAAGGAAGCGCTCTTCAGCGATTGCTTCTACACAGGCCTGCGCCACATCTTCTGGCTCAAGCATTCCATCGATTGCGGCAACCGAATTTTCGTGTCCGCGCGTCATCTCGGACCTGACAGCCTGCGGACATAATACCGAAACGCGTATACCTTGATTGCCGTAAGTCAGAGAAAGCCACTCGGCAAAACCCACGGCTGCGTGTTTGGTAACCCCATATGGAGCAGCGCCAGGTTGGTTCAACAATCCAGCAGCTGATGCAGTTGTCAGGATGTAGCCGTGACCACGCTCAACCATCCTTGGCACCAGATGACGTGCGACCCACACATGCGACATGACATTGATTTTCCAGATCCGGTCCCAATCTTCATCCGGCACCTCAAGCCCGCCAAGAGTCAGAATTCCTGCATTGGCACAAAAGAGGTCGATTGGCCCGAGTGTGCTTTCGACGGCTTCGATCAACGCCTGGATGTCATCTTCACTGGATACATCGCATTTGATGGCTTTGCCCTTGATCGCATCAGCGACTGCTTGAGCTTCGGGTAAATTTAGATCTGCACAAACGATACGTGCACCTTCGCGGGCGAACCGCTCAGCCAGTCCTTTGCCAATACCACCGGCAGCTCCGGTAATGACAATTACTTTGTCTTTAAGTTCCATCTGGGGGCCCGCTGTATCTGTTTCAAATCACAGCGTAACATCTTGTAAAAACACCGCCAATGCGAACATTGGCAGTGTTCATAGGTTGTGTAAATAACATAATACCGATTACACGATATCTGTCATATGGTTCAGTAGAACGCCTGCAGCCCGGTTTGTGCCCGCCCTAGGATCAGTGCATGAACGTCATGCGTTCCTTCATAGGTGTTCACAGTTTCCAGATTGATCATGTGCCGCACGACCTGGAATTCCAGCGAAATTCCGTTGCCACCATGCATGTCACGCGCCATCCGAGCGATATCCAGTGCCTTGCCGCAATTGTTGCGCTTTACGATCGAAATCATCTCTGGTGCAGCTTCGGCCTGATCTAACAGACGGCCAACACGCAAGCTGGCCTGAAGACCCAACGCAATCTCGGTCTGCATATCAGCCAGTTTGCGCTGGAACAGCTGCGTTTGCGCCAAAGGACGATTGAACTGCTTCCGGTCCAAACCGTATTGACGAGCTGCATGCCAGCAACACTCAGCTGATCCCATCACACCCCAGCTGATCCCATAACGTGCACGATTGAGGCAACCAAATGGTCCTTTGAGGCCCTGAACGTGCGGCAGCAAGGCGCCCTCGTCTACCTCAACGCTATCCATCACGATTTCACCGGTGATCGATGCGCGCAGGCTCAACTTGTTCTGAATCTTTGGCGTACTGAGGCCTTTCATGCCTTTCTCCAGCACAAAGCCTCGGATTTTACCGTCATGTGCATCAGATTTCGCCCAGACCACAAACACATCCGCAATCGGTGAGTTGGAAATCCACATCTTGCTGCCGGTCAGACGGTAACCGCCATCAGTCTTTTCTGCGCGTGTCTTCATGCCGGCAGGATCAGATCCGGCGTCGGGCTCAGTCAGACCAAAACAACCGATCCATTCGCCACTTGCGAGCTTTGGAAGATACTTCCGTCGCTGTTCCTCACTGCCGTAGGCATAGATTGGATACATCACCAGCGAGCTTTGAACTGACATCATCGAACGATAACCAGAATCCACGCGCTCGACCTCACGAGCAACCAGCCCATAGGTTACGTAGCCCGCGCCAATCCCACCGTATTCCTCGGGAATAGTAGTCCCTAACAGGCCCATTTCGCCCATTTCGCGGAAGATTCCGGGATCAGTTTCCTCATTTTCAAATGCCTTGGTAACGCGCGGCTGTAGCTTCTCTTGCGCATACGCACGTGCACTATCGGCGATCAGGCGTTCGTCCTCATTCAACTGATCGGACAAACGGAATGGATCGTCCCAAGTAAAGTTACCAAGGTCCGGAGCATCTTTTGCGCGAAGGACAGGTTTTGTTTCTGGGGCGTTCATCTTGCAGCTCCTTAATTCTGTTTGCCGCACCCTACCCTGACAAAACCGCAAAAAACAGCGAGACATTTGCATGTTTCCATGAGTATATCGCATACATGGAAACCACCCGACGCCTTTTCCCGTCAATCTCCTCGCTCCGTGCGCTTGAAGCGCTGGATCGCCTTGGATCAGCTTCTGCAGCGGCTGACGAACTTGCGCTTACTCAAAGTGCAGTCAGCCGCCAGTTGCAAACACTGGAAAATCAATTGGGTGTGGAACTGATCAGCCGGGACCGAAAACGACTATCACTGACGCCGGCTGCACAGGAATACGTCGCCGAAATTCGGCAGGGATTGAACCACATAGCACAGGCTTCGCTGAAACTTCACGTTGCGCCAGTTGGGGGTACCCTGAACCTGGCCATCCTACCTACTTTCGGTATGCGTTGGCTTGTACCACGCTTACCTGACTTCGCGCGCCTGCATCCTGATATCACAATCAACATGTCAACGCGCCTGCGGCCATTTAACTTTACCGCAGAACCATTTGATGCAGCACTACATTTTGGTGAACCTGACTGGCCGGGAACAGAGCGCCTTCTGCTTAGTGTCGAACGCGTCCTACCGGTTTGCTCGCCTTCCTTGCTACCGACCGGGCGACTTCGTTCACCCGCTGATCTTCTGAAACTGCCATTGTTGCACATACAGACCCGCCCGGCAGCCTGGCAGGAATGGTTTCGCCAAATGGGCGTTCATCATCCGGATGCCCTGCCCGGCACAGTTCATGATCAGTTTACAACCATCAATCAGGCTGCGTTGCATGGCCTTGGTGTCGCGCTGCTACCGAACTATTTGATCGAGCAGGATCTGGCGACAGGCAAACTGATTGCTGTCTTTCCAGATGCCGTGGAAACCATGGGCGCATATTATCTGGTCTGGCCTAAATCCAAATCCAATGACCCGTCTTTGCGAGAGTTCCGGCACTGGCTTGCTTCTCAGGCACAGACCGAGGAAACGCTGCCGCGATAGGCTTCAGCCCAAGGCATATCCAGCGCCTCGAACTGTGCGCACAGGATCCTCGCCACCGTGCTGTGTGAGTGCTTTCCGCAGTCGCCCGATGTGGACATCCACGGTGCGGGTATCAACATAGATGTCCCTGCCCCACACCCGATCCAGCAGTTGCTCTCGGCTCCAGACCCGGCCCGGTTTTTCCATGAACGTACTCAGCAGCCGAAACTCTGTGGGACCAAGTTTCAGAGGCTTGTTGCCACGGCTGACCTTATGGGTTTCCGAGTCTAGGATGATGTCATCGAACTCCAGCCGGATACCAACCGTCGCCGGACGTACCCGGCGCAACTGGGTCCGGACGCGAGCCATAAGTTCGACTACCGAATACGGCTTGACCACATAGTCGTCTGCGCCGGTTTCCAGGCCGCGAACCTTGTCCACCTCTTCACTGCGGGCTGACAGCATGATTATAGGGATCGAACGTGTATCCGGGCGCGTTTTCAGGCGCCGGCAAACCTCGATTCCGCTGAGATTGGGCATCATCCAGTCCAGAACAATGATGTCTGGGCTGTCTTCATCCACAAGCAGCATGGCTTCGTCGCCGCTGGCCGCTTTGGAAACGCGGAAGCCTTCGGCCTCAAGATTGTAGGCCAGCACTTCGCGCTGCGCCAATTCATCCTCTACAACCAGAACTGTTGGCTGATCAGCGGACATTGTCTTGTCTCCTAGGCGGTTTGCGACGTGGTATCGGCTTTGGGCCGCGCCTCGGTCGGGCGCTCACCTGTCACGAGGTACACGACCTGCTCGGCAATTGCCGTGACATGGTCGCCCATGCGCTCGATGTTCTTGGCGATGAAATGCAGGTGCATACACGAAGAGATGTTGCGCGGATCTTCCGCCATAAAGGTCAGGAACTCGCGGAACAGACCATTGTACATCTGGTCGACTTCTTCATCGCGTTCGATCACATCGGTGGCCAGCTCGGCATCACGCTGGATGTACGCATCCAGAGCGTCACGCAGCATAACCTCAACCTCTCGTGCCATGCGGCGCAAGGCGGCAGCGCTGCCGTTAATCTCACCGGCATTGACCAGAACCGTAGTCCGCTTGGCGATGTTTTTGGAATAGTCGCCGATACGTTCCAGGTTGGCCGAAACCTTCAGTACTGAAAGAACCAACCGCAAGTCACCCGCTGTAGGAGCCCGCAATGCGATCAGGCGCGCGGTTTCTTCGTTGATAACGTCTTCCAACGCGTCAATAGCCTTGTCGCCCTGGCGAACCTCTTGTGCCAGTTCTTCGTCACGTGTTTCCAGTGAACGCGCAGCGCCCATAATCGCAGCCTCGACCAGACCACCCATTTTCATGATGTGTGCCTGAATGGCTTCGAGATCCCGGTCGAATGCGGATGCAATATGTTGTTCGGTCATATCTGAATACCTGTGTTCAGCCGATACGGCCTGTAATGTAGCTTTCCGTGCGAGGATCGACCGGATTTGTGAAGATCTGACCGGTTTCGCCAAACTCGACTAGGTTGCCCAAGTGGAAGAACGCTGTTTTTTGGCTGACGCGCGCGGCCTGCTGCATCGAGTGGGTCACGATCACCACCGAGTAGCGTTCGCGCAGTTCATCAATCAGTTCTTCGACCTGAGCGGTTGCGATCGGATCAAGCGCTGAGCATGGCTCGTCCATGAGCAGAACTTCGGGCGCGGTTGCCACGGCGCGTGCGATGCAAAGACGTTGCTGCTGACCACCGGACAGTCCGGTTCCCGGAGCGTCGAGGCGATCCTTTACCTCATCCCAGATCGCACCTCGGCGCAGAGATTTTTCAACGATCTCATCCAGTTCCGCCTTGTTCTTGGCAAGGCCATGGATACGCGGACCATAGGCTACGTTATCGTAGATCGATTTCGGAAACGGGTTTGGCTTTTGGAAAACCATGCCAACTTTTGCCCGCAACTGAACCGGGTCGACTCGCTTGTCATAGATATCCTCGCCATCCAGCAGGATATCCCCTTTGACACGGCAGATGTCGATGGTGTCATTCATCCGGTTCAGACAACGCAGAAACGTTGATTTGCCGCAGCCCGAAGGACCGATGAAGGCGGTAACCGTCTTGTCTTCGATTTCCACGTCTACATCTTTGATGGCGTGGGTATCGCCATAGTAGACCTGAACATTCTTCGCGGCGATCTTGATATCTTTGGAGTCCACAGTTCTCTCCACTCGTGACATGTCGTTCATTTTAGCCTCCACTTACCAGCGGCGTTCGAAGCGGCGGCGCAGGATGACCGCAATCGTGTTCATTGTGACGAGGAAGATCAACAGAATGATGATGCCCCCCCATGCGCGTTCATAAAAGGCCGGGTCGGCGCGCTTGGACCATTCGTAGATCTGCGCCGGCATGGCCGAGTTTGGCGACAGGAAGCCTGCAACGATGCCATCGGGCGGGTTCGAGGCAATAAAGCCCACCATCCCGATCAGCAACAGCGGAGCGGTTTCCCCCAACGCTTGCGCCAGACCAATGATGGTACCGGTCAGAATACCGGGCGCGGCCAGCGGCAGTACATGATGGAACACGGCCTGCATTTTCGAGGCCCCTACCCCCAACGCCGCATCTCTGATCGACGGCGGAACCGCCTTGAGCGAAGCACGGGTCGAGATGATGATCGTCGGCAAGGTCATCAGCGTCAGCACCAGACCACCGACCAGCGGCGCGGACGTCGGCAGGTGCATGTAGTTGATGAACACGGCCAGACCCAGAATACCGAACACGATCGACGGTACTGCGGCCAGGTTCGAGATGTTGACCTCGATGATGTCCGTCAGTCGGTTCTGGGGTGCGAATTCTTCTAGGTAGATCGAGGCCGCAACGCCAATCGGCAACGCCAGCGCCAGAACCACAAACATCATGAACAGCGAACCCAGCATGGACACACCGATCCCCGCAGCCTCGGGCCGTTGGTCGGAGGCATCAGCGCCCAGTATGAAGTCCGGGTTGAACGCCTTGTAAAGAACTCCGGCATCCCGCAACTGGTCAACGAAATCAAGTTGTTCGACCGAGATACTCTTATCGTTGGCAATCGATTCGCGAGTTACGCGGCCTTTCATGTAGCCATCAACGCGGCTGTTGGTCAGAAAACGGAAGCTGACCGTCCTGCCGATTTCATCAGGGTTGGCGATGACGTAGTTCCGCAACTCAGCTTGGGCTGCTTTGGACAGGATTTTGCCCATGTCCTTGGCCGACAAATCGGTCTGAATACCAAGTTTTGCAACTTCGGATTCCAGCGCAGAGGCGATCAGAGGCGCATAACCAAAGGTCGACACCTTCTTGATGTCCTCGATATTCCGATTGCCCTTCTTATCCAACTTGTCGGCCTTCAAGTCGACATCCAGTTCAAGATAGGTTTGCTGGAAGGCTCCGGTACCGGCGGTCACAATGTTCGTCACCAGCACGATCAGCATCAGCAGCCCGATACCGATGGCGGCGATACCGTACATCTTGAACCGGCTTTCAGCCGCGTTACGCCGCTTAGTGCGCGCGTCCTTTTCGAACAGCGAACCACTCTTAGGTTTAGCGGTCGGAGCAGCGCCAGGTGTTTGGGAAATATCGGTCATTCGTACTGCTCCCGGTATTTGCGTACGATGTAGAGGGCGAAGATATTTAGCCCCAGCGTGATGATGAACAGGGTCAGACCCAGCGCAAACGCGACCAGCGTTTCGGGGCTGGCAAAGTCAGTGTCCCCGGTCAACTGGCTGACGATCCGCGTCGTGATTGTGGTCATAGCCTCGAACGGGTTGCCCGAAAACTTGGCAATTGCACCAGCAGCCATAACAACGATCATCGTTTCACCGATGGCGCGGCTGGCGGCCAGCAGAACCGCTCCGACGATACCCGGCAGCGCTGCTGGCAGGATTACACTGCGCACAGTTTCGGAATGGGTTGCGCCAAGACCCAGCGAACCATCGCGCATGGATTGTGGCACGGCATTGATGATATCATCCGACAGCGATGACACAAACGGGATCAGCATGATCCCCATCACCAGCCCGGCGGTCAGAACTGCGTTGGAACTGGCCATCCAGCCGACGCCCAGCGTGCCGCCTTGGCCAAACATCGACACGAGTGCCGGACCAACGGTCAGCAACGCGAATAGACCATAAACGATGGTCGGGATACCGGCGAGAATTTCAAGCAAAGGCTTGGCGATCGATCGTGTCGCGCCCGATGCATATTCGGAAAGGTAAATCGCGGCAAAGAGGCCGATCGGCACGGCCACCAGCAATGCGATTACCGAGATATACAGTGTCCCCCACAGCAGCGGCAAGATAGACAGCTCGCTGCCTCCGCGGAAGTTTGGGGCCCAGGTGCTGCCGAAGAAGAAATCCTTCCAAGAATGCAGTTGGAAGAAGTTCATTGTCTCGAACAACATTGAAAGAACGATTCCGACTGTAGTGAGGATCGCGATTGACGCGGCCAACAGTAACAGCGCCAGTACGCCCTGCTCTACCACATTGCGGGCCCGGAACTCCTTGTGCGTACGCACATAAGCAAAGGCCGCACCAAGCAGCGCCAGAGCCAGTACGACGACTTGCATCGCAACCTTGCCGGTTGATGTCATGCTGCGGAACTTTTGCGCCGCCACCAAAATGGGCTGCGTAATATCCTGTGTCAGAACCTGCCCTGCATCTTTCAGCGTTTTGGTCAGGGTCTCGATATCTGCGCTGCCGTCCTGCGCCTGTGTTTCGGTCATTGCACCGCTCGCGACGGCACCTTCCAGACCATAAGCTACACGGCGCACCTCGCTCATGACCAAGCCGCGATCTGAACCTTCGGGGATCGCTTGATCAGGAATAAGGCCGGATACTGTGCTGTTCACGATCATTGGCTGCACCAAGAGCCAGATAATCAACACGCCCAAGGCCGGAACCAGTGCTGTTAGCGCAACGTTGTAGCCATAGTAGGATGGCAGAGAGTGCAAATCGCGGGTGTCACCTCCCACACTTGCCAGAGCGCGGGACCGACCCGCAAAGTATCCAATCACTGCCAGCGCAAGCAGGATAAGCAACAGCCAGGATAACGCCATGAGAACTCCGTAGGAATGGCAGACTTGGAGTCAAAAAGAACCGGGGCGCGCATAAATCGCCCCGGTTCCGTTAGCAAGGGTGATTAGGAACCGCCGCCCAGAACGGTTTCGTTGGCAACAGCTTCCTGTACCTTGACCAGCTCAGGGTCAGATACCAGGCCGTATTCTGCCAGCGGACCATCGGGGCCAGCGATTTCGTCAGCGACGAAGAACTCGGCATATTCTTTCAGGCCGGGGATCACGCCGATGTGGGCTTTCTTCACGTAGAAGAACAGCGGGCGCGAAACCGGGTATTCACCCGAAGCAATGGATTCGGTCGAAGGAACAACGTCCGACATGGTCGCAACCTGCAGCTTGTCGGTGTTGTTCTCGTAGAACGCCAGACCAAAGACGCCGATGCCATCCTTGTTGCTGTCGATACGAGCCAGAGTTTCAGTGTAGTCGCCGTCGATGTCGACCGAAACGCCGTCGGTGCGCAGAGCGATACAGGCTTTCTCGGCCGCTTTCTTCTTGGCTTTGTCGCTGTCGCCTTCTGCAGCTGCCAGATAGGCGTCGAAGTCACCCAGATGCTCACAACCAGCCAGGATCACTTTGTCTTCGAACACTTCACGGGTGCCGTGCTTAGTGCCCGGGATGAATGCTGCGATCGGCTGCGCCGGGAACGCAGGGTTCACGTCGGCCCAGGTTTTGTTCGGGTTGTCGACCAGCTGGCCGTCAACAACGATCTGAGCGGACAGAGCTTTGTACCAGTCTTCCGGGGTGAACTCGAACGAGTTGCCATTGATGTCGGATGCGAAAACGATGCCGTCATAACCGATCTGAACTTCGATGATGTCGGTTACGCCGTTTTCGGCACAAGCTTTGATTTCTTTTTCACGGATGGCGCGCGAGGCATTTGCAACGTCGATGGTGTTTTCGCCAACACCTTCGCAGAAGCGCTTCAGGCCTGCCGAAGAACCACCCGATTCAACAACCGGTGTCGGGAAGTCAAAGTTCTCACCGAAGGCTTCAGCAACGATCGACGCGTAAGGCAGAACGGTCGAAGAACCAGCAACCTGTACTTGGTCACGAGCAGCAGCAGCGGTGGCCGATACGGCAGCGATAGCAAGCGCCGAAGCCGACAGTTTCACAAAGGACATCTCAGTCTCCTTGGTAATGATATACATTGATCACCCCCATGATGATCTTGTCGGCACCCCTAAGTACCGCGCGTAAGCCTTTTGTGACACATACGTAACGGTTTTATGACAACTCACGAATTTCTTAGGTTTTCTTAACTTGACGATGGGTAAGGACATCGGCGAACGGATCAAAACCCGTCCTTCAGCGCGGCAAAATCACTGTAAAGACTGAACCTTTCCCAAGATCGCTTTCCACGCGAAGTCGCCCGCGATGACGATTCACAATATGCTTCACGATCGCTAGCCCAAGCCCGGTCCCACCCAGTTCTCGGGATCTGTGACTGTCGGCACGGTAGAATCGCTCGGTCAATCTGGGCAGATGCACCGCATCGATGCCCGGTCCCTTGTCCACAATCTGGACCCGAACAGCAGGTCCGCGCATTGCAGCATCGCGTTCAGAAATGGTCACCAACACATCAACACTGCCGCCGCTACCGCCATACTTGATCGCATTCTCAATCAGATTGGTAAAAACCTGACGCAGTTGATCGCTGTCACCAACCAGTGAAATCGGCGCATCCGGCGCGTTCAACTTCAAGACAACTCCGGCATCATCAGCCAGCGGGCGCAGTGAATTGAGGGTCGATTCCAGCAGACCTGTAAGCTCCAGCTGCTCTTTCGGTCGAACCCGCTCTTCGCTTTCGACGCGGTTCAATGACAGCAAATCACCAACCAGCCTGTTCATCCGGTTAGCTTCGTCGTTCATGATTTGAAGAAATCGATCACGGGCGATTACGTCCTCTCGGGCAGGGCCACGCAGAGTTTCGATGAAGCCCATCAATGCGGTCAGAGGGGTACGCAACTCATGGCTGACATTGGCTACAAAGTCGCGCCGCATCTGGCTTGCCTGTTCCAGGTGTGTAACGTCCTGAAACGTCGCCAACACAGCACCGCCTTCGACGGCGCCAACCCCTTTCATGTACCGGCACTGAATCTCAAACGTTGTGTCCTGAGCACCATCATTCGACAGATGCCGCGCTTTAGCAGTACCTTTAGAGCGCAGGCTTTGCTCAATTGCGTCGATTACCTGAGGTTGGCGAAGAATTGTCGCAAAATGACGGCCAACGATATTCTGGCCCAGCAGTGTCCTTGAATCAGTGTTGGCGGCAATAATCCGTTCAGTCTGATCAACCATCAGAGCAGGCATCGGAATGGCCGAGACGACTTCGTTCAACAGATCGCCGGTCATGGATCAATCCTCTGAGATGGCTTGTTCATATGACGGGTTTGAGAGTGTCCCGAAACTTGCGCATGTTGTCCTGATAGTGCAGCGCACTGAACGTAATGCGCTGGGCGGCGGCCTCATCAAGCTGCCTGACGACCTTACCCGGCGACCCCATGACCAAAGAGTTGTCAGGGATTTCCTTACCTTCTGTTATCAGAGCCCCGGCCCCGATCAGGCAGTTCTTACCGATCTTTGCACCGTTCAATACGATAGCGCCCATACCGATCAGAGTATTGTCGCCAATCGTGCAGCCATGCAGCATGACCTTATGCCCAATGGTGCAGTTCTTACCGATGGTCAACGGAAACCCGGCATCGATATGCATAACGCAGTTTTCCTGAATGTTGCTGCCTTCCCCGACACGAATTTCCTCATGATCAGCTCGGATCGTGCAGCCAAACCAGACCGAAGCCCCCTGCTCCATCACGACTTTGCCGACAAGGTTTGCATCTGGCGCGACCCAAGTATCTTCGTGGATCTGAGGAGCGTGATCACCAAGCGCATAAATAGTCATGACAGGGCCTCGAACTCATTTTGCAGTGCACGAACGTGATTTTGCAGATCCGGCTGTTGGATCCGGCGCATCCGCTCAGCGCTCACGATGGTTTTTAGTTTGGCTTCGGTAGCATCCAGATCATCATTGATCAGTACGTAGTCATAGTAGCCCCAGTGACTGATCTCATCCCAGCTTTTGAGCATACGCTTTGAAATCACATCTTCGCTGTCTTGTCCGCGCGTTTCCAGCCGACGGCGAAGCTCTCGGATCGATGGAGGCAGGATGAAGATCGACAAAGCATGTTTGCCAAGCTCCGAATTACGGATTTGGACTTCACCTTGCCAATCGACATCGAACAGGACGTCCCTGCCGCTGGTGATTGATGAGCGCACGGGACCAGCTGGTGAGCCGTAAAAATTGCCGAACACATGGGCGTGTTCCAGCATCTGTCCGTCAGCAACCTGCTGTTTGAACTCATCCTCACTCAGGAAATAATACTCGCGGCCGTGTTCCTCCCCGGGGCGCGGAGCCCGGGTGGTGGCCGAAACCGAGAACTCAAGCTCAGGGTCCCATTTCATCAACCTTTTGGCCAGGGTGGATTTCCCAGCGCCCGAGGGTGAAGACAGAATGATAAGTAGGCCTCGGCGATCCGCCATCGTTAGTCTTTCCCGTATTTATTCAACGTTCTGCACTTGCTCGCGCAACTGATCTATGACCGCTTTGAGTTCCAACCCCACCGCAGTCAGTTCGGCATTCTGAGATTTGGAACACAAGGTATTGGCCTCTCGATTGAATTCCTGCATCAGGAAATCCAGCTTTCGTCCAACCGGTCCCTCTTGCGACAACAAAGCGCGTGCCGCGGTTACATGCGTCGCCAAACGATCAATTTCTTCGGTGATGTCAGCTTTGACCGCGATCAGGGCTAGTTCCTGCGCAACACGATCCGGATCAACGCCCTGCGCGTTTTCCAGCACGCGCGCGAGGTTGTCGCGCAATGTTTCTGCCATCAGGTCTTTGCGCTTTTCAGCCAGCGCGGCAGCTTGGCTGGTCAGTTCGGAAATGAGATCCAGTTGTCCGTTCAAAACAGTAGACAACGCCTCACCTTCGGTTTGACGCATATCCAGAAAAGCTACCAGCAGACCACCAAACTCTGACTTCAACTCCTGAACCAACGGTGCTGGGTCATCCAGTTCACCGCCCGAGTCCAACATACCTTTGATGGCAATCAGTTCAGCCGCCGAGGGTTGGCTCAGTTCCACGCTATGTTCTTCAGCCATTACTTGCGTCTGCACCAACGCCCTTAAAGCTGCAGTCATCGCTGCTTCGTTGAGTTTAAGCTCTGTCGCTGTTTCTTCTCTGCTCAGCCGCAGGGACAAAGTCACGTTACCCCGGCTCAGCGATTTTGACATCTCCGCCCGCAACGCTGTCTCAAGCCCGGTCAGCCATTCAGGGACACGCAACCGCATGTCCAGCCCCTTGCCGTTCACACTGCGCAGTTCCCAGGTCCAGCTGTGAGGCCCGAACTCTCCTTTGCCCGAGGCGAACCCGGTCATGGATCTGATCATGACTGCCCTTTCCTTTTTTGCCTGCGACCCGCTTGCTTGCCGCACCTAATGCCATCCGGGGCGATAGGGCAAGACTCACTGTCGCTGCAATTCATCACCAGAAGTTAACCATTCATTAAAGATTTGCTCCAATTTTGAATAAACCCGTGTCAATCTGTCGGTCACGATGACGGGTTGGCTGCCTCTCCGCCCAATGCGGAGCATTTTATGAAAATGGTGGTCAATCGACATGAGGGTGGCAAAATGAAAACCTTTTTCGGGAATGGTTCCGGGTCGAAATTTGGAAAGATCGTTGCAATGGATCGCTTTGACAGTGGTCGCAGCCTGTCACCCATCCGACAGGCCGAAGCGTATTGGACGGCATTGCTGACAGGCGATGGCGTGCCGATGCGTTCGCAGATTGACCCGCGCGGGCTGGAGAACATTCTGCAATACACCTTCATTCTGGAAAGGATAGCACCCGGTCTCGCGCGCTTTCGGCTGGCAGGCAGTCATCTGAACCAGCTTGCTGGCATGGAGGTACGGGGCATGCCCCTGACGGCATTTTTCGAACCAAGCGCGCGCTCGGACGTCAAAGACGCGCTGGAACAGGTTTTCGCGTCGCCAGCTATCGCAGAACTGGGATTGAACTCATCGGGAAAACTTGGCCGTACGCGACTGCAGGCCCGTATGATACTGTTGCCATTAAAAAGCGATCTGGGGGATGTGAGCCGAGTATTGGGCGTCATGATCAGCGATGGCGCGATCGGAGCGACACCACGACGTTTCATAATCGAAGACATCCGGACGAAACCCGTGGCAGATCTTCACACTCCAGCAAAACCCAGGCCCACAGAGCCGGCAGGCTTTGCGGAGGAAAAGGCTGAGTTCGCCAGACCTGCCAACCACCTTCGCCTTGTTGTTTCGCGGGATGACTAATCAATAAAAAACGGCGGGCACATGTCCCGCCGTTTAAAGATATTGCCAATTAGATCAGCTTGCAGCGCGCTTGCTGCGATCCCGCCGCAGATTGGTCAGCTCTTCGGCAACCAAGAAGGCCAGTTCGAGTGACTGCGTTGCGTTGAGGCGCGGATCGCAGGCAGTGTGGTAACGATCCGACAGATCTTCTTCAGTAACAGCACGTACGCCGCCGGTGCATTCGGTCACGTCCAGACCGGTCATCTCGAAATGCACGCCGCCGGGGATTGTCCCCTCAGCCTGGTGCACACCAAAGAAGTCACGCACTTCACGCAGCACCGAGTCGAAGGGCCGCGTCTTGTAACCCGTGGCCGACTTGATGGTGTTGCCATGCATCGGATCACAGACCCAGGTAACTTTTGCACCCTCTTCCTTAACGGCCTTGATCAGGCGCGGCAGATGCTCACCCGCTTTGCCAGCGCCGAAACGTGCGATCAGAGTCAGACGACCCTCTTCGTTCTCCGGGTTCAGTTTGGACATCAGAACCTTGAGGTCTTCGGCGGTGGTTGTCGGACCACATTTCAGGCCAATCGGGTTCAGAACGCCACGGCAGAACTCGACATGAGCACCATCTGGCTGACGAGTTCGGTCACCGATCCAGATCATATGGCCCGAACCTGCCAGCCAGTTGCCGGAGGTCGAATCAAGACGGGTCAGTGCTTCTTCGTATTCCAGCAGAAGGCTTTCATGGCTGGTGTAGAATTCTACAGTCGAAAACTCATGAGTTGTGTCCGCCGTGATGCCAGCCGCGCCCATGAAATCAATCGTGTCCTGGATCCGGTCAGCGATCTCGGAATACTTCTGAACATCCTGTTCATCGGTAAAGCCGAGCGTCCATGAATGCACACGGCTCATATCTGCGAAACCACCAGTCGAGAATGCACGCAACAGGTTCAGTGTTGCAGCAGCCTGCGTGTAGGCCTGCAACATTTTGCCCGGGTTCGGAATGCGCGCCTCGGGTGTGAAAGCCAGTTCGTTGATGATATCACCACGGTAGCTGGGCAGCTCTACACCATCCACGACCTCGGTCGGTGCGCTGCGCGGCTTGGCGAACTGCCCTGCCATACGGCCGACTTTGACCACTGGCACCTTGGCGCCATAGGTCAGAACCATCGCCATCTGCAGCATCACCTTAAAGGTGTCGCGGATTGCGTCTGCGCTGAACTGTTCAAAGCTTTCAGCACAATCCCCACCCTGCAGCAGGAAGGCCTCGCCGCGACCAGCGGCACCCAGATGTTGCTTCAGGCGCCGCGCTTCGCCAGCAAAGACCAGCGGGGGATACTGCGAAAGCTGAGCCTCGACTTTGGCCAGTGCGGCCGCGTCGGTATAATCGGGCATCTGAACTCGGGGCTTGCTGCGCCAGTTCGATTTTTGCCACTCGGTCATAGCTTTGATCTCCGCTGAGGTATTTCAGGGTGCCTCTATACAAAATGCATTACAGAGTGACCATATCTCATTTGCGCCTCTTGACTGGGCAAACAAGCTTTGAGCATGTTGTCTGGCAAATCCGTCGCAGCTAAAGAGCAGCGGTCGCCGAATCAAGGACAGTTCGCCATGCAAGAGCAACGCCAAGTTGTCACTGTGGACAGCAGCGCGGCAAAGCCGCTTAATTTCGTCTTTGTCCTGCTGGACAAGTTTTCGCTTTTGTCATTCGCGTCAGCTTTGGACAGCTTGCGCATTGCAAATCGTATGTCCGATCGCCCGATCTATACATGGACCTTGGCCGGAGAAGGCGGAGACGTCGTTCATTGTTCTGCCGGAACCACTTTCAAGCTCGACACGGACCTGTCCGAACTTCAGCGCGATGATGTCATCCTGGTCTGCGGCGGGGTCGACGTTCAGGCAGCCACGACCAAGAAGATTCTGAACTGGCTACGTCGAGAAGCCCGCAAGGGGATCAAAATAGGTGGTCTTTGTACGGCTGCCTACACTCTGGCAAAGGCCGGGCTGCTGGAGGGCAAGAAAGCGACGATTCACTGGGAGAACTCCGATAGCTTCTCAGAGGAATTTGACACCGTCGAACTGACCAAATCGGTCTTTCAGATTGATGGCAACCGGATGACCACCGCAGGCGGAACATCGTCGATCGACCTGATGCTCAAGTTGATTGCCAACGACTACGGCGAAGATCTGGCAAACGCGGTTGCGGATCAGATGATCTATTCGTCGATCCGCACCGATCAGGACACGCAACGCCTGTCAACACCGACGCGGATTGGAGTACGCCATCCTAAACTCAGTCAGGTTATCCTGATGATGGAGAAGAATATCGAGGAGCCGATCTCGCCTTCGATTCTCGCCAAAGATGTCGGTATGTCCACGCGCCAGCTGGAACGTCTTTTCCGCCGTTATCTCAGCCGCTCACCCAAGCGCTATTACATGGAACTTCGCCTGCACAAGGCCCGGAACCTGCTGATGCAAACCGACATGAGCGTTATCAACGTCGCATTGGCTTGTGGCTTCGCAAGCCCGTCGCATTTTTCGAAATGCTACCGCGCGCACTACAACACGACGCCTTATCGTGAGCGTGGAACTCAGGGCGGGCGCTTGTCTGTCTGACTTGGTCGCGAACTATCCGGGTGCCAGTCGGTAAACGGCACCCTGCCCCACAGAAATAAACCAGATCGATCCATCAGGTGCTTCGACGATATCGCGCACGCGTTCCGTCTCAGCGCCTTTGATCTGCTCGACTTCGCGTAGTGGACTGCCAGCAAGACGGGAAATGTAGTCGAATTTCAGAGATCCCACGAAAAGATCGCCTTTCCACTGCGGCCAGAGTTTGCCTGAATACACCAACAAGCCTGATGGAGCGATGGAGGGATCCCAATAGAATTCGGGTTGCTCCATCCCAGGTTTGGATGTGCCCTCACCAATCTTTTGGCCAGAATAGTGTTTGCCATATGAAATGACCGGCCAGCCATAGTTGAGACCGGGCTGCACAAGATTGACCTCATCCCCACCCTGCGCGCCATGTTCTGAGACCCACAACCTGCCCCGCGCATCAAGTCCCGCGCCCTGAGGGTTTCGGTGCCCATATGACCAGATTTCTGGTCGCGCGCTGGGGTCGCCAACAAATGGATTGTCAGACGGGATTGTTCCGTCCCGATTGATCCTGATCACAGTGCCCATATGATTTGATTTGTCCTGCGCTGCTGGTCGGTCTCCGCGTTCACCCAGCGTGATGAACAGTGACCCGTCATTTGCTTCCACGACGCGCGAACCGAAATGACGACCACCAGACCCGCCCGGCACTGCTTCGAAGATTACGCGCAGATTGGTAAGCCTCTTCCCATTTTCAGACAATCGCGCCACGGCAACAGCAGTTCCGGCACCACTACTCTGACGCTTGGAATAGGTCAGGAAGACCTCCCGACTATTCGAAAAATCCCGGGCGATCGTGACATCCAGCAATCCGCCCTGCCCAGATGCCGCAACTTTCGGCACACCTGACACACGCTGAGACTTACCATCCTTCACGTATAGTAATTCACCATCACGTTCGGTCACCAAAAAGCTCTCGTCCGGCAGAATGCCTATGGCCCATGGCGTATCCAAGCCACCCAGCATTTCTGTTACTCGAACAGAACCGGCTGAAGTTTGAAGCACATCAGCCCTGATACCTCCGGATATCACTAGTAGAACTAGAATCGCGCAAACTCTGATCATCGTTGCTCTCCAATACCGGATGTTCATCGCCACCATCGGGCAAACCCATCAAAACAAATAGAGTTATGGCCCACAAAAGCACTTTTTCGTTAGGACTTTTCTTTTCCGGACAGCTTGCCTAGGGTCGTGCGCAGAACGAATACGTTCCAATTAGGGAGTAACCATATGAAAAAGCTGCTTACTGCAACTGCAGCAACCGCTCTTCTGGCCGGCACCGCGATGGCTGAAGACGTCAAACTGGGCGTACTGTTTGGCTTTACCGGTCCGATTGAATCGCTGGCCCCGGCAATGGGTTCCGGCGCCGAGCTGGCGATGGCTGAAGTTACCGAATCCGGCAAACTGCTGGATGGCACGACCGTAACCGCTTCGCGAGCTGACACCGGCTGCATCGACAACGGTCTGGCAACATCGAACGGTGAACGCATGATCGCGGACGGCGTTGCCGGTATCATCGGTGGTGACTGCTCGGGCGTAACTGGTGCGATCCTGCAGAACGTTGCGATTCCAAACGGCATGGTCATGATTTCACCATCGGCGACGTCACCTGGGCTGTCGACAATGGAAGACAACGGCCTGTTCTTCCGCACCGCACCGTCGGATGCGCGTGAAGGTCAGGTTATGGCTGACATTCTGAAAGATCGCGGCATCAACTCGATCGCCCTGACCTACACCAACAACGACTACGGCAAGGGTCTGGCCGACGCGATCAAAAGCTCGTTCGAGGCAGCCGGTGGTGAAGTAACCATCACAGCTGCACATGAAGATGGCAAAGCCGACTATTCGGCCGAAGTTGGTGCCTTGGCATCGGCCGGTGGCGATATTCTGGTTGTCGCGGGTTATCTGGATCAGGGTGGTCTGGGCATCATCCAGTCGTCGCTGGACAGCGGTGCGTTTGATACATTCGGTCTGCCTGGTGGCATGATCGGTGACTCGCTGCCTGCAAATGTTGGTCCGGACCTCGATGGTTCGTTTGGTCAGATCGCAGGTTCGGGTGGCGAAGGTGCTGAAAAGTACTTCGCAATGGCCGAAGCCGCAGGTTTCGACGGTTCGTCGCCTTACTCGCCTGAGTCTTACGACGCCGCCGCTCTGTTCATGCTGGCCATGCAGGCCGCAGGTTCGACCAGCCCGGCTGAGTACGGCGCCAAGATCATGGACGTCGCCAACGCTCCGGGTGAAAAGATCTATCCGGGTGAATTGGCGAAAGGTCTGGAGCTTCTGGCCGCAGGTCAGGACATCGACTATGTCGGCGCATCGGGCGTTGAGCTGATCGGCCCCGGTGAAAGCGCGGGTTCTTATCGTGAGATCGAAGTCACTGACGGCGAGAACAAGACCGTCAACTTCCGTTGATCCGACCGATTTCTTCATAATACCAAGCAGCCCGGGCCTTGTGTCCGGGCTGTTTCAATGACAAAAGACCGCACCTCTTTCGGGGGGATGGGGCAATTCAGCAAAGCGCCACACAAGTGGCCAGGGGAACACATGATCGTCGTCGAGGACGTGCATAAGCATTTCGGCGGTTTTCACGCGGTGGATGGTGCATCGCTGGAAATCGAAAAGGGTTCGATCACCGGGCTCATCGGGCCCAACGGGGCGGGAAAAACCACTCTGTTCAATGTCATCGCCGGGGTGCTTCCACCCACCAGCGGCAAGGTGTTCATGGATGGCGAGGATATCACCGGCCTGCCCCCGCATGATCTGTTTCATAAAGGTCTGCTGCGTACGTTCCAGATCGCGCACGAGTTTTCATCGATGAGCTGCCGCGAGAACCTGATGATGGTCCCTGGCGCCCAATCTGGTGAATCGCTCTGGAATACCTGGTTCGGCCGCAAACGCATCGCAGATGAAGAGCGTGCGCTGAAAGCCAAAGCAGACGAGGTGCTGGAATTCCTGACAATCGAACATCTGGCCGACCACAAGGCGGGTCAGGTCTCGGGCGGTCAGAAGAAACTGCTTGAGCTGGGCCGCACCATGATGGTCGACGCCAAGATCGTATTCCTGGACGAGGTCGGCGCGGGCGTGAACCGCACCCTGCTGATGACGATCGCCGACACAATCCTGCGTCTGAACAAGGAACGCGGCTATACCTTCGTGGTTATCGAACACGACATGGATTTCATCGGCAAGATCTGTGACCCGGTCATCTGTATGGCCGAAGGCAAAGTGCTGGCCGAAGGCACTCTGGACGAAATCAAGGCGAATGAGCACGTGATCGAAGCCTATCTGGGCACCGGCCTCAAGAACAAAGATAAGCTGGAGGCCGAGGCATGAGCGATAATCCCTATCAGGACGATCACGGGAACAAGGACGCCTCGATCACCAACACTCAGGGCGTCGGCACAATGACACCTGCACATCGCGTAAGCGGTGAAACACACTATGTTGGCGGCGGTCCCTTCCTGATCGGTGACACGATGACGGGTGGCTATGGCAAAGGCCCCGACATTCTGCACGACTGCACCATCGCCGTGGACAAAGGTGAGATTGCGGTGATCGTGGGCCCGAACGGCGCTGGCAAGTCGACCGCAATGAAGGCTGTCTTTGGGATGCTGGACGTTCGCGCAGGTTCGGTACGTCTGGATGGCGAGGATATCACTAACCTCAGCCCACAGGACCGTGTGATCAAAGGCATGGGGTTCGTTCCGCAAACGCAGAATATCTTTACGTCCATGACGGTCGAGGAAAACCTCGAGATGGGCGCTTTCATCCGTCGCGATGATATCAGCCAGACGATGGAGCAGGTCTATGACCTCTTCCCCATCCTGCGCGACAAGCGCAATCAGGCGGCCGGAGAACTGTCGGGCGGTCAGCGCCAACAGGTTGCTGTGGGCCGCGCACTGATGACTCAGCCCAAAGTGCTGATGTTGGACGAACCGACTGCCGGTGTGTCACCCATCGTGATGGATGAACTGTTTGATCGGATCATTGAGGTGTCCCGCACTGGCCTGCCGATCCTGATGGTTGAACAGAACGCTCGTCAGGCCCTTGAGATCGCGGATAAGGGATATGTGCTGGTTCAGGGGCGGAATGCCTATACTGGCACGGGCAAAGAATTGCTGGCTGACCCTGAGGTACGGAAGAGTTTCTTGGGGGGCTGAACGTGCGAAAAGCATTGGTTGCGCTTCTGTTGTTGACGCCTCAGACATTAAAAGCGCAAGCAACTTCATTTGTATGTAAGTTCAATACCGAGTGCATTCGCGATAGCGGATGCGAAAAACAGGAAATGAACTTAACCTTCTTCTTAGATGATCAAGGACAAGCATACATGCAAGGGAATGTAGATCTAGTTCAAGTCATGCCGTTGGCCGGTGATCAAGCATTCTCATTCGTTGAGCCCTTAGGGAGTGGAGCAGTACAATCTACGTCTGTTTTAGCGGATGGGACAGCAATTCACTCTCGGCACACTGCGATTTCCGGAGAGTTCGTTGCTTCGCAGTGGTACGGGCACTGTTCGTCATTCGGTGGATCAAATTAGTAAAATCCGCAAACCAACGTTCAGTACTCTCCAAATTCATTTCAATTGATTTGTGTTGCTGTCTTTCCCAAGGACCAGCGAAGCGGGAAAACAGGAGTTCCTCCAATCCTGTCCTCACCGCGATGATGTTCAAGATCATTCACCCAATCGGATCACCACACGACCCGAAATCCTGCGCAGCGTGCGGACCTTTGATCGACATGTCATAGTTGAGGTTGTCAAAATCCACGACAAAGGTCACGACATCCTTGTCCATGATATGCAGGAAGGTCAGTGAATTCAGACCTGCAATGATCGTCGCTTCGCCCTTGATGTCATCAGTTACGATGAACCCTTTGTCGGTCGCCCCAGACCGTGCCAGCGTCACAGCGCCCCCATTGCTGTCTGATACACAGTTCACAACGAAGTCCGCTCCGTTCAGCGGATCGTTTGTTGCGGCGAAAGCAATCGTGGGCATGGCAAGACCGGCGAGCAACAAGATGGTATTTTTCATAGTTCTACTTTCCTTCTGGGGTCCGGTTCGGATGAGTGACCGGCCGGGACCCTTTGTTCCTGTCTGGGGCGGGACATGCCCTGCGCCACGAACATAGGTAGATAGAATACTGCCTTCGCAAAGACTTATCGGCCTTGCCTCACGCCTAGTTGAGAGTAAGTGAGAATTGTCGCGCAAGCGCCTGGTGAGTTCACAGGTCAGACAGATTCAGCCTGGTGACGGGTTGGCTTTGGCGACAGCGCTGAATCACCTTAAAGCAAACAAACCAAAGCGTTTATGACCGATTTTGTGTCTCCAATGTGGCGCCTGACCAGCGCTCATGGTTTCGATGATCAAACATACATTCTAAACCATTGAATTGATTGATTTGACCAACTGGAAAAAAGAACAAGCAGATTTTCGCACGAACCGAAGTTGGACACCGTTAGGCTGTATTGGCGTCACAATGCCTGACTAGTTCCGCATCGTCCGGATACAAAAGATATCCGGGCTACACATGTAATTTGAACATGCTGCCAAAGCGAAACAAGACCAATAAAACTAAGGAAATCTCAACATGAAAACCTGGATCATGGCTGCTGTTGCCGCTGTTCTTGCGACTGGTGCAGCTGCAGAGGAACGTCACTTTGTCTGTGTATCAGATCGTGACGGCAGCGAAGTCCGCCTGAACCGTGCTCCTGAAGGAGACAAGGGCAGCATCGAGACAAAGGACATCGAGGGCGATGCAATGGTCTTCAAAGGTGTTGGCAACATGACTTTCGTCCATATCGAAGAAAGTGATGTGATGACCTTTGTCGTGCATTTCTCGGACATGACCTACGACCTGTCCGTCAAAGGACCCCACGCCGGAACCGACCACGGATCGTGTGAAGAGGTTTAAAACAACTCGCCCAATAATTGAATTCGATACACACGATTCAACGTTTGATTTTGTGATCCTACTCGCCTACCCCGGTGCCGAAAATCGTGAGTCAAAAACTCACGATTCTTTGGTGCCACGTCGCAGCAGCCTATGCCACAAGCGACCACTTCAGGAGAAGCAAAATGAAACACCTGGCCGCCCTTGCAGCCGTATTTATTCCTGTCGCCGCTCAGTCCGTGACGCTGGATGTTCCCAAAGGTCGGTTCGTCTATGAATGTCAGCTGACCGAGATCTGCAAGGCGGGAAAGTGCTCGTCCCTCGATCCCGTTATTCCAGTCACGCTGGACCGGGTCGAAGGGAATTCCAAGGGCACTGTGACTAAGCAGGGTAAAGTTATCGAAGTTCTGGTGTTCCCCGGACTGGGAACGCACGAATTCCTCTCGATTTCTGCCGGCGGAAGTGTTGGCTATACCGTTAATGACGAAACCGGAAAGGTCTCAGTTCATACGTCAGGTGGCCAGATGCATGATGAACGCGGAAAATGCGCGGTAACCAACAAGTAGTCTGGTTATATTCATCGCTTCGATGATTGGGCCGAACGGATATGAACTCTGTTCGGCCTTTGTATTTTTCAGGCCCTGCATCGACATGCGAGTTTTCAACCTGACGATGCGGAGGCCAGAAAAAACATGAGAAAATTGCCGATTTAACAGCGTTATTCGCTACCTGATTGTTGTGTATCGGGCGGCCAGCATGCCATAAAGCCGCACCCGAGAAAATGAGAAGGTCACATGGACATACTGAACGCGCTTGTCGCGCTTGCTAACTTTGTGCTGGTGCCGGCAATCGCCTACGGATCCCAGCTTGCCCTAGGGGCGCTGGGGGTCACTCTGATCTACGGCATTCTGCGATTTTCCAACTTTGCTCATGGTGACACGATGGCGTTTGGCGCCATGATTGCCGTGCTTGTCACTTGGGGGCTGCAAGCCGCCGGTGTCAGCTTTGGCCCGTTGCCCACTGCATTGCTGGCCCTGCCATTCGCGATACTTGGATGCATTATTCTTGTCCTGATCACAGACAGACTGGTTTATCGTTTCTATCGTGAACAGAAAGCCAAACCAGTCATATTGGTCATTGTCTCGATGGGTGTCATGTTCATCATGAACGGCCTTGTTCGCTTTATCATCGGACCCGACGATCAGCGCTTTTCAGATGGTGCGCGTTTTCTGATTTCCGCACGTGATTTCAAGAAGATGACTGGCCTGAACGAGGGACTTGCGATCAAGACCTCACAGGGCATCACCGTCGTCGTCGCCGTTGTCTCGGTCGCCTTGCTGTTCTGGTTTCTGAACAAAACACGCACCGGGAAATCCATGCGTGCCTATTCAGACAACGAAGATCTGGCGCTGCTTTCGGGCATCAACCCGGAACGCGTCGTGATGATCACCTGGATCATCGTGGCAGCGTTGGCGACAACCGCCGGTGTGCTGTATGGGCTGGATAAGAGCTTTAAGCCGTTTGTGTATTTCCAGCTTCTGCTTCCAATCTTTGCTTCGGCCATTGTCGGCGGCCTGGGTAATCCGTTGGGCGCAATCGCCGGAGGTTTCATCATCGCTTTCTCGGAAGTCACGATCACCTATGCGTGGAAGAAAGTCCTCACCTACATTGCGCCCGAGAGTTTGGCACCGTCAGGCTTGGTTCAGTTCTTGTCCACGGACTACAAATTTGCCGTCAGCTTCGTCATCCTGCTGATCGTGCTTCTGTTTAAGCCCACGGGGCTGTTCAAGGGGAAAGCGGTATGAGTGAGATGACCAAAAACACTCTGCTATTCGTAGTGGTCGGTGCGCTTATTCTTGTGACCGGCTTTTCCCAAAGCTGGAACACCGCGATCCTGATCCTGAACATGGGGCTGATCTCGGCCATCATGGCCATAGGTGTTAACCTTCAGTGGGGTTTTGCGGGCCTGTTCAACGTCGGCGTCATGGGCTTTGTAGCCCTTGGCGGACTTGGTGTGGTTCTTGTTTCCACCCCACCGACCCCCGGTGCATGGTCTGCCGGCGGATACGGAATCATCCTTGCCCTGCTGCTGGGTGCTGCAACGGTTGTAGCTGCTGTTCTTGTTGCGCAAAAACTGCCCAGCGGACGTGTTCGGACTCTTTCGATCATAGGTATTCTGATCGTTGGTTTCTTCGTTTACCGTGCAATTTTTGATCCGAATGCTGCTGCAGTCGAAGCAATCAATCCCGCGGTGGAAGGCAACATTGGCGGACTGAACTTGCCGGTTCTGCTGGCGTGGCCTGCAGGTGGATTGCTGGCTGCCGGTGCTGCATGGTTGATCGGCAAAACGGCGCTGGGGCTTCGCTCGGACTATCTTGCAATCGCAACACTGGGAATTGCCGAAATCATCATTGCCATCATGAAGAACGAGGATTGGTTGGCTCGGGGCGTTAAGAATGTCTACGGCATCCCGCGTCCATCCCCGGTCGTTGGCTATGAGATCGAGCTACAAAAAGATCCGGGCTTCATTGAGCGTGCAGCGTGGTTCGGTCTGGATCCGGTTACAGCCTCCACACTCTCGGTCAAACTCGGATATTCGGTGTTGTTCCTGGCTGTCCTGCTCATTCTGCTCTGGATGGCTCAAATGGCGTTGAAGAGCCCTTGGGGCCGTATGATGCGCGCAATCCGTGACAACGAAGTTGCCGCCGAAGCCATGGGCAAGGATGTGACCCGTCGCCACTTGCAGATTTTCGTTCTGGGGTCGGCCATTTGTGGAATTGCGGGTGCCATGATGACCACGCTGGATGGGCAGCTGACACCAAGCGCATACCAGCCATTGCGCTTTACGTTCCTGGTCTGGGTCATGGTTATTGTCGGCGGCTCCGGCAACAATTTCGGCGCTGTTCTGGGGGCATTTTTGATCTGGTTCCTCTGGGTTCAGGTCGAACCAATCGGGCTGTGGTTGATGAACCTGATCACAGCTGGAATGCCGGACGGAAGTGCACTCAAGACACATCTGATCGAAAGCGCAGCCCACATGCGCCTGTTTACCATGGGCCTGATATTGCTGGTTGTTCTCAGATTTAGTCCAAGGGGCCTTATTCCGGAGAAATAGTTCCGGAAACCTCCGCAAACTAAAAGCCGCGTCGTAATTCGGCGCGGCTTCTTGATTCTAAACAAAAAATTTTATACACGGGTTCATCGTCGGTAAACGTGTTCGTTCCAATGTAGCGAACCAATTCACTCAGTATCATCGGCGTTTCGTAACAATCGGCTCTGGTCATCATAAAAGAACGCAGACACTCATGAAAAAACCATTCACCACATCCGTCACTCTTTTGCCCGTTCTGGCAGCCCTGGCCGGCTGCATTCCCAGCCCGGAAGACCTTGAAACGACTCCAGTCCAAGTTCAGACACCCCAAGGTGTCGTCACCTGCCAGCTCTATCGTCTG
Source organism: Roseibium sp. RKSG952 (assembly GCF_009711355.1). Taxonomy (NCBI): domain Bacteria; kingdom Pseudomonadati; phylum Pseudomonadota; class Alphaproteobacteria; order Hyphomicrobiales; family Stappiaceae; genus Roseibium; species Roseibium sp. RKSG952. The sequence goes on along the minus strand of NZ_SMMF01000931.1, from coordinate 23,659 downwards.
GATCGTGTAACCTGGGATCGTGCAATCGATTACCCTGCTACTAAGATGTCTGTAACGCAAGCGGATAACTACTGTCGGCAAGAAGGCCAACGGCGGCTCAAGCGCTAAGCGATAAAAGCCCCGCAGTTTCGTTTCAGCGGGGCTTGACGCCAATTCTATCGGTTTCTGAACAAACCGCCCAAAATGCCACGCACAATCCGGCGGCCTGTGGTGCCTTTGAGTTCCTTTATCACCGCTTCACTCATTGCACTGGTAAAAGTGTCTTTCTTGCGCACCGCCCTTGATGTTGATCGGCCAACACGTCCCCCGGTGTATCGGCGAGCCGAAGAATACTCCCGTTCCATCGGACTTTGCCGTTCGACCACTTCGTCAGCTTCCGCGACCTCTGCCTCTTGCGCAGCCTGGTTCGCTCTAGCCTGCAATATCTCGAACGCCGATTTCCGATCCAGCAGCTTGTCATACTTTCCCGCCATTGGAGACGCATCGAGAACAGCTTGACGTTCCGCTGCAGTGATTGGCCCAAGCTGGGACCCAGGAGGGCGAATAAGGGTGCGTTCAACCATGCCTGGAATACCCTTCTTCTCAAGCATGGAAGTCACGGCTTCTCCGACTCCTACTTCCCGGATAGCAGTCTCGGTATCGAAGGCCGGATTCTCGCGATAGGTTTCGGCCGCAAGCCGTAGGTTCTTGCGATCCCGCGCGGTAAAGGCGCGTAACGCATGCTGAACCCGGTTACCCAATTGACCGAGTATATCCTCGGGGATGTCGGCCGGGTTCTGGGTAATGAAATAAACCCCAACCCCCTTTGACCGGATCAGGCGCGCCACCTGTTCAACCTTGTCGACCAGAACCTTCGGAGCATCCTCAAATAGCAAGTGTGCTTCGTCAAAAAAGAAGACCAGTTTTGGTTTGTCGGGATCACCAACTTCGGGAAGTTCTTCGAACAGCTCGCTCAGCAACCAAAGAAGGAAAGTCGCATAGAGGCGCGGTGCCCCCATCAACTTATCCGAAGCCAGGATGTTCACCATCCCGTACCCGTTTTCATCCTTTCGCATGAGATCGGACAAGGCCAAGGCTGGCTCACCGAACAAACGGTTCCCACCTTGGTTTTCCAGTACCAGCAAACGCCGTTGTATCGCCCCGATCGAAGCTGTTGATACGTTGCCGTATCTCAGGGAAAGTTGTGCCCGATTTTCACCGATCCAAACCAGCAATGCCTGAAGATCCTTGAGATCCAGCAGCGGCATTCCCTCTTCATCGGCAACCCGAAATGCAATGTTCAGTATCCCTTCCTGGGCTTCGGATAGTTCCAGCAAACGGGAAAACAGCAATGGGCCCATCTCGGTTACTGTCGTGCGGACCGGATGTCCTTGCTCACCAAACAAATCCCAGAATGTCACCGGACAAGCAGAATAGGAAAAATCCGTAAACCCAATTTTTTCTGCACGCTCCATAAAAGCTTTGTGTAACTTGTGTTGGTCGCTGCCGGATCGTGCAAGGCCAGACAGATCCCCTTTGACATCGGCCAGAAACACAGGAACACCAGCTTGCGAGAAACCTTCGGCCAAGATTTGCAACGTTACGGTTTTGCCTGTGCCCGTTGCACCCGCAATCAAACCGTGACGGTTTGCATACTTCAAAGTCAGCCCTTGTGCTTGCCCGTAGTCCTGCCCTGCACCGCCAACAAATATGTTCTCGCTCATGGATTTACTGTCCTAAACTTCATCGCTCTTTGACCAGCATACAAACTTAACCTTTGGCTGCGATAGTCAATTTGCCTTCAATGCGGCTCAAGCCGTCGAGGGCAGACTTCCTCCCTGTCGACTGGCCGTGCCTGCGGGCACGGCTTTTTTCATGGCCTTTAAGTAAAATATTCAAATGCGTAGAATGATTAAATTTTCAGGATAGCTGTTGACCGCTGGCTTCCCCTTTCGTAACGTCTGCGCATAACTAAGTCGGCCAGTCCGACGGGGAGAACTATTCTAAGGGGAGCCGCCTCACCGGCTCCCTTTTTCATTGGCCTGCACAAGACCGAAAACAGCGATCTTTGTGCGTATTCGGCAGAATTTCGTTCAATTCGCAAAACAATGACAGGTTTGCGCCTGACACCTGAAGTTTCAGATGTTAGACGAGTGGAAAAGCTGGATCAGCACAATGAGGCATTCATGATCAAGAAACTTCTCCCACTTAACATGGTGGCGGCCGCTCTTTGGTGCGGTGTAGCCATTGCTCAGGAAACCACGCAGGACGCGGAAACACCGGCAGAAGCGCCGCAAGCCGAAGCGGGTACTGACCTAGATCTGGGCGAAACCGGTCCCCGCATTGGCGAGCAGTACGTTAAGGAAAAATCGGGCGATTGGGAAATTTCGTGTCTGAAGGCTGAAAACGGTGAAGACCCTTGTGCGATGGTCCAGGTACTTAGCGGCCAACAGGGTGAACCCATTGCCGAGATTACCGTTGGAAAACTGCCCGAAGGCGGTGCCGCTGTCGCTTGGGCAAACGTGATTGTTCCGCTCGAAACTCTCCTGCAGGCCCAACTGGCTCTGTCAATCGATGGAGCTCCGCGCAAACTCTATAACTATCACCACTGTGTGCCGGTCGGCTGCGTAGCGCAGCTGGGTCTGACGCAAGGTGATGTGGACGCAATGAAGGCGGGCACAAAAGCCGTTCTGTCGCTGGTTCCGGCCCGTTTCCCGGATCAGATACTGGACATGGAAATGTCCCTCAGCGGTTTCACGTCAGCATTTGACGGACTGTCCGTTAATCTGAATTAAGACGAAAACAAACCTACGAAAAAAGCCGCCGGTTATCTCGGCGGCTTTTTTGTTAGACCCGCTTCAGCGCGAGAACCGCATTCAGGCCACCGAACGCAAACGCGTTGCTCAAGGCAACATCGATCTTCGCTTCACGCGCCTCATTCGGAACAACATCCAAGGCGCATTCCGGATCAGGTTCTTCATAACCGATCGTCGGGGCAATAACGCCGTCTTTGAGTGCCATGATACAGGCCAGCAATTCCACTGCACCCGTACCACCAATAAGGTGACCATGCATCGATTTGGTCGAAGAAATCATCAACTCATCTGCATGAGGCCCAAATACATCTGCAACCGCAGCGCATTCGGTTTTGTCATTTGCCGCTGTACCGGTTCCGTGCGCATTGATGTAACAAACATCGCTGGCATTCAGCTTGGCATCAGCCAGTGCCCCGGACATCGCGCGCGACGCACCTTGCTTGCTTGGCATCACGATATCTGCGGCATCGGAGGACATCGCATATCCAACGACCTCACACAAAATCTCAGCACCCCGAGCCCGTGCGTGCTCGTACTCCTCGAACACGAACACACCAGCCCCCTCGCCCTGAACCATACCATTGCGGTTAGCGCTGAATGGGCGGCAGGCGTCCTTGGACATAACGCGCAAGCCTTCCCAAGCCTTTACGCCCCCAAAGCAGAGCATAGATTCCGAACCGCCAGTCAACATCGCTGGCGCAGCACCGCTGCGGACCATCTGAAAGGCCAATGCCATCGCGTGATTGGACGATGCACAGGCTGTTGAAACTGTAAAGCTTGGGCCTTTGAGATTGTGTTCCATCGAAACGTGGCTGGCAGCGGCGTTGTTCATCAACTTAGGGACGACAAAGGGATGAACGCGGTTTTTGCCATCTTCATAGACAGAGCGATAGTTATCGTCCCATGTAGACACCCCACCGCCGGCAGTACCCAGGACGACCCCGGACCGTGCAGCAAGTTCGCCATGAAACTCGATCCCCGACTGTTCGATCGCTTCTTTTGCGGCCGTCAGTGTGAATTGAGTGAACCGATCATACAATGTCATTTGCTGACGGTTAAAACGGCCTTCAGCCTCGAACCCGCGGACCTGACCGCCGATCTTGATTGCCAGCCTTTCGACATCCCGGAATTCCAGTTCCGATATGCCGCACCGGCCTTCTCTCATGGCTTCAAGGGTATCGGGAACTGAATGGCCCAACGAGTTGATAGTGCCGGCACCTGTAATGACAACGCGTTTCATGATCGCTTGTCAGACCTTTTCCGCAACCAGCTTTTCAATCCCGGCGATGATGGCGGCGACATTCGAAATATCGAAATCGCTGGCTGTTGGTTCATTCGCGTTGAAGGGGATCGTTATGTCAAATTCTTCTTCAATGGCGAAGATGCTCTCGACCAATCCAAGACTGTCGATGCCCAGATCCTCAAGCGTGCTTTCAGGCGTGACATCGGATGGCTCCAGCACTGCCTGCTCTGCAATGATCGCGATGACGCGGTCGCTGATGCTCATAGTGATCCCCTAATTATCGCTTTGAGGATGATTTAATCGCTTGGAGGCTGTTTGAAAACAGCCTTTTTCAACGCCTCGACGTCACGTGCCATACGCGGCAGCCGGCGCTGAGCCTTATAGATGTCTGTGTGGCTTTCCATTTTTATGCCCGGATAGCCCATGATTACGCGCCCGGCAGGTACATTGGAGAGGATCTTGGTTCCACCGCCAGAGATCACTCCATTGCCAATGAAAATATTATCCACGACCCCGGTTTGACCGCCCAGAACAACATTGTTTCCGATTTCAACTGAACCTGAAACGCCTGTCTGGCCGCACAACAAGCAATCTTGCCCAACCCGGGTGTTGTGGCCCACGTGGACAAGGTTATCCAGTTTCGATCCGCTACCAATGCTCGTATTGCGGATAGTTCCGTTGTCGATGGTGCAGTTCGCGCCGACCTCGACATCATCACCGATTTCGACCGCGCCGAGCGAATGGATGCGCAGCCAGTTCTGAGCCTTGGCGTCTCCTTTGTCGCCCATGGTCTTACGGACATTTTCGACGTCAGACACTTCGGGCGTAACAAAGCTAAACCCGTCACCGCCAATCCGTGCGCCGGGCTGCGCAATGAAACGGTCGCCAATCTGAGCCCGTGCGCCGATGCTGACCATTTCGCGCAAGACTGCGTTTGAGCCCAGTTTCGCATCCATCCCGATAACGCAATGGGCGCCGATCACTGATCCCGCGCCAATTTGGGCGCGCGCGCCAACCACACTCAGAGGGCCGATTGCAACGTCGTCACCGATGTCAGCAGTCGGATCGATCACTGCCGAAGGGTGAATGCCCGGTTCTACGCCCTGCCCCCGGTCCAGCATGGCTGTGATCCCTGCCATTGCCATCCGCGGACGTGGCACAAACAACGCTGCCTCTAACCCAAGGGCCTGCCAGTCCGCACCTTCCCATAACACTGCTGCGCGCGCAGTACCGGACGAAAGTGCCTCGGCGTATTTGGGCGACATTGCCATTGCCAGGTCCGTGGCCCCAGCCTCAGCCGGTTCCGCAGCACGCAGGATTGTCAGATCAGTGTTACCCTCGGCCGGGACACCGAGTGCGTCAGCGATTTGTTGAATGGTAAACTGCATGGCAGGCTTCCTTATATCAGGACTTGCCTGCGTGATTACCCCTGAACGTCAGGCAGGACCACCCCTGCTTTTTGCAGCGCTTCCCAAATTTTGCGATCCCGATCATAGACATCGCGGCGGTACTGCACTTCACCTTTGGGGCCGATATAGGCTGTCCGGTAAATCAGGTGCACCGGGACCGGCTTATCCAGGTTCACCTTTGTTTCTTTACCCGTGCTCAGGATGCGATGAAAAAACGCTTTAGGATCTTCTTCCTGACGCGCCAACAATGCATACGCAAATTCGAATGGCTGTGCCAAACGAATACAGCCGTGCGAGAATGCCCGCACTTCACGCGCAAACAAGCTCTTTTGCGGAGTATCGTGCAGATAGATATTGTGCTTGTTCGGGAACATGAACTTCACCAAGCCAAGTGCATTGCTCTTGCTTGGAGGCTGTCGCATGGCGAACGGAAAGTTCTTGGCCGTGAATTGAGTGAAGTCCACCGCTCCTCGGTTTACCTGACGGCCTCGGCGATCGGTGATCTCGATATGACCTACCGCATTCGGATTGGCGCGCAATTTTGGCAGATATTCTTTGGTGATGATCGAGCGTGGTACGTACCAACTCGGGTTGATAACCATATGCTCCATCTCATCCGAGAATTCCGGGCTACGACGATCATGAGTGTTTTTTCCGATAACCGCGCGCGTTTCGAACGTGACGCGACCGTCATCTACGATCTTAGCCGAAAAATCCGCCTGATTTACAAGGATATGGCGTTCGCCCCGTTCACGCGGCAGCCAACGCTCCCGCTCTAGCGCAACGAGTACGGCTTTCAAACGATCCGAAGCCGGACGGTTAAGTTCGGTTATTGTGCCCTGACCAGCAACACCATCAGGCTCCAGGCCATGATCCCGCTGAAAATCCTTCACTGCGGACAGCAGCGTTTTATCGAAAGTCGGGCTGGCAGTCGGCTTCATATACCCCAATGAAACCAATCTGTTGCGAAGCCTAATTACATTCGGCCCACTGTCGCCCAACTCCAGCTTATCAACCGGAACAGTCGATCCCCAACCGCCTTTCGCGATCAGAGATTCAAGCGCCATTTTCTGCTTCATAAGCGCGCGATATTGCCGGGTCTGAGGCGCCAGCTGCTGAATGTAGGCACCATCTTTAGAAGCCAAGACCGCGTTCAGATGTTCCTCGGCCGGCAGCCGATTGACGGTTCGAACAAGGCCGGGATCAATTTGTGAGGGGCGCAACGCACCGGACTGCACGTCACGCGCGTAATTCAGGAAAACACGGCTGAGCTCAGCCTCTATCTGGCCAAGATCCCTGACCGATTTGGCATCCTGCATTTTTGAGATCAGCGACTGAACATCATATCTGGACGCTGGCAAACCGTGCATTTCCACGTTTGCCAGAGCTCTGATCAGAGCCGCACGTCTGGCTGCATGTTCCGGCGTATCGCCAACCCAAACTGGTTCAAAGCCATTGTTGCGATAGAACTCAGCAAGACCAGACCCTGCCGAAGTGCTCTCGGCAACTGACATCTGGAAAGCTGTACTTTGCCCTTCATCGGTTGCTGCCGATGTAAAGGACGCTGAAACCGCAAAACAGGCGGCAAGAAGAAGACTGGTACTTGTCCGAAAGACAGACTGCATGGGATGGCCTTGAATTTTCAATAACTTGTAGTTTGCGCTGCTCGCCGAACAAATATGATTTCGGAACCTGCCCTTTGTCCATTCACAAATAGATGACTCTGACCTATCTGTCAGACGCTGATGCGCGTTTGCATCGGACGACGGAAAAACCGTCGAAATGTGTCATAACTGTGCACACCTGTGTCATATGCGCAAGAAACTGCCGAATATTCCCCCTTGAAAACATGAGTGCGAAAGATTGCTTGGCGGATGATTCCTACTGTGTCATAAATCCCGCATCTGGGGATGGGAAAAAATTAAGAGAGCGCACGTAACATCGTGTGCAGGCAGGAACAGTACGGGACGAAACATAAAATGGCCGAGAGCAGTACTTCGGGGTTGACCCGGCGTGCCCTATTGGGCGCATTTGCGGCAACAGCAGTGGTTGCAGCACCGACTTATTCCAACGCAGCGGGCTTTCTACGCGGGGGTGGCGATATTCGTCGTATCCGCATGTATTCTGGTCGCACTGGCGAACGCATCGACATGATATATTGGGTCGATGGAAAATACATCAAGGATGCTGTCAAAGAAGTGAACCACTTCATGCGCGACTGGCGTACCGACCAGTCCAAATCGATGGATCTGCGCACAATCGACATCATGGCAGCTTCCCATAACCTGCTGGACGTAAATGAGCCTTACATGCTGCTGTCCGGCTATCGTTCCCCACAGACCAATGCAATGTTGCGCTCGCGCTCGCGCGGGGTAGCGAGAAACTCGCTACATATGAAGGGCCAGGCAGCTGATCTGCGCCTGTCTTCACGTTCAGTTTCGCAAATGGCCAAAGCAGCTATGTCCTGTCGTGCAGGCGGTGTTGGTCAGTACTACCGCTCGAACTTTGTCCATATGGATTGCGGTGTGGTTCGCAGTTGGCGCGGCTAAGAAACACAAATCGTTAACTGCCTGAAACCCCGGTGTGCCGTACCACCCGGGGTTTTGTTTTATGGATTTGTTCACTTTGGTCTGACTTAGCGCAGTTGTTTCAACCAGAACTGGTAAGTCAAGTGATTGCGGCAGATCACACAAGACTGCGCCCTGCGTCTTCAATCGGAAAAATAGTTGGTCGATGGCGCGCCTCAGAGCTCCACACGATTCGTAAGATTTTGTTATAAGTGCAGTCTATTCCGGCTCAGAAAGTGAGAAGTGAACTTGCATTTATTTTCAACCGATCCTGAAGGTTAGAACCACCGCAACATCTGGCAACATAAGCGCGACGACTCAACTGAAGCATCGCGCGGATAGCCAAAATACTGCCGCATTTCATCGATACGCCCTCTATCAATGCTATTTTAAGTCGATCGGTTCAGGCCTGTCGACGAACGTACTCGGAGAGCACAATGTGTGGATATTGCGGCAGGCCATTGAACCCTGGACTTATCGATAGTTTGAGAAACGATCTCCCGGACAATGTTGTTGCCAATGGCGATACGAACAATGCGGGAAGCACTGCTATGGTAAACGCAGTTGCGGTCGATGCCAGTGGCGGTTGGCAACTGCAGGAATTAGGAAACTTGTTCAAACTCGCTGAATCTGTAACCGCAACCAATGCATGGACTGGCAACGACGAGTTTGTATTTAACGCTCCGGCTCAGGACACCGAAAATGGCGCGTCAGCCAATGGGTTGGATCTCAGGTTGTCCAGTTTGATGGGACAAAAAAGTTCATCATTGTCTTCACAAACCACAGAAACCCCTGAAGTGGTGTTTTGGACTTTTGACACGGTCTCATCATTTGATGACTGGTTTTCCTGAGAGGAATGACTGAAACACCCAGCACAGGCCACTCGCAATAATGCCCGACCACATAGGTCGGGTGATTGCTCCGATGAGGAAGTGACGCATTCTAGTCCGCACAGGACGATCCCGAGTTTTGTTCATCGCAACCACGCAAAGACTTTGACCTAGAGAAATCTGGGTTTGGCAACGTCTTCACGCTTTCATCAGTACGGCTGGCTTCTGTCTCAACCCGGAACATGCCCGCTATACCGGTGTCGCGGGCTACCCAGTGATTGCTGAGAGCGTTCAGCGCAATTGATCGCGACGCTATCCATTTTCGGCATAGAGCCATCGATTACAGCTGCTGTTCTTCATCTCCTAAGAAGTAGTGAACCATCGCCTTAACAGACAGTTCGCTAGGTACGACCGACCAAAAAGACCGAATAAGGAATGGATGAACAAACAGCTAGTACCGGCACTCTTAAGTCGCCGATAAATCACATTAATTTAGGGTATATGGCGCACCTGAGAGGATTCGAACCTCTGGCCTCTGCCTTCGGAGGGCAGCGCTCTATCCAGCTGAGCTACAGGTGCCTTGGCCGTTAGCTAACCCTGATACGATCCGGGTGCAACTGAAAATCTGCTCCTGATGCCAAGCTTTTGACAACATCAGGCGAACAGATCATGGGCAAGCTCCAGTGCGTCGATCAGCGTATCGACCTCATCTGTTGTGTTGTACAGACCAAAGCTGGCGCGGCAGGTGGCCGTCACTCCCAGATGATCCATCAGTGGCCCGGCGCAATGGTGGCCAGCACGAACCGCTACGCCTTTTTTGTCGAGAATCGTAGAAACGTCATGGGCGTGCCCTGCCCCGTCCAATGTGAAACTGAAGATTGCAGCCTTATTAGACGTCGTTCCCTGAACCTGTAGCCAGTTCAGCCCGGTAAGGCGCTGCATCGCGTAGTCACGAAGTGAAGATTCGTGCGCCGCGATGTCTTCCATCCCGAGCTCCATCATATAATCAAGCGCGACACCCATCCCGATGGTTTGCACGATGCCCGGCGTACCAGCTTCGAACTTCATTGGTGGGTCGTTGTAGATGACCTGATCTTTGGACACTTCCTTGATCATGTCCCCACCGCCAATGAAGGGGCGCATCTCGGCCATACGCTCGGATTTGATGTAGATCGCACCAGACCCGGACGGACCGTAAAGCTTGTGTCCGGTGATCGCATAGAAATCGCAGCCAATATCCTGAACGTTGACCGCCATATGCACCGCGCCCTGGCTACCATCCACCAGAACCGGCACACCTTTGTCATGCGCGCCCTGCGTGATAGCTTTGACGTCCACAACAGTGCCCAGGACATTCGAACAATGGGTGACCGCAACCAGTTTGGTTTTCGGCCCGATCGCATCAATCACTGCTTGCGGATCCAGGCTGCCATCGGCGTCAACATCGACCCACTTCAATACAACGCCCTGCCGTTCCCGAAGAAAGTGCCACGGGACGATGTTTGCGTGATGCTCCATCACACTGAGTACAATCTCGTCCCCCGCTTCCATCCGGGGCATGGCCCAACCATAGGCAACCAGATTGATACCTTCAGTCGTACCCGAATTCAGGACAATCTCATCCTCGTTGGAGACACCCAGAAAACGCGCAACGGTTCCGCGCACGGATTCATACTTCTCAGTAGCGAGGTTGGACAGATAGTGAAGTCCTCGATGCACATTCGAGTACTCATGCGCATATGCATTCGTCACCGCGTCAATCACCACCTGCGGCTTTTGCGCTGATGCGCCGTTGTCGAGATAAGTCAACGGCTTGCCGTTCACCTCTCGTGACAGGATGGGAAAATCGGATCGGATCTTCTGAACGTCATACATGGGCGGGGATTCCCAGCATTGGTCCCCCAACGAGGGACAACAGGATAGTGATAACAACGGCGATAGCCAGCGCCGAAAGAACGAGAACGCCAAGCGCCTTGAGCGGAGATCCAAAGCGATGGGCCTGATCGATGAAGTGGACCGTGATGTAAAGGCCCAGCAAGAAAGCTGCAAAAGCCAGAATGTCCAACAGCCCGGGAAGGCTGATCAGCAACAATAGGCTGAAGGCCTGAACAGCGACACGCAGAAACTGAAGCCAGACCATCAGTATCATGATGTCATTGAAAGACCCTTTGCCGCCCATCTTTTGGCCGACCTGATAGAATGCGGCGATGCTGACGACCAGCCCACCGCCAACCACGGCGACATACAGGGTGATTGATCCGGCCAGATCCTGCATATCAGGGTCGCTTACGGGGTATAGGACGTTTGACAGAACCTGAAGCAAGGTGTTCAGAACAACGGCAAGCGCCAAAGCCACCCAGAGCGCCTCGCGGTTCATATTCAGAGTCAACAACCTTCGCGCAGCTTCGGCGGGGTCTTTGACTGTGAGCAAAGCCAGATTACCCAATACGGCGACATTCATGCGGCAGGCCCTTGTGCTTGTCTGAAACCGGAGAACCAGAACCACACAAAAACCACAACCCACAAAAGACCCGCAGCTGTTTGCGCCGGTCCCGGTCCGATAAATCCGGCGATCAGGCCATTCAGCAGAACTAAGGGCGCTGAGGCCAAGAGCGCCCAGAACAAAGCAAGCCGGGCGCCATAGGATGTGCTTTTACCTCCTACAAGCTTCGCCCCGAGATACGAAATCCAAGCCAGAAAATAGAACATTAACGGCAAGATGAAGACCGATCCCAGTAGCGCCCCGCCCAAGAGCATGTTGAGTTCAAGATTCTCAAGATGGGCGCGCCGGGCCAGACCGGGCAGCTGAGCAATAAAGCCAACCACGCAGAACGCCATCACAAACGCCAGCGCTCGATCTTCGCGTGGCCCCATATCCAACAGGCGCCGCACCACAC
>NZ_SMMF01000931.1:10842-11777 GCF_009711355.1 Roseibium sp. RKSG952 | reverse complement strand
CGTCGATCGCGCCCGAGGTGGAACCGTGCGAGCAGGCGACATCATCGGCGTAGATCTCGAGTTCAGGCTTGGCCAGGAACTGACTGTCGTCATCCAGAAGCAGCGACTGGCTGATCTGATAACCATCTGTTTTCTGGGCACCTTCTTTCACAAGGATCTTGCCCTGAAACACACCGGTGGCACCGTTGCGCAGAACCTTCTTGAACACCTGCCGGCTTTCGCAGTTCACCGCATCATGGGTGATGAAAACCGTATCGTCGTGATGAAAGTCGCCATCTCCGACGCAAGCGCCTGCGACATGGGCGATCGCATCGTCGCCCGTCAGCTCGACCACTTGTTCGTTGCGTGTCAGCACACCATTCACGGTAAGCGTAAATGATTTATAGACCGACTCTTTGCCCAGTCGCGTAAACATATGTGTTGCAGCACGGCGCTGATGATCGCGGCCCTGCGCTCGCACATGATGCAATGCTCCACCGTCGGCAATATCGATTTCCATGCACTTGTTAAAACGAGATGCCGCTGGACCATTTTCAAGGATCGTGACTTCGGCACCACTTTCCACGCGGACGATATGGTGCAGGATCGCATCCGATGTTTCCGATGCATGACGGTAGATCAGGCTGATCGGCTTCGACGGCTTACCTGTAACATGGATCGCAACACCATCGGTGGCAAAGGCTGTATTCAGCGCTGCCAGCGGGCGCTCGACCGGTGATTGTCCACGAGCTTCCAGTACTCCGTAAAGCTCTTTGGCCCAATGGATGTCCTTGCAGCAAATATCCTCAAGACGATCGATGCTCACGCCTTCCAGCGACAGATCATCTGAGGCCTCGGCATTGAACACACCATCGATGAAAACGATCTTCAACCGGTCAAATCCATCGAACATCATGGGTTCGTCGGATTTGAACAAGGCAGCCGGAGTAGCTTCT
>NZ_SMMF01000931.1:3341-10733 GCF_009711355.1 Roseibium sp. RKSG952 | reverse complement strand
CAGAGTATCGGGATGTGTGTACTTCCAATACTCGTCCCTGCGGCTCGGCAGGCCCATTTCACGAACACGTGCAAGCGCCGCTTCGCGGGCAGCGCGCGTACAACCGGCTTCAGGCAGGCTCAGCGATGCCAGCCGAGCCTCGGTCGCGTTTTGTTTGACTTCGGGCAAGGCCATCAGTTCACCTCAGCAAGGATGTCGGCGTAGCCGTTGTTTTCAACCTCAAGTGCCAGATCAGGACCACCAGTTTTGACGATACGACCATCTGCCATGATGTGAACAACGTCCGGTTTGATGTGATCCAGCAGGCGCTGATAGTGGGTAATGACAAGGAATCCACGGCCTTCGTCACGCAGTGCATTTACACCTTCGGCCACTAGTTTCATCGCATCGACATCCAGACCCGAGTCTGTCTCGTCCAGAATGCACATCTTGGGCTCAAGCATCGCCATCTGAAGAATCTCGTTGCGTTTCTTTTCACCGCCCGAAAAGCCAACATTGACCGGACGCTTGAGCATGTCAGCGTCGATCTTCAAGGATTTGGCCTTTGCGCGAACTTCCTTGAGGAAATCTGTCGCAGACAGTTCTTCTTCTCCACGCGCCTTGCGCTGGGCATTTACGGCTGTGCGCAGGAAGGTCATGTTGCCAACGCCGGGAATTTCAACCGGGTATTGGAAAGCAAGGAAAACACCCGCTGCCGCGCGCTCTTCCGGTTCCATCTCCAACAGGTCTTCCCCGTTCAGAGTTGCTGAACCTTCAGTAACTTCATAGCCGTCACGCCCGGACAGCACGTAGCTAAGCGTCGACTTACCCGAACCGTTCGGCCCCATGATCGCGTGCACTTTGCCAGCTTCGACAGTCAGGTCGACGCCTTTGAGGATTTGCTTGTCTTCTTCCTCAAGTTTCACGTGCAGGTTTTTGATTTCCAGCATTTTTTCCTCACATACTTCGATGCCGCCTGATTTGGCGGCTTTATCTGATTGATCTCTGCAGGCCCGGGCTGTCACATCTCTGACCGAGATGAGACTGCCGCTGCAGAAACCATTGGTTTGAAAGAATATTGTCAGTTACAACGCCAACGGTTGGCATCTGCAGATAAGTGTCAGTGATCGGCTCTGAACTTTCCTCGATCAGTTGAAAGCGATCACTATACTGAACAGTCGGATACTTGATGGTTCGGTTTGATTTTTCACCATTTCCACCCAGTCTGGCCCGTACACCTGCTCGAACGAGTCTGGGTAGGCCCAAACGGCATTGTGGAACGTGAACGTGGTTGCCATCATCGCCAATGCACTTGTCCGAGCGAATTCTTTCTGCCTGCCGTTCAACAGGAACGAAATCAGAAAGATCGCGGCCATGGCCAGAACAATACTGATCAGATCCTGAGAACCGGCTTTTGGATCGCCCGGCACGCCGATCATCTGAAACTGGATATAGCGCGAAAGGAAGACCGCCCCGACCCCCAGCAGAAACGCTCCGATGAACGAAATCGGATATGAAAGGCGATGCCAGATGGTGTCCCCGGACCGTCGAGATGTGCCTTTTGACGCTTCCTCCGCCCGGGCATTGATGCGTTCGACGCGTGATTGGAAGGCTGACTTTTGTTCTTCTATCATCGACGCGTCTACCAAATTCACAAACTCTATATCCGCGTCTGGATACCAAGCGTTGGAACGGCAGGCAAATCACCAATTTAGGGTGAGCCAACAATTGCTTTTGCAATGCTGGCGCGACTCCGCTCGGCACTGCGCAAGCCACCGTGCGGACAGCCGAACGCGGCGCAGAGCCAGTTATGGTCCGGGTGTCCAACATAGCGAATTAGCCTACAGATCCTTCAAGACTGATTGCGACCAGTTGCTGGGCTTCCATCGCAAACTCCATCGGCAATGCCTGAAGGACGTCTTTGCAGAACCCGTTAACGACCAGTGCCACAGCCTCTTCTTCGTCCATACCACGCTGGCGGCAATAGAACAGCTGATCATCGTCAACTTTCGAGGTTGTGGCCTCGTGTTCCACCCGGCTCGAGTTATTCTTTACTTCAATGTAAGGCACCGTGTGGGCACCGCATTTATCGCCGATCAACAGCGAGTCACACTGGGTATAGTTGCGGCTGTCCTTGGCTTTGGGGTGCATCGACACCAGCCCACGATAGGTGTTCTGCGCTTTACCGGCACTGATGCCTTTCGAGACAATCCGCGACTTGGTGTTCTTACCCAAATGCACCATCTTGGTGCCGGTATCAGCCTGCTGATAGTTGTTGGTAATGGCGATCGAGTAGAATTCACCCTGGCTTTCATTGCCGCGCAATATGCAGGACGGGTACTTCCAGGTCACCGCAGAACCAGTCTCGACCTGTGTCCACATCACTTTGGATCGATCACCCCGGCAATCGGCGCGCTTGGTCACAAAGTTGTAAATGCCGCCTTTGCCGTTTTCATCCCCGGGGAACCAGTTCTGAACCGTCGAGTACTTAACCTCGGCATCTTCCTCGATAATGATCTCAACCACAGCTGCGTGCAGCTGTGCTGTATCCCGCTGTGGTGCCGTACAACCTTCGAGATACGAAACGTAAGACCCCTTGTCGGCGATGATCAAAGTGCGTTCGAACTGACCTGTGTTTTCCGCGTTGATACGGAAATAGGTGCTCAGTTCCATCGGGCAGCGCACGCCCGGCGGTACGTAGACAAATGATCCATCCGAGAACACAGCAGAGTTCAGGGTTGCATAGAAGTTGTCAGAAACAGGAACCACAGATCCCAGATACTTTTTAACAAGTTCCGGATGCTCACGGATCGCTTCCGAGATCGAGCAGAAAATTACGCCATGCTTCTTCAGCTCATCCTGGAAAGTCGTACCGACCGACACAGAGTCAAATACTGCGTCCACAGCAACCTTGCGGCCCTCTGCGGGTGCATCCTCTGCACCTTCCACACCAGCCAGAATCATCTGTTCTTTCAGCGGGATACCAAGCTTTTCGTAGGTCGCCAAAAGCTTGGGATCGACTTCATCCAAAGATTTCGGCTTCTCCTCCATCGATTTTGGACGGGCATAGTAGTACTGGTCCTGGAAATCGATCTTCGGATAGTGAACCATGGCCCAGTTCGGTTCTTCCTTCTGGGTCCAGCGTTCGAACGCTGCAAGGCGCCACTCGGTCATCCACTCGGGTTCGTCGTTTTTTTCTGAGATCAGGCGAACGATATCGGGGTTTACGCCCTTTGGCGCATACTCCATCTCGATATCGGTATCCCAACCGTATTTATAGGTTCCGACCTCGCGCACCGCATCAACGGTTTCCTGATCGACACCTTCTTTTACCTGGGTCTGGTCCAAAGCGGCCATGACTCACCCTCCGTCAGATCACGCGGCGCGCGCGCGATGCTTTTTCTCTTTCTCAAGCCACGTTTCCGCGAAACGCAGCACATCTTCTTCGGTCGTCTGAGGGCCCAGCGAAACGCGGATCGCGCTGGCTGCTGTCACCTCATCATATCCCATCGCGGTTAGTACCGCGCTGGCCCGGACCTTGCCGCTGGAACATGCTGAACCTGCGCTGATCGCAAATCCGGACAAATCCATCTGCATCACTTGTGTTTCACCCTTCCACCCGGGTGTCGCAAAACACAAAGTGTTCGGGAGGCGATCCTGACCTTTCCCGACAAAAATAGTAGCTTTAGAACCGGCCTCAAGGGCCTTTTCTAGAATATTTCTAAGTTCTGCAACCTTTTCCCAAACGCCATCTGCCAAATCCCGGGCAGCCGCTTCAGCTGCAGCACCGAACCCTACAATTCCAATGACATTTTCCGTGCCTGAACGACGCCCCATTTCCTGACCACCGCCCTTGATTTGAGCGGCCAAGTCGGTTCCACGCTTCATCACGACAGCACCAACCCCTTTGGGACCACCCAATTTATGGGCGGAAATCAATGCCATCTGCGCACCCAGCCAGTTGAAAGCCACTGGCAGTTTCCCAAAGGCCTGCGTCGCATCCGTCACTGCGATGCCCTGCGGTAGCTTTTGGATGATTCCAGTCTCTGAATTTGCAAGTTGAAGCGTCGAATCCTCAGGGTCAGGCACATCGACCACCCCAAGACCTGAAACTGAAAGATCTTCGACAGACCAAGCCCTTACAGCATCATGCTCAACAGCCGAGCCATGCAGGTTACGCCCAGCCATTGTCAAAGCGGCACCCTCGGTAGATCCGGATGTAAAGACAATATCGGCTCCATCCGCGCCAAACGCTGATGCGATCTGCTCCCTAGCCTTTTCGACCACTGACTTCGCCGCCCGACCTTCGGCATGAACAGAAGACGGGTTACCACACACTTCCATAGCTGCAATCATTGCGGAGCGCGCTTCGGGTCTGAGCGGCGTCGTAGCGTTATGATCCAGATAAATGCGATTCATGGATGCATCTTTTCCTGCGAAAAACCTGTCCGGACTATATGCTCAACCTTTAAACTCATCAGTCATCAACGACCGAAAACAGGTTGGGCACCGCAGGACACGGCGCAAGATCGTTCTTGATCACATCAGACAACCGTGTCTGATGCAGGAAAACATAAACATGAGCACTGAGGCTCTCCCACAAACGATTGGTCAGTGACTGTGCCCGGCTGCCCGATGATCCACCTGAGGCACCAGCCCCCTTGTGCATTGCATCAACGGTCTCATCCACTGCAGCCAGAATCTCGACCACCCGAATCTCAGATGCTGGGCGTGCGAGCCTATAGCCCCCGCCGGGGCCACGCACCGAAGTAACTAGCTCTGCTCGGCGAAGCTTAACGAACAACTGCTCGAGATATGGCAGAGAAACATCCTGACGTTCGGAAATTTCACCCAAAGTAACCAGCGTATCTGCAGGCTGTAGCGCGATATCGGCCAGTGCGACCATCGCATAACGACCCTTGGTCGATAGCTTCATTTGTCTTCCCTCGTGGCAAGTATCGCGCGAAAACATTGACGCCGCCGCAGCCAGTGCGTATCTCCCACTGACAGCGTCTTCACGCTATGTATCGTAATTAGAACCGTTCTAAGGTGCCTGACGGATATCGTCAAGTATATCCCGGGGCCATAAGAGAAAAAGACAGGACCAAAGCACACATGCCCGAGGTGATTTTTCCCGGACCCGAAGGCCGTCTGGAAGGCCGCTACCACCCGCAAAAGGAAAAAGACGCACCGATCGCCATCGTGCTTCACCCGCATCCACAGTTTGGCGGGACCATGAACAACAAGGTGGTCTACAATCTGCACTATGCGTTCTACAACATGGGCTTTACCGTGTTGCGCTTTAACTTCCGCGGCGTTGGCCGCAGCCAGGGTGAATACGATCAAGGCGTCGGAGAGCTGAGCGATGCCGCATCGGCGCTCGATTATCTGCAGTCGATGAACAACAACTCCAAGCATTGCTGGGTTGCCGGTTTCTCGTTCGGTGCGTGGATCGGAATGCAATTGCTGATGCGTCGCCCTGAAATTACCGGTTTCATCAGCGTCTCGCCGCCAGCTAACATGTATGACTTTTCATTCCTGGCACCCTGCCCGTCATCCGGCCTGATCATCAACGGATCAGCAGATCGCGTGGCACCGCCCGCCGATACCACCACTCTGGTCAGCAAGCTGCATGAGCAAAAAGGTATCACGATCACGCATACCGAAGTCGAAGGCGCAGACCACTTCTTCCAGGATCGTCACATGGACACATTGATCGATCACACCACGGAATATGTGAAGCGTCGTCTGACAGAGAACACACGCTGATGTCGGACACCATCACAACCCTGGCCTCGAAACTGGCCGAGGACACAATGAAAGTGATGGATGAAACCGGTCAGGACCGGTTTTACGTCGAAGTCGGTGAACTGCTGGGCGCGTCCTCGCAGTCTCTTGAAGAGGCGTATCTGACCGAGATTCGCGTACGTCTGGCCGAACGCAAGGCCAGACAATTCGTAATCAAGCGGTTGTCCGACCATCGCTCAAAACTTAAGGCCATAGAAAAACAATGAATGACCGTTTGCCTGCACAGATCGCTTTCCTGAAACAGGCAGACAAACTGAAATCGGTCGAGCGGGCGAATGTCCTGCTCGATCAATCCCGATCCGAGAACTCAGCCGAGCACAGTTGGCACCTGACCCTTTGGGCGCTGGTCATGGAGCCGCTTGCGGAGAAAGATGTCAGTATCAACCGGGTCATTCAGATGCTGCTGCTTCATGATCTGGTCGAGATCCTGGTGGGTGATCACCCAATCCATCTGGAAACTGATTGGCAGGCCGTGGCACTGGCTGAAAACAAAGCCGCAGAAGAGTTGTTTGGCGTTCTCCCCGAGGATCAAGCGATTGCGTTTCTGAACCTCTGGCGCGAGTTTGAAGAAGACAAAACACCAGACGCCCGCTTTGCCAAAATTCTGGATCGTTGCCAGCCACTGTTTCAAGTACTGTGCGCCGGTGAGCCGCGCCCTGATCATCTGGACGTTGTGCAGAGCAATTTGGATGGTGGACGCGCCGCCTATCTCGAATACGCTTTTCCATATGCCTATGGGCACGCCCGGCAGATGTATTCCGGGGGTACGCCGACAGACACTAATCCGTTCGCACAACGGCTTCCGTTTCTCACAGAAGCCGATCAGCTAAAGTCTGTACAGCGCGCTTCACGCTTGCTGTCCGGCGACCGCTTTGAAAACTCGGCCGAGCACTCATGGCACATCATGCTGCATGCATGGGTTTTGGCGGAATACGCAGAACCCACGGTTAAAACTGACCGGGTTCTCAAAATGCTACTGCTGCATGACATTGTAGAAATCGATGCAGGCGACCACCCCATCCATGGGCAGGTTGATCACGCAGCCCAGGCTGCAAAAGAAGAAGCTGCTGCATCGCGATTATTTGGCATGCTTCCTGCGGATCAATACGAAGAGTTTCTAGCCTTGTGGCATGAATTTGAAGCCGCAGAGACGCCTGATGCCCGGTTCGCCAAAGCAGTTGACCGGATTCAAACACCGATTGCCAATCTGGAAACGGGCGGCGGATCGTGGGTCGACTACGATGTTACTTTGGCACAGATTGAGAGTCGGGTTGGAACATCTGTACACCAAGGCTCACCAAAGCTTTGGGCGTGGCTCAGGCCGCAGCTTGAGGATTTTTTCTCAAACTCCAAACCCGCTGCCAGTTAGTTTCAGAATAGAAAAAGAGGCCCGAAAGCCTCTTTATCCTTTACCAGGCGGACGCCTAAACCGCTGTATCATCAAACCGTTCAACCATCTGGGCTGCATCAATTTCGACGGACCCCCCGCCAGCAAGCCACCCAAGCGCCACAATAAGAGCCGAAGCAAAAATGACGTATTTAGCAAATTTCGTCATGACAAACACTCGTTAAACTTAAAATCAAAAACATCTAAATAATAACATA
>NZ_SMMF01000931.1:0-3087 GCF_009711355.1 Roseibium sp. RKSG952 | reverse complement strand
TGCCCAGCATTCCGGTTTCGTGCTCATGCTTGCGCGAAAATCAGCGAGAAGGTTCTGCCCGGTGCCCAAAGCTTATCTGATCCTATTGCTGGCTGTTGTAGCTGAAACCATTGGAACAACAGCCCTTCAGGCAAGCCAGCAATTTACCCGCTTCTGGCCATCTGTCCTAGTTGTATTTGGTTATGGATGCGCGTTTTACCTGATGGCTCTCACACTCAAGGTCATGCCGGTTGGTATCGTCTATGCGATCTGGTCAGGTCTGGGAATTTTCCTCATCGCGTTGATCGGATTTATCGTTTTTGGACAAAGGCTGGATTGGCCAGCCGTATTCGGTCTGACAATGATCATGGCCGGAATTCTGGTTATTCACCTGTTTTCGAAGACAGCAGGTCACTGACCACCGGTTAGGGCTGGTATATTTGTTCGCGTCGCGTTATGCGCGCGGCAACTTCCCGTTCAAAGGCTGACCTCTCATGGACCTGCGCAATATCGCAATCATCGCTCACGTTGACCACGGCAAGACGACTTTGGTCGATGAGCTGCTTAAACAATCCGGTGCATTCCGGGAAAATCAAGCCGTGGCCGAGCGCGCCATGGACAGCAACGATCTTGAGCGTGAGCGCGGCATCACCATTCTGGCCAAGGCGACTTCGGTCGAATGGAAAGGCACGCGCATCAACATCGTCGACACGCCCGGTCACGCCGACTTTGGCGGCGAAGTAGAACGCATTCTCAGCATGGTCGATGGTGTTGTCCTGCTGGTGGATGCTGCCGAAGGTCCGATGCCGCAAACCAAGTTCGTGACCTCCAAGGCGCTGGCGCTGGGCCTGCGTCCCATCGTGGTACTCAACAAGGTCGACAAGCCTGACGCCGAACCTGACCGCGCGCTGGACGAATGTTTCGACCTGTTTGCGAACTTGGGGGCCGACGATGACCAGTTGGACTTCCCCGCCATGTACGCCTCGGGCCGCTCAGGCTGGGCAGATATGGAACTGGACGGGCCGCGCAAGGACCTGACCGCGCTGTTCGATCTTGTCGTCGATCACGTTCCTGCCCCGAAACAGGCCGAGAAGAAAGACGAACCCTTCCGCATGCTGGCCACCACTCTGGGCAGCGACCCTTTTATCGGTCGCATCCTGACCGGCCGTGTCGAAAGTGGCACGCTGAAAGCCGGTGACAGCCTCAAGGCGCTGAGCCGCGACGGGACACTGATCGAAAACTTCCGCGCGTCAAAAATCCTGGCCTTCCGTGGCCTCGCGCAACAGCCCATCGACGTCGCAGAAGCGGGTGACATCGTCACCATCGCAGGCATGAGCAAGGCAACCGTAGCCGACTCGTTGGTCTCGCCGCAGGTCGAAGAAGCCCTGCCCGCCCAGCCAATCGATCCGCCGACCATCACCGTGACCTTCGGTATCAACGATTCTCCTTTGGCCGGTCGTGACGGCAAAAAGGTTCAGTCGCGCGTCATCCGTGACCGCCTGATGAAAGAAGCTGAATCGAACGTCGCGATCCGCATCACCGACACTCCGGGCGGCGAAGCATTCGAAGTCGCTGGCCGTGGTGAATTGCAGATGGGTGTTCTGATCGAGAACATGCGCCGCGAGGGCTTTGAACTCAGCATTTCGCGTCCGCAGGTTCTGTTCCGCGAGGAAGACGGACAGCGTCTGGAGCCCATCGAAGAAGTCACAATTGATGTGGACGACGAATATTCGGGGGCAGTTATCGAAAAAATCACCGGCGCCCGCAAAGGTGAACTGGTCGAGATGCGCCCCGCTGGCGCTGGCAAAACCCGCATCATCGCGCATGTGCCTTCACGCGGCCTGATCGGCTATCACGGTGAGTTCCTGACCGACACCCGCGGCACCGGCGTTCTGAACCGCGTCTTCCATGGTTGGGCGGCACACAAGGGCCCTATCCCTGGCCGTCGTGCGGGGGTTCTGATCTCGATGGAAAATGGCCAGGCTGTCGCCTACGCCCTCTGGAACCTCGAAGAGCGTGGTCGCATGTTTGTTGGCCCGCAGACAGATGTCTATCAGGGCATGGTCATTGGCGAACATTCGCGTGATAACGATCTGGAAGTGAACCCTCTGAAGGGCAAGAAACTGACGAACGTACGCGCCAGCGGATCTGACGACGCAGTGAGACTCACTCCGCATGTCCAGTTCTCGCTGGAAGAAGCAATCGCCTACATCGATGACGATGAGCTGGTTGAGGTTACACCCAATGCCATTCGTCTGCGAAAGCGGTTTCTTGACCCCCACGAACGCAAACGCATGGCTAAATCAGCCTGATTTAAGGAAATTTCATGCCGAACAGTTTGGAAACAATGGCACACCTGTGACATTTTTTCATCCATTCTGAAAATGATCAGAAACCGAAGGCCTGCCGCTACGTCAGGTCTTCTTTCTGATTTCTATGAATAATCTACTTAAAGGTGAGTCAACTTTAACGGAATCCCTCAAGTACGCCCTTGTAAATCCGGCCGGACAAAGGTGTATTTATGTCCAAAGTGTGACGTTGTTCATAAACGCCGATGGTTTAACGGTGCATAAGGCAACGGAGTAGGTAAAGAGTTTCAAGGAGAGGCGCTATGCGCATCAAACCGCGTTTGTTATCTTTCGTTTTTGCTTCCGCGACATTTCCCCTGCTGGCCGGTGGTGCAACACAAGCAGCCGAGAAATGTACGGTTCGAACAGCTAAGCAATCAGTTTCAACCGAAACACTCTGCGCATGTACTGTCGTTGACGCGCGTATGTTGCGTTACATTCAGCGGCGCGCTGACTTCGAGGACATTCTTGCCCGCACCTTGAAAACCTGCCCGGGCTTTGCAGCGGTGCTCACCGACTTTCCAACAGCAACAGTTTCAGCGACCGATCAGCGGTCTGGTGACGGCCGTGCGAACGAGGATGATGAAGATGTCGTTGGCAGCGGCACCGGTGGTGGAACTGGCGGCAGTGGTTCGGGTGGCAGCGGCTCAGGCGGCAGCGGCTCGGGTGGCGGCTCCGGTGGGAGCGGTGGTGTAACTCCAACTGGCGGTGGCTCCGGTGGCAGCGGTGGTTCCGGTGGCTCTGGTGGCAGCGGTGGTTC